>JACRAB010000112.1 GCA_016213575.1 Actinomycetota bacterium
GACGGGAGCGCCACCGACGGATCGGGTACCCGCAGGCCGGTCCCGATCGGGATCGGCACCGTGAGCGCCGCCGCGACCTCGCTCGTCGGCATCGGCCCGGCGCCGCGCCGCCAGGGGGCGAGCCCGCCGCGCAGCTCGGCCGCGAGCTCCGCGGCGGTCGCCGTCCGGTCCTCGGCACGCTCGGCGGTGGCCCGGCGCAGGACGTCCCCGAGCGCCGTGCCCGGCCACGGGGCGGCGATCCCGAGCAGCCGGCCGACCGTCATCGCGAACGCGTGGACGTCGGTCGCCGGGGTGATCCGGCCCGCCATGTCGCGCTGCTCGGGGGCCATGAACGCGGGGGACCCGGCGGGCAGGGTGAGCCCGGAGGCCCACTGCAGGTCCTTGGCGATGCCGAGGTCCCCGAGCATGACCCGCTTGCCGGCGAACGGGCCGCTCGCCCGGTCGGCGTGGACCGCCGTCCGGAAGAGCACGTTGGCCGGCTTGACGTCCCGGTGGACGATCCCGCTGCGGTGGAGCACGGTGAGCGCGGCCGAGATCCCGTCGACGACCGCGAGGACGTCGTCCGGCTGCCACGGCGGCGGACGCTCCTTGACGAGGTCGGCGAGGGTGCCGCCGTCGGCGTACGACATGACGAAGTACGGCCGGCCGTCGTCGAGCTCGCCGATGTCGTAGACCCGCACGAGGTGGTCGCTGTCGACCCGGCGCAGCAGCCGCGCCTCGTCGACGAACCGGCGGTGCACGTCGGCGTTGGCCGCCCAGTTGTCGGCGAGGATCTTCACCGCGACGAGCGAGTCGAGCTGCGGGTCCTCGGCGAGCCAGACCGTCGCGAAGCCGCCCGACCCGAGCGACCGCTGCACGCGGAAGCGACCGACGGTCGTGGGGGTGGCCACGGGCGCATCCTGCCTGATCATGGCTGGTGACGTCACGTCGTCCCGGTTTGAGATCATGTGAACGTGACCTCACCCAGCACCGACCTCGACGCCCTCGCGGCCAGGGCCGCAGCCGGCGACGCAGCCGCCCTCGACGCGCTGCTCACGGCGATCCGGCCGGACGTCCTGCGCCGCTGCACCCGGATCCTGCCCTTCAGCTCGGACGCCGAGGACGCCGCCCAGGAGGCGCTCATCGCCGTCGCGAAGGGCATCCACGGCTTCGGCGGCCGGAGCAAGTTCACGACCTGGCTCTACCCGGTCGTCGCCAACAGCGCCTTCGCGACCTACCGGCGGATGCGGAAGACGGCCGACGAGGCCGGCCTCGACCAGGCCCCCGAGGTCGCCGACCCGGCCCGGGTCAGTGTGCTCGCCGGCACCCGCCTCGACCTCGTCGAGGCCCTCGAGAAGCTCCGCGTCGACCAGCCGCACGTCGTCGAGGCGGTCGTCCTGCGCGACCTCATGGGTCTGGACTACGCCGAGATCGCCGAGCGGCTCGACGTCCCGCTGGGCACCGTGAAGTCGCGCATCAACCACGCCCGGACGAGTCTGCGGGTGCTGCTCGCGGTGCGGTGAGGGTGACCGGCGACCTACAGCGACTCGAGCGCTGCGGGCAGCCTGAACGCGCCGGCGAACCGCCGCACCTCGGCCTCGACGACGCCGTTCGACGATGCCGCGGCACGCCAGCCCGCGACGGACCTGCCGACGTCGGCAAGGGCCTGCCCCGCTGCCTCGGGCGTCATCCCGAAGGTCGCCGCGGTGTCCACGAGGGCTCGGGCTGCCTCTTCGCGCGATCCCGCCCAGCCGATCGTCGTCACCCGCGAATCCGCTTCGGGATCCGGGTTCACGTCGAACAAGGGCGAGAGGCACCAGCCGGCAGGTGCCCGGAGGAATCCGTGGTTGCGCAGATGATCGTCGACGTTGTTGACCGCGAGGGAGAAGGCGATCCGCCGCCACAGCTGCCGGAGGTCGGCACGGACGGCACCGCCGTGGTCGGCCACGGCCTCGGCCAGCTCGAGGTAGTCCCGAGCCTCGCCGTCCTTCGCCCCGACGAGCGACATCGCGCTGAGGTAGCCGATGCGTCGGCCAGTCGTCGTCCTGTCGAAGCGTTCGAGCAGCAGCACGTGCCGTCCGCCGACCCGTTCGAGCCGCCGGCCCGGGACCCCGATGCCGGCCTTCTCGGCGAGATCGAGGACCGTCTTCTCCCAGGCCATGACGTCCCACTCGTCTGCCGGGTGCGGGAACTTGGCGATGAGGAGCCGGTCGCCGTCACGCACGGACGCCTTGGGCCTGGCCCCGCCGAGTGATGCCGATCCGGCGTCGAGCAGAAGCTTGACCGCGTCGGAGGACTCACCGCCGTCCGCGCCGGAGGCCGCCTCGTCGGCCGCACGCAGCAGCTGCGGCAGCTCGACGAGCTTCGGTACCTGCAGGTCGGCGGCGAGGAGCTCCCCCTCGGCCTCAGGCGGACAGAAGCGCAGCGCCCCCTGTCTGGTGAGGTCGCTGACGCCGAGCAGGTAGTCCACATCCGTGACCGTCGGAGGCGTCCGGCCCTCCGCACGGGCGCGTGCCCTGAGTCGCTTCGAAATCAGCGTGCGACCCCATCGGTCCGGGGCGCTGTCGGCGAACGCACCGGGCAGCCCCGCGGTGTGAGCGCGACCGTCCACGAGCGGAAGATCGGGGCCGAGGTCCCAGGCGGCCCGTTGACCGGGCGCCTCCTGCCGCTGGTACCCACGGTCGTAGGTGAACGTCGTGCTGGTCACGGATCGCGCTGTCGTGAAGTAGGCGGTCCCCGCACGGACCGGCCCTGACGACGTGCCGGCGTCGTCCACGAGCACAGCGACCTGCGTTGCGCCCGGATTCATCGGCGCACCCGTTGCGGGAGTGCCTGGTCCGCGCGTGCCCGGCCGAGATCGGTCTCGTAGGGGTCGAGCGAGGTCACGAGCCGGTCGAGCTGCCCGAGCGCGCGCACGACGTTGAGGAAGGTGTCCATCCCGCCCAGCTCGCCGTTCTCGAGTCGTCGCAAGGCGTTCCGGGAGACCCCCGCACGCTCGGAGACCTGCTCCGCGGTCAGCCCCAGGAGCTTGCGCCATGCCGTCAGGTGCTGGCCGATCTCCACCCCGGCACGTGCCGTCCGGACGGGCGTCGGGCGAGTGGCCATGAGTCCATAATGCTCCATGGACGGAGCCTTGTCATTCTTTACGGCTCATACATGGATCATTATCGAACGAACAGAACGTGCGCGAGGGCCGCGACCTGCCGGTACGGGTCGACGTCCGCCACCGCACGCTCGGCGCCGAGCAGGTCGTCGAGCGCCGCGCCCTCGGGCGGCGGGCCGTCGAGGTGGTCGGTGAACGTCCGGACGCCCCACCACCGACGCCGGGTCAGGCCGTGCGGGGCCAGGGCGGCGTCCAGCCCGGCCGGGGTGTGGGCGCGGACGTCGAGCCCGAGCCGGTTCGTGTACCCGGAGCCGGCGAGCGCCTCGTGCACCTGCGCCCAGTCGCCGAGCAGGCCCGGGCGCATCGCGAGGCCGACGCCGTTGCGCACGAGCAGGCTGAGCAGCCCGCCGGGTCGCACGACGGCCGCGAGCGCGGCGAGCATCGGCGCGTCGTCGTCGAGGTACATGAGGACGCCGTGGCACAGGACGAGGTCGAAGCCGCCGTCCGCGAGCGGGCCGGCGAGGTCGGGAGCCTGCTCGCCCGGGCCGACGACGAGCCGCACGCGGTCGCGGACGGCCGGTGGTTCGCCGTCCAGGTCGGCGCGGAACCGGTCGAGGAGGTCCGCCGACGGGTCGAGCCCGACGACGTCGTGCCCGAGCCGGGCGACCCGCAGCGCCTGGGTGCCCTGCCCGCACCCGACGTCGAGCACGCGCGTGCGCCCGGGCGGCAGCAGCGCCAGCGCCGCCTCGACCTGCTCGGCGACGAGGGTCTGCCGGACGACGTCCCGCACCTTCCCGAGACCGGCGAGCCAGCGCTGCTCCGCGGGGGCGAAGGGGCGGTCGGTCACGCGGCGTCCTCGTCGGCCCGGGTCGCGACCGGAGCGGCCGGGGCCTGCCCGTGCGGCAGGTGCTCGGACGCCGTCCGCCAGCGGGGCTGGACGAGGGCCGCCGCGAGCGCCGCGCACCCGACGGCCGCGCAGGCCCCGAGGAACGAGACGCCCGGACCGCCGACGTCGACGAGCAGCCCACCGATCGCCGTCCCCGCCGCGCCGCCGGTGGTGAACGCGGTGTTGAGCCACGCCTGGGCCTCACTGAGGCGGTCGCGCGGGGCGAGGTGGTCGACGAGGTTCTGGGCGATGATGAGGCCGGGCGCGATGCAGACGCCGGTGACGAACATGACCGGCAGGACCGCGACGAGCGGCGGCACGTCGAGCGTGAGGATGAGCAGGGCCATGAGCCCGAGCCCGCTGGCGAACCCGGCGAGGGTGAACGGGTAGCGGGTGCGCTCGGGTCGCCGCCAGACGCGCGCGCCGTACCAGAGGCCGCCGATCGCGCTGCCGCCCGCGATGAACGTGAAGAGCAGGCCGACCTTCGCCTGGCTGCCGAGCACCTCGCGCGCGGTCGCGGCGATGGAGACGTCGCACTGGCCGAACCCGACGGCGAGGCCGGTCGTCACGAGCACGACGGCGAGCACGCCGCGCGAACGCAGCGGGGACGCGCTGCGGTGGCCGGCACCGTCGTGGTGCTCCTCGGGACGGACGGCACGGGCGGCGGCGGTGAACGCGTACGCGGCGCCACCGCCGGCGAGGAGCACCGCGGTGACGAGGAGCGGGACGACGGGTGGCGCGACGACGAGGAGCAGCGAAAGCAGCAGCGGCCCGCCGACGAAGATCGTCTCGACGGCGACGGCGTCGAGGGCGTACGCGGCCCGCCGGTCGGCGTCGTCCGTGAGCACGACCCGCCAGGCCGCGCGCATCGCCGGCCCGACCGGCGGGAACGTCAGCCCGACGCCGGCGGAGAGCACGAGGAGCACCGCGTCGGAGGCGCCGTTGACCGCCGACAGCGCGAAGACCGCGAGCAGCGTGCCCGACGCGACCGACGTGATCCCGATGACGAGCGGCTGGCCGAACCGGTCGAGCCCGCGGCCGAGCAGCGGCGTCGCGACCGAGGAGGCGAGCGCCCAGGCTGCGGTGACGATGCCCGCGACGGAGTAGGAGTCCCGGACCGACTGCACGAGCAGCACGACCCCGAGCGGTCCCATGGCGATGGGCAGCCGTGCGACGACGGCCGCCGCGAACGGCAGCAGCGCCGCCCGTCGTCGCAGGATGCGGAAGTACCGGGACACGCCAGCACTCAACCACGCCGGGCCGATCGTGCTGACCCCCGGGTCAGCAACGCCGCGTGTCGGTGCACGCGCCGCTCAGGCACCCGCTGTGTACCGTCCCGGACCATTCGAGGGCGCGGTTCAGGTACACAGCGGGTGCCTGATCTGCTCTGCCCTCACAAGTGAGCCACGTCCGGCACCTCAGGCGGACGGCACGGGCTCCGGCAGCCGCTCGGCCGCGAGCACGCGGGCGGTCACCGCGTCGAGGGCGGACGCCGCAGCGCGCAGCTCGGCGGCCGGCGGCGCGGTCGCGGCGTAGAGCAGGCGTTCGAGGACGGCGAGCGACCCGACCGGGTCGCCGCCGTCGGACCCGGCCCCGGCCAGCACGGGATCGGCAGGCAGGTCAGCAGGCAGGTCGGCGGCCGCGGCGCGCAACCGCTCGTCGCCCCGGGCGAGCCTGGCCCCGAGCTCGGCGAGGGTCTCCTCCGGGCGCCGTCGGCCGCCGGTCCGGTCCAGCGCGGCCTCGAGCCGGTCGAAGGCGGCGAGCAGGTCCGCGGCACCGCCGACGGGGCGCGGGGCGGACGCCGCCCGCACGCCGGAGCCCGCAGAGCGCCGCCGGCGCACGACGAGCCACACGACGAGGCCGACGGCGAGCGCGAGCACGACCGCGAGCACGACGAGCAGCACGGCGTGCTCCTCCACCCCCGCACCGAGCCGGTCGAGCGCGGGCGGGTCGGCGAGCGTCGAGCCGGCGGTCGGGTCGGACGCCACCCAGCCGACGCCCGGGAACCAGACCTCGACCCAGGCGTGCGCGTCGGACTCCCGGACGAGCCGCGTCGAGCCGTCGCTCACCGTCGGGTCCACACCCGCGTCGGACGACGGCAGGCCACCGCCGGAGAAGCCCACCGCGAGCCGCGCCGGGATCCCCATCTCGCGCAGGAGGACGACCTCGGCCGTCGCGTACTGCTCGCAGAACCCCTGCTTCGAGCGGAAGAGGAAGTCGTCGACGGCGTCCTGGTCCTCGCCCGGCACGGGCGCGTCGAGCGTGTACCGGGTCGTCGCGCGCAGGTGGTCCTCGACGGCCCGCACGGCGGCGTACCGGGAGTCGGCGCCGAGCGAGAGCCGCCTCGCGAGGGCGGAGGTCCGTCCCGTCACGGTCCCCGAGGTCTGCAGCCAGCGGCCGGCGTCCACGAGGTCGCCGTCGCCCGGCACCGGCCCGGCCCCGTCCGGCCCGGTCGCGGGTGCCGCTGCGGCGAGGTCGGCCGCGTCGACCGGCGAGCCGTTGCCGTCACCGGGCTCGACCGACGGCCGGGCCGCCCAGCGGACGGCGTACCCGACCTCGTCGTCCGAGCGGTCGCCGCCACCGCCGTGCGGGTGCACGAGCGTGCCGTCGGCCCCGAGGAACGCGGTGTCCCGCGCCCCGAGCGACACCTCGAGCGCGGTGCCCGGGCGGGGCATCGTGAACGGACCGGGGGCGAGCCACCGGACGCCGTCCGTGCGCACCGGAGCCCCGTCCGGCACCGGGTCGAGCGTCGTCCGGACGTCGACGCCGCCCGTCACCGGCACGCCGCCGTCGGCGGCGGCCGTCTGCGCCCAGGTCTGCCCGGTGTAGGTGTCGAGCACCGCGGAGCGCCACAGCGTCGGGGAGTCCGCGGCGACGAGCATGACCGGGGTGTCCGGCAGGTCGCCGCGGGCGCGCAGGTCGAGGGTGCCGCCGGAGTAGGTCCCGCTGACGCTGCGCGGGGCGGCGTCCCCCCGGCCGCCGGGCAGGCCGCCACCGAAGGGCCCGCCGGACGGACCGCCGGACCCGGGGTCCTGGGCGGACGACGACTCGGGCAGCCGGCTGACGACGACGAACGCGAGGAGCGAGACGGCCATCGTCGCCGCGACGACGCCCGCGGTGCCCCGCCAGCGCGAGGGCGGCCGCGGTGCGGTGACCCGGACGACGGGTGCGGGCACCGCGGCGGACCCCGGCGGCGACCCCGGCGACCGCGCGGCCGGTCCGGCGGGCACCGTCGGGTGCCGCCGGGCCGCCCGGGCCAGCGCGACGAGCGTCGCGGTCCACCCGACGACGACGGGGACGACGAGCGCGCCCGCACCGCCCGGGGCGAGGAACGGCCCGAGGCCGACGCCGAGCGCGAGCACCGCGACGCCGAGCACGAGGTTCATGAGCATCGCGCGCCGGGTGCCGTCCTGGTCGGCGGACGTCGCCGCGAGGAACCCGGCGACGCAGA
>JACRAB010000100.1 GCA_016213575.1 Actinomycetota bacterium
ATCGCGTGGCCGCCCGCGGCGCGCGACACCGACATCGTCACCTCGCCGCGGGTCCACGCCCGCACCGTCGCGATCGCCTGCCGCGGCCGCAGGTCCTGCGGCCCGGCCGCCTCGAAGAGCCCGAGGACGTGCTCGGCGCAGGCCGCCGCCCACAGGCCGAGCAGGTGGTGGTCCTCGTCCGTCAGCGTGCCGCCGCGCCGCACCGTGACGAGCCGCGGGTCGCGCTCCGCCGGGAGGATCACGACCCCAGTCTGCTCCCCCGGACCGGTCTGCTACCCGAGCAGACCCTTGCTCTCGAGGTAGGCCTTGGCGACGTCCTCGGGCTTCTTGCGCTGCGCGTCGACCTCGGCGTTGAGCCGCGCGAGGTCCTGCGTCGTCAGCGCCTTCGACAGCGGGTCGAGCACGGCCGCTACGCCGCCCCCGCCCGCCGAGGCGGTGTTGACGACCGGCACGAGGTTGTCCGCGAGCTGCAGGCCCTTGTCGTCCTCGAGCAGGACGAGCTTCTGGGCGCCGAGCGTGCCGTCCGTCGTCCCGACGAGGACGAGGTCGGCCTTGCCCGTGAGCACCGCCTGCTTCGCCTGCGGGCTGCCGAAGCCGAGCGGGAGCACCTCGGAGACGTTCATCCCGTAGGTCTTCTCCAGCCCGGGCGCGCAGAACGGCCGGTCGGAGCACTCGACGACGGCGGCCAGGCGCACCGGCTTCTTCAGCGCGGCGAGCTGGGAGAGCGTCGTCACCCTGTTCGCCGTGGAGAACTCCTGGGTCACCGCGAAACCGTTCTGGTCGGCGGCCGGGGAGGGCTCGAGCACCGTGAAGCCCTGCTTCGCGGCGAGCGGCGCCATCGCCGCGACGGTCGCCGCGGCGTCGTTCGTCGCGATCGTCGCCGCGTCGGGCCCGTTCTCGGCCCGGTTGAGGTACTCGGCCATCGTCGCCGCGTACTCCGGCACGACGTCGATCTCGCCGCTGGCGAGGCTCTTGGCGTAGATCTCCCGGTTGTCGGCGGTCTTGTAGTCGACGGTGTAGCCGGCCTTCTCCAGGAGCTGGCCGTACATCTGCTCCATGACGAGCATCTCGGTGAAGTTCGCCCCGCCGACGGTGAGCGTCTTCTCGTCACCGCCGGAGCCGGTCGCCGACGGCGACCCCGCCGCGGCGGACGTGGCGGACGACGAGCCGCCGCCGAACGCGTTCGACGAGCCGCCGCACGCGGCGAGGCCGAGGGCGGCGAGGAGGACGAGGGGCAGGGCCTTCACGGAGGCCTTCTTCGGAGCAGCACGCATGGGAACCATGCGATCTCAGGACGAACCACCCTGCACCTGCAGTTGGGCACCCGCCGCCGTCCGGCGGCGGCCCCGGGCCCGGCGCAGCGGGTCGACCCGGCGCTGGAGCAGCTCCATCCCGCCCTCGACGGCGAGCGCGAGGGCGAGCACGAGGAACGCCCCGGCGAGCAGCTGCGGCTGGTCCTGCCGGCCGAAGCCCTCGACGATGATGCGGCCGAGGCCGCCGCCCGCGACGAGCGCCGCGATCGTCGCCGTCGCGACCACCTGGACGGCCGCCAGCCGCACCCCGTTCATGACGAGCGGGACCGCGAGCGGCAGCTCGACCCGGCGCAGCACCTGGGACGACGTCAGCCCCATCCCGCGGGCCGCGTCGACGGCCGCGGGGTCGACCTCGAGGACGCCGACGTAGGCGTTCGTCAGCAGCGGCGGCACGGCGAACAGCACGAGCGCGGTGAGGGTGGACGTCGTCCCGAGCCCGAACGGGGACGGCGCCAGCGCGAGCAGCACGAGGACGGCGAACGTCGGGACGGCCCGGGCGAGGTTGCCCGTCGCGACGGCGAACGCGCCGCCGCGCCGGACGTGGCCGAGCCACAGCCCCAGCGGGAGGGCGAGCAGGCAGCCGATGCCGACCGCCGCGGCCGACAGCCCGACGTGCTCGAGCAGGCGCTGCGGGACGCCGTCCGCGCCCTGCCAGTGCGCACCGTCGGCGAGCCAGGCGACGGCGCCGGTGAGCCACCCCACTCAGGCCACCCCCCGCCGCCACGGCACGAGCAGCCGGCCGGCCACGAGGAGGACGGCGTCGAGCGCCAGCGCGAGCGCGACGCACAGCACGGACGCCGTGAGCACCTCGGCGCGGAAGTCGGTCCGCAGGCCGTCGTAGACGAGGTCGCCGAGGCCGCCGTTGCCGACGATCGTGCCGACCGTCGTCAGCGCCACCGTCGAGACCGTCGCGACCCGCAGCCCGGAGACGACGACGGGCAGCGCGAGCGGCAGCTCGACCCGCCACAGCAGCGCGGACGGCGCGAACCCCATGCCGCGCGCGGCGTCCCGGACCTCCTCGGGCACGCCCTCGAGCCCGGTGAGCACCGTGCGCACGAGGACGGTCAGCGAGTACAGGACGAGCCCCACGACGACCGTCGTGCGGGACAGCCCGGTGAACGGGAGCAGCAGCGAGAACAGGGCCAGCGAGGGCACCGTGTAGAGCGCCGTCGACGCCCCGAGGACGACCGGCCGCAGGCCGCGCACCCGGCGGGCGAGCAGCGCCAGCGGCAGCGCGACGAGCGCGCCGACGACGACCGAGACGACCGTGATCTGCAGGTGCGCGACGACGGCGTCGACGAGCTCGGAGCGCCGGGACGACAGGTACTCCGGGCACACCCAGGCGTTCTCGAGCAGGCAGCTCGCGGCGCGCGGGACGGCGGCGGACGGGATCACCCGTACGACGCTAGGCCCGACCTCGGGCCGGCACCCGGTGAGGCGTCGCGCTGCCCGGGGTGCGCCGTCCGGGGTTGCGCCCGGCCGGCGGCGGGCGAGGCTGGGGACCATGGTCGACCCGGACGTCATGATCGCCCTCGACGGCGTCGGCAAGCGGTACCCCGACGGCACCGTCGCCGTCGGGCACCTGTCGCTCGACGTGCACCGCGGCGAGGTCGTCGCGCTCGTCGGGCCGTCCGGCTGCGGCAAGTCGACGACCATGCGGATGGTGAACCGGCTCGTCGAGCCCTCGATCGGGCGGATCATCCTCGACGGCGAGGACGTCACCGCGACCGACCCGGTGCGGCTGCGCCGCCGGATCGGCTACGTCATCCAGCGGGTCGGGCTCTTCCCGCACCGGACGGTCGGCGAGAACGTCGCGACCGTCCCGGAGCTGCTCGGCTGGGACCGGGCCCGGGTGCGGCAGCGGGTCGGCGAGCTCCTCGACCTCGTCGGCCTGGCCGCCGCCACCTATGCCGACCGGTACCCGCACGAGCTCTCCGGCGGCCAGCAGCAACGGGTCGGGGTGGCCCGCGCGCTCGCCGCCGACCCGCCCGTGCTCCTGCTCGACGAGCCGTTCGGCGCCGTCGACCCGGTGCAGCGCGAGCGGCTCCAGGACGAGTTCACGACGATCCGGACCCGGCTCGGCACGACAGCCCTCTTCGTGACCCACGACCTCGACGAGGCGGTCCGGGTCGCGGACCGGGTCGCCGTCCTCGGCCCCGGCGGCCGGCTGGACCAGCTCACCGACCCGGCGACCCTGCTCGCGGCCCCGGCGAACGACGCGGTCGCGACGTTCGTCGGGGGCGACACGACGCTGCGCCGGCTGGGCTTCACGCCCGTCACCGGAGCCGACCTCGAGCCGGCCCCGGACGGATACCGCTGCCCGCCCGGAGGCGACGGCCTGCGGCTGCCGCTCACGGCGCGGGACGCGTTCCTCGCCCTGAGCCGCACCGACGAGACGGCGCTGCCGGTCCTCGCCGACGACGGGCAGGACCGCCTCGCCGGGCTGCTCACCGCCCGGGCCGTGCACTCGGCGCTGCGCCGCGCCGCCGTCGGCGCAGGATGAGTCAGCGCAGGATGAGTCAGCGCAGGATGATCTGGTCCAGGTCCGGCGTCGGGAGGCGGGCGTTGTAGAACTTCAGGTCCACGTCCCCCGCCGGGACGAACACCTCGACCGTCACCCGGGCCGGGGTCGTCCAGTCCCCCTGCCCGACGAGGTCCAGCGTCACGGGCTCCTGGTCCCCCACCGCGACGAAGAGGGTGCGCGGCTCCGCCGACTCGTAGACGATCGTCAGCTGCCGGCGACCCGCGACGGCGACGTCCTGCAGCGGGACGACGAGGCTGCTCTCCTGCCCGAGGTACTGCACCCGGCGGCCCGTCGCACAGGTCGGGCACTCGATGGCCGCCGCCCGCCCGTAGAGCCGGTTGCGGGGGTCCCAGGCGGCGATCTTCACCGGCTCGAACCGCGGCGCGGGCCGCGTCGTGGGCCGCGCGGACCTCGTCGTCGGCCGCCCGGACGGCGCGGCGGTCGGCGAGGCGGACGGCAGGGCGGACGTCGGGGCGGACGGCGCCGGCCGGGAGGTCGCCGGCCCCGGCAACCGGTCCGGGCTGCTCGAGGTGGGACCGGCGAGCGGGGAGGCGGACGGCGTCGGCGCGGGGGCACCCTGCGTCGCGGACGGCGTCGGGTCCCCCGCCGAGAAGCGCCCCGACGGACCCGCCGAGACGATCCGGGGCACCAGCACCGACGCGGCCAGCACGAACGCGGCGAGGAGCAGCGCCGCGCCCCAGCCCACGGGCCCCGGTGCCCGCCCGGACGGCCGGCTCCCGGGCAGGGTGCTCAGCGTCCCTGCCACCGGACCACCGCCTCGGTCCGGCTGGACACGTCGAGCTTGCCGAAGATGTGGTGCAGGTGGTTCTTCACCGTGCGCACCGACAGGCCCAGCCGGGCCGCGACGTCCGCGTTCGACGCACCCGCGCACACCAGCTCGAGGACCTCCTGCTCCCGATCCGTGAGCCCGAAGCCGCGCCGCAGCGCCCGCCGCTGCGCCACCCGCTGCTCCACGGTCCTGGCCCGCACGTGCGACGCCCGCACCTCGTCGAGGGCGACGGCGGCCGCCCCCGGGTACAGCCAGCTCCCGCCGGCCGCGACGACGCGGATCGCGCGCAGCAGCTCGTCGGGGCGGAAGTCGCCGTAGACGAGGTACCCGCTGGCCCCGCCGCGGAGCATCGGTGCGACGAGCTCCCGGTCCGGCGAGCTCGTCAGGACGAGCACCCGCGTGCACACCTGCAGCTCCTCGATGACGGAGAGGCCGTCCGCCACCGGCATCCGCTGGTCGAGGACGGTCACCTCGGGCCGCAGCCGGCGGGCGGTCGACAGCCCGGTCAGGCCGTCGCCGGCCTCGCCGACGACGCTGACGTCGGACTCGGCCTCGAGCAGCGCCCGCAGGGTCGCCCGGACCGACGGGTTGTCGTCGACGACGAGGACCCGGATCACCAGGGCACCGTGACCGCGACGGTCGTCCCGCTGCCGGGCGCCGAGACGACGTCGAGGCGGCCGCCGACCGACTCCGCCCGCTCCCGCATGCCGACGAGCCCGGCGTGCCCGCGGCCCAGCAGGACGGCCAGGTCCGCCGGGACCGCGAAGCCGTAGCCGTCGTCCGCCACGCTGAGCCGCGCGCTCGTGCGCAGCACCTGGAAACGGACATCGACCGTCGTGGCCCAGGCGTGCCGGGCGACGTTCGTCAGCGCCTCGCCGAGCACCCGGACGAGCTCGTACCGCACGTGCAGCGGCGGCTCGACGTCGCTCGCGCGCACCCGCACCGGGATCCCGTTGCCCTGCGCCCAGTCGCGGCAGACGGCGTCGAGCACGTCGACGAAGCGGCGGTCGGGCTGGTCGAGCCGCAGCCCCGCGATGAGCTCCCGGGCCTCCGTCGTCGCGGTGTCGGCGCTCGACTGGATCACCGCCGCGAGTTGCTCGGCGGCGCCCGGCCGGCCGTGCACCGACCCGGGCAGCGCACCGGCGGCGAGCGAGATCGCCCGCAGCGTCTTGCCCACCGAGTCGTGGAGCTCGCGGGCGAGCCGGGCCCGCTCCGCCGCGGCAGTCTCCCGCTGGACGACCCCGACGAGCATCGCGGCGGAGAGCGCCTGGTCCTGCAGGAGCCGGACCGCGGTCGCACCGCCGAGCCCGGCGAGGAGGACGGCGACGGGTGCGGCGAGCAGGACGGCGGTCAGCCCGGGGACGGTGCCCGGCCGCCCGAGCGCGGAGGCCGCGGCGACCCCGCACTGCACCACCATGGCGAGCACCGGCAGGACGGCGGCCCGCGGCGCGAGGAGGACCCCGGCGAGGAAGGACCACGCCGCGGCGACGACGAAGTAGGCGACCCCGGGACCTCCCAGCACGAGCACGAGCAGCACGACGAGGACGTCGGCCGCGAGCGCCGCGCACAGCACCTCCGGCCGGCGCAGCCCGCCGACGGTGCGGGAGAGCGCCGCGAGCTCGGCCACGGTCGCCAGCGCCACGACCGCCACGAGGGCCGCTGCGGGCACCCACCGCTGGTCCGCCACGGCGGCGACGACCGCGGCGGGCGCCGCCAGGGCGGCCCGCGCGAGGAGCGCGGTCCGGGCGACCGCCACGGTGACCGCCTCTTCGGCGGGCCGCGCGACCAGACGGGCCACTGCGAACCTCACTCGGACAGGGGACGACACGTGAGGATAACCAGGCGCGGCGCCCCCGCCCCATAGAGCTTTGGCTCTATGGGTGCTTCCCGCCCCGGTCGTACCGTCCGCACCGGACACGTCCCCGACCGAGGAGCAGAACCCGTGCCGTCGTTGCGCCGCAAGCCGTCCAGCCGAACCTCGCGAGGCAGCGCCCTCGGCCTGGGGGCCCTGGCGCTCGCCGTCCTCACCGTCGCGACGGGGGCGACGAGCGCGCTCGCCCTGCCCGACCGCGTGCGCCCGGCGACTCACGACGGGACCCACGGCGGGACCCACGGCGCGGGTGGCACCGCCACCGGCGCGACGACCATGGCGGCACCGTCGCCCGGCCGCTGGGTGCCGGTGGACCGGGCCGCCTGGCGGGCCCAGGTGGCGGCGTTCCGGGCGCTCCCGCCGCGGCCGTTCCCCGCGGACGCCAAGCGGAACGCCGAGTTCAACGCGACGTGCACCTACAGCCACTCGCGCGCCGACGACGCCATCGTCTTCCCCGGGAGGCCGGGGGCCTCGCACCGGCACACGTTCTGGGGCAGCCGGGGTGCGGACGCCTTCACCACCACCGCGCGGCTGCTGCGCTCGGGCCGGACCTCGTGCACGTCCGGGGCGGGCTCCCCCGACCGCTCGGCCTACTGGGTGCCGTCCCTCTACGCGGGTGACAGGGAGGTGCGCCCGAGCACGGTGACCGTCTACTACTCGTCGTTCCTCGAGGACAAGACGGCCACCCTGCCGATGCCGAACGGGCTCCGCATGATCGTCGGTGACCCGAAGCTCCAGGTCCCGACCCCGCGCGGTGCGCCGGGCCGCCAGTTCTACTGCGCCGGCGGACCGGTCGAGGGGGTGACCCGCAGCCGGGACGGCAGCTGGCCGGTCTGCGCGCAGGGCGGGCTCCTGCACTACACGATGCGCTTCCCGGACTGCTGGGACGGCAAGCACCTCGACAGCCCCGACCACAGGTCGCACGTCGGCTGGGCCCACCTCGGCCGCTGCACCGCCGAGTTCCCGGTGGCCATCCCCTCGGTCTCCTTCGTCATCACCTACCCGACCCGCGGGTCCCGCGCCGGGTTCCGGCTGTCGTCCGGGATGGGGTCGTCGATGCACGGTGACGCCTTCGTCGCGTGGGACCCGGCGGTGATGAACGACCGCGTGAGGAGCTGCCTGACCCGGACCGTCACCTGCGACAGCGCCGGGGACTTCTGATGCCGCCGCGCCCACGCCGCCGTCCTGCGGCCCTGGCCCTGATGACGGCCTGCGCCGTCCTCGCCGGCTGCGGGACGTCCCCCGTGGGCGTGGGCGCGGCTCCCCCGGGTGCCCGGACGGGTCCGGGGCCCTCCGTCACCGCGCCGGCGGCCCGGACGACCGGCGCGGTGGCCGGTCCGGAGACCCCGCGCGGCACCGCCTCGCCCGGGCCGGCGTCCG
>JACRAB010000019.1 GCA_016213575.1 Actinomycetota bacterium
CCACGTCAACCCCGAGCGCCCGTGGCCGCACCTCGACGACCTCGAGCGCTGGTCCGCGGACGCCGGGTTCACCCTCACCGAGCGGCTCACCGAGCACCCCGAGATCGTCGGCGCCGGTGAGCCGTGGCTCGACCCGCGCGTCGCCGGGCACGTCGCGGCACTCGCGGACGCCGGCACCGGGCTGGCCGACGTCCGCGCGCTGCCCGTCGGGCGGCCGTGGCAGGAGCCGGACCCGACGTGGGGCAGCAGCGGCCGGGTCGACCTGCACACCGAGATCGACACGTCCGGACGGCGCAGCGACAAGCGCGCCGACTTCGACGACGTCTACGGCGACTGGGCGCTGCTGCGCGAGCAGGCGGTGCACGGCGCGTCGTCCGGCGAGGGCTCCGCGGCGGCGGGCTACCAGCCGGGCCGGCCCGCCGGCACGCCCGGAGCCGCTGCCCCGCAACGGATCGACGCCGACGTCGCGGCCGCGCTCGCGGTCGCCGCCGACGACCCGCGCCGGCTCACCGACGCGCAGGCCCTGGCCCTCGTGCACTGCGACGGCCCGGCGCTGGCCGCGCTCGCGGGCATCGCGGACGACGTGCGCCGGGACGTCGTCGGGGACGACGTCACGTACGTCGTGAACCGGAACATCAACTTCACCAACGTCTGCTACACCGGCTGCCGGTTCTGCGCGTTCGCCCAGCGTCGCAAGGACCTCGACGCGTTCACGCTCTCCCTCGTCGAGGTGGCCGACCGGGCCGAGGAGGCGTGGAAGCTCGGCGCCTCCGAGGTCTGCATGCAGGGCGGGATCGACCCCGAGCTGCCCGCCACGGCGTACTTCGACCTGGCCCGCGCCGTCAAGGAGCGCGTGCCCGGCATGCACGTCCACGCGTTCAGCCCGATGGAGGTCGTCAACGGCGCGAGCCGCACCGGGATGTCGGTGCGCGAGTGGCTCACCGAGGCGAAGGCCGCCGGTGTCGGATCGCTCCCGGGCACGGCCGCCGAGATCCTCGACGACGACGTCCGCTGGCTCCTCACCAAGGGCAAGCTGCCGACGTCCACCTGGGTCGAGGTCGTGTCCACGGCGCACTCGGTCGGGCTGCCGACGTCCTCGACGATGATGTACGGCCACGTCGACACCCCGGCCCACTGGGTCGCGCACCTGCGGACCCTCGCCGGGATCCAGGAGCGCAGCCTCGCCGGCGGCGCCGCCGCCTTCACCGAGTTCGTCGCGCTGCCGTTCGTCCACCACAGCGCGCCGATCTACCTCGCCGGGGTGGCCCGGCCGGGCCCGACGATGCGGGACAACGTCGCCGTCCACGCCCTCGCCCGGCTCCTGCTCCACGGCCTCGTCGACAACATCCAGACGTCCTGGGTCAAGCTCGGCCCGGACGGCACCCGGGCGATGCTGCGCTCCGGCTCCAACGACGTGGGCGGCACGCTCATGGAGGAGACCATCTCCCGGATGGCCGGGTCGCAGCACGGATCGGCGATGACCGTGCGCGAGCTCGAGGAGCTCGCGTCGTCCATCGGCAGAACTCCGCGCTGCCGAACGACCACGTACGGTGACGTTATCGACCGATCGGACGACGTCACAACCGTTGCGTCATAGAAACGATCTTGTCGCTCTGCGTATAAGATCCGTTGCGAAACGCAGCAATGCCAGCCTGATCGACGGTAGTTGTGTCGTGCGTTCGACGGATCTCACACGGTCTCTCGCCAACGACCGTTGCTCACGGAGCGTTTTCGGGTGAGGATATCCACAGGCCGGCCCGGGGGATGGGACGGTGTGTGCGAGCAGGAGCGGAGCACTATGTCGACGGTCGGTGAGACGCGGTGAGCCCCTGGGTTCCCGCCACCGCGGCCGACGCGCCGCCCAGGGCCGACGTCCTCGACGACCTCGGCAGCTGGCTCGTCAGCGACGCCTGGGTGCTCGCGGCGGTCCGGGTCACCGGCACCCAGGAGCTCCCGGCCCGCCTCGTCGACGTCATCATCGCCGCGGACGCGATGAACCACCTGGTCCTCTCCCAGCGCGAGCTCGAGCACGCCGTGGCCCGGCTCGTGCCGGCCGGGCTCGTCGAGGTCGACACCCGAGGCTTCGCCGTCACCTGGTACGGCCGCCGGCTCGTCGCCCTCGCCCGCGGCGAGGCCCCGCAGCGGATGGCCGCGCTCCACGAGCTGCTCCAGGGCGTCGACGTCGTCGCCGAGCCGTGGATGCTCGACGAGGGCGAGTACCAGCGCGCCTGCCTGGAGTACCGGCACACGGTCTTCGAGGGCTACCGGCGCGAGACGCGCTCGCTGCGCCGCTTCGGCTGACGGGGGTCGTCCGGCCCGGTCAGGGCAGCGACCAGTCCACCGGGCTGCCGCCCTGCTGCACGAGCAGCTCGTTCGCGCGGCTGAACGGCCGCGAGCCGAAGAAGCCGCGGTCGGCCGACATCGGCGACGGGTGGGCGCTCTTGATCCGCGGGACGTCCCCGAGGAGCGGCTCGAGGTTCTGCGCGTCCCGGCCCCAGAGGATCGCGACGAGCGGCCCGCCGCGGGCGACGAGAGCCCGGATCGCGGCGTCCGTGACCTCCTCCCAGCCCTTGCCGCGGTGCGCCGCCGACCCGCCGGGGCGCACCGTGAGCACCCTGTTGAGGAGCAGGACGCCCTGCTCGGTCCACGGTGTGAGGTCGCCGGTCGAGGGCTGCGGGCAGCCGATGTCCGCGCAGAGCTCGCGGTAGATGTTCTGCAGGCTGCGCGGCACCGGCCGCACGTCCGGGGCGACCGCGAACGACAGGCCGATCGGGTGCCCCGGCGTCGGGTACGGGTCCTGCCCGACGACGAGGACCCGGACCCGGTCGAGCGGCTGCGTGAAGGCGCGGAGCACGTGCTCGCCGGCGGGCAGGTAGCCGCGGCCGGCGGCGACCTCCGCGCGGAGGAAGTCGCCGAGGGCGGCGATCCGCTCCTCGACGGGGGCGAGGGCCTGCGCCCAGCCCGGGTCCAGCAGGTCGGCGAGCGGACGACGCGGCACGCGGGAAATCTAGGGCACGTGGCGGCCGGCTGTCCGGCGCCCGGGTGTCCCGGTGGCGGTCGCCGACCTACCGTGGTCGGCATGACACGTCGGGCGGGGGCTTCAGCGGTGGCAGGGACGGCGCGGGCGGGCACAGGCGCGGACCTCGTGGCCGCCGTCCTCGACGAGGAGCGCGCCCTGCTGCGGGGCCTCGCGCTGTGGGCCGGCGCCAGCGTCGCGGCCGGTCTCGTGGTGACCGCGCTGAAGCGGGGGTCGGACCGCGGCCCGGCCGCGGCCGAGCGTCCCACGCAGATCGCGTCCGGCGTCGGCCCGCGGGACCGGACCGCGGACGGGCAGCCCTCGCGGGGCCCGGACGGCCTGCTCGCCGCCGCCGCCCACGGGTTCGACGTCGGCGCCTCGATGCGGACGACGAGCACCTCGACCGTCGGCGACGTCGCCCGGCAGGCCCTCGGGTGGGGGCTCGTCGACCTGGCGATCGTCGGCTGGGGCCTGCGCGGCCTGCGGCGGGCCCGGCGCAGCGGGCTCACCCCGGAGGCCGCCCGCGCGCGCGGCCGCCGGATGGCCCGGGGCACGGGGGTCAACGCGGTGCTCGACGTCGGCTACGTCGCGTCCGGGGTGGCGCTCGCGGCCCGCGCCCCGCGCCGGCGCGGCGACGGCCTGGGGATCGTCGTCCAGGGGCTGGCCCTGCTGTGGCTGGACGTCCGGCACGCGTCAGCCTTCCGGCGGCTGACGTCCGCCGTTCCGGACTCCGGCCCCGGAGGGCCCACGTAGACTCGGCCTCGTGTCATTCGATCTTGTGGGATCCGGGTCCCCCGCCCGTCGTCCCCCCGGCGCCGGGCCCCGGCGGCGGAGTGGTGGAATGACACCGTTGTGGTTCTCCCCGTACAGTGACGTCGTCGCAGGGCTGGAGGGGATTCATGGAAGCCGCTCGGATCATCGAGTCGAGCACGCCGTCGGCGGGGTTGACGGCTCGCGAGCAGGAGATCCTCGCGTTCGAACGGCAGTGGTGGAAGTACGCCGGTGCCAAGGAGCAGGCCGTCCGCGAGCTGTTCGACATGTCCTCGACGCGGTACTACCAGGTGCTCAACGCCCTCATCGACCGCAGCGACGCGCTCGCCTTCGACCCGATGCTCGTCAAGCGGCTGCGGCGCATGCGGCAGTCCCGCCAGCGCGCCCGCTCGGCACGCCGGCTCGGCATCAACGGCTGAGCCGAACCACCACAGCCCCGCTGGCCGGGGAGTCCGTCTGGCAGGCGTCCGCCTGCCGTCACGGCGGGGACCCCCGCCGTGCCGTCCTCGGGGGTCGAAGCGCGGTGGCGCCGGTCAGTGGACCGGTCGCTGCCCTGAGGGGTGCTCGATGAACACGACGCGACAGCGGAACGAAGACCAGTACGTCATGCCGGTCGAGGCGAGCCGCCGCGGGGCCCACCGGGCCCGGGTGAGCCCGCTGCTCGGCGCCCTGCCCGTCGTCGCCGTCGCGGTGGTCGTCGTCGGCGTCGTGCTCCTGGCCTGGACCCTCTTCGGCGGCTCCGGCGGCGGCGGGACGACGACCGCCGAGCCCGCGGGCGGCGTCTCGAGCGCGGCCCAGCCCGGCGGGCAGTCCTCCGCGCCGAAGCCGGCCTCGACGAAGTCGCCGTCCGCGGCCCAGAGCGAGCCCTCGCAGGAGCCGACGAAGGAGACCCCGTCGACCCCGGCCTCGACCGTGGACAAGAGCCTCGAGATCGTCGTCCGGAACTCGACGTCGACCGGCGGCCTCGCCCGCGGTGCGGCCTCCAAGCTCACGGCCAAGGGCTGGACGATCAACGGGACCCCGGACAACTACCGCCCGACGATCCCGACGACGGTCTTCTACGCCGAGGACAGCCAGAAGGCGTCCGCGCTCGCGGTCGCGAAGGTGCTCTCGATCGACCTCGTGAAGCAGGACGCCGACATGGCGGCCAAGGGCATCACCGTCGTCCTCGGCAGCGACTACAAGCGCTGACCCGCGGGGCTCACTGCTCCGGCGCCCGCACGTAGCCGCCCTCGACGAGGCCGGCGCGCATCTCGAACGGGTTGCGCAGGGCGAAGTCGCGGACCCGCCACCAGGACCACACGGCGCACAGCAGGTACGCCGGGAGGAACCCGAGCGGGCCGATCCACAGCGCGAACTGGGCGCTGTGCCTGGCCTCGTGGTCGAGCAGGTACGGGTGGCGGCGCATCGCGTCGTCGCTGGCGCGCAGCAGGACGACGTCCCCGATCGTCACCGCCATCGCGCGCGGTGCGAGGAACCGCAGCGGCCGGCCGCGGGCGACGAGGACCCCGTGCGGCCCCTTCTCGATCGTCGCGCCGCTGAGCCGGGCGAGCACGAGCCCGATCGGGGTCGACAGGTTGAGCCAGTTGACCGTGCGGCGCAGCCCGACGTGCCGGGCCGTGTAGAGCCTCGGGGCGGGGGACGACGACGCAGGCTGTGCGGGCACGTCACCCATTGTCGCGCGCGGCCCGCCGTTCGGTCCCGTGATCTCCGGCGGAGCGGACGAATCGACCGCTGATCATGCGCCCACCTGCGAAGACGCCCCATTTTCGGTACCCGCGGGCTCTCGGCCGCAGGGGGGTCCAGCGGCTACAGTGTGCCCCGGTCGAACGGTTCGATGAGCACGCCCTCTCCTGCACCCTGCAAGAAGGCCCGCACGTTGGATCATCGCGGACACGAGCCCCTCGGGGCTCCGGTACGGCGAGCGTGAGACCCGGCCCGGGTGCCGTGCCACGGGCCGCACGTCGCAAGTCAGGCAACAGGAGAAGGAATGGCTCAGGGAACCGTCAAGTGGTTCAACGCCGAGAAGGGCTACGGCTTCATCACCGTCGACGGCGGCGGTGCTGACGTCTTCGTCCACTGGTCGGCGATCCAGGCGGATGGCTACAAGTCCCTCGACGAGGGCCAGCGCGTGGAGTTCGAGGTCGGCCAGGGCCAGAAGGGCCCGCAGGCCGAGCAGGTCCGGCTCGTCTGACGAGGACCTGCCCAGGGTTCGTCGTGCAGGGGTCGCTCCCGCGAGGGGGCGGCCCCTGCCGCGTCCCCGGGTGAGGGCGCGCGGCCAGGAATGCGTGCAGGAGTGCGGACAGGTAGGCGGACAGGTAGGCGGACAGGTACGGCGGGGCTGTCAGCCCTTCTCGGCGTACGAGCGCACGACCGCCGCCTCGAGCGGGACGCGGACGCCGGTGCCGGGCAGGACGAGCCGGGTCGCCTCGCTGCCCGCGTCGGTCACCGCGCCGACCGCCGCGGCCGCGAGCGCCTCCCGGACCTCCAGCACGACCTCGTCGTGCTGGAAGAACACCAGGCGCGCGTCGTCCGGCCGGTCGCCGAGCGCCGCGAGCCGGGTGCGCAGCCCGGCCACGAGGACGCCGGCCCAGTCCGCCGCCGAGGCCTGGACGACGAAGTTGCGGGTGAACCGGCCGCGGGCACGGGCCCGGCCGCCCGCGGCCTCCGGCCCGAGCCCGTCGAGCCAGCCGGGAGCGGCCACCGGTGACGTCCGGCCGAGGACGGACCGCACCGAGCCGCCGTCCTCACCGGTGCGGGCCGCCTCCTCGAGGAGCTCCAGCGCCGCCGGGAACCGGCGCCGCAGCGCGGCGAGGGCGGGCGCCGCGGACCCGGCGCCGCCGCCGTACATCGCCGAGAGCAGCGCGATCTTCGCCTCCGCCCGGGCGTCGGTGCGGCCGAGCGCGCGGGTCGCGATCTCGGCGTAGAGGTCGCCGGCCTGGGTCGCGGCGACCATGCCGGGGTCGGCGGACAGCGCGGCGAGCACCCGCGGCTCGAGCTGGCCGGCGTCGGCGACGACGAGCACCCGCCCCGGGTCGGCGACGACCGCGCCGCGGACCGCCTTCGGGATCTGCAGCGCGCCCCCGCCGCGGGACGCCCACCTGCCGGAGACGACCCCGCCGGGGACGTACTCCGGGCGGAACCGGCCGTCGCGGACCCACTGCTCGCGCCAGGCCCAGCCGTTCGCGGTGTGCAGCCGGGAGAGCTCCTTGTACTGCAGGAGCGGCCCGACCGCCGGGTGGTCGACGCCGCGCAGCTCGTGGCGCCGGGTCGAGGAGACGAGGACCCCGGCGCGGCGCAGCGCCCGGAGCACGTCGGGCGGGCTGTCCGGGTTGAGCCGCGGGTCGCCGAGCAGCCGGGCGACCTCCTCGGCGAGCGCCTGGAGCCGGGGCGGCCGGCCGCCGTGCGGGGCCCGCGGGCCGAGCGCCTCGACGAGGACGGCGTCGTGCAGGTCCGCGCGCCACGGCAGACCGGCGGCGCTCATCTCGACGGCCGCCAGCGCGCTCGCGGACTCGGCCGCGACGAGCAGCGTGAACCCGGGGGAGACCGCCCGGGCGGCGGCGACCCGGCGCTGCTGGTCGGCGTGGACGGCGACGAGCACGTCGAGCGGGTCGGTGCCCGGCGGCAGCGCGGCCGGGGCCGACGGCACGTCGACGGCGTCGAAGAGCGCGTCCTGCACGCCGCCGTCGGCGTCGCCGCCGGGGCCGAGGGCGGCGGGCAGCGGCTCCGGGTCGGGCGGGACCGGACCGCCCGTGAGCCGGGCCCACGCGGCCGCGAGCGAGCGTGGCTCGCCCCAGCGGCCCACGGCCCCCAGCAGCTGGGCCTCGGTGTGCGCGACGTCGTGGCAGCGCTCGACCCGGGCGCCGGCGGCGAGCACCGCGGGGTAGGTCTGCGTGGCGTCCGCCCAGACCCAGCGGACGTCGGGCGGCGCCTCGCGCACCGCCGCAGCGATCGCGTCGGGGCCGGGGACGTCGCGGCGGGGCCCGGCCGGGGCGCCCGCGTCGTCCACGGGCGCGAGCCGGGCCGACCCCGGACCCGGCCCGGCGACGACGCAGATGCGCACGCCGCGATCCTGCCGCACCGCCCGGACAACCCCCGCCGGCCGCCGCGCGGACCACCGTGCCGGCGACGGGCCGACGGCTCGACGCGCGGGGACCGTCACGGCTCGGCGATGATGGATCGATGACCACCGTGGCCGACCACACGACCCCCGACCCGACGGGCGCCGCCGCCCCGGTCCGCGCGGGCCTGGCCACGGGCCGGGACTCGGACCTGCCCGCCGGCCTGGCGGCCGAGGTCGACGCCGCCGCGGCACGGTTCTACCTCGCGCTCGGCCGGCTCGCGCGGATCGTCCGCCGCTCCGGCGACGGCGACCTCGGCCCGGGCACGTTCTCGGCGCTCGCGACGCTCGCCCAGCTCGGTCCGATGCGCCTGGGGGACCTCGCCACCCGCGAGGGGGTCGCCCCGCCGACCCTGACCCGCATCGTCGCGGCCCTCGAGGAGTCCGGGCTCGTCGTCCGCGAGACCGACCCGGCCGACCGGCGCGCCGTCCGGGTCGCCGCCACGCAGGACGGCGCGGCGCTCACCGCCGGCGTCCGGACGGCCCGCTCGGCCGCGCTGCGGGACCGGATGCTCGCGCTCCCGCGGACGGACCTCGACGTCCTGCTCGCTGCCGTCCCCGTGCTCGAGGCGCTCGTCGGCGACGAGGGCTGAGGCCCGTCCCGGAGCACGGGCGGGTGCCCGCCGTGCGGATGGCGCGCCCGTCGAGGGTTTGCACTCTCGGGGGTCGAGTGCTAATCATGGGACTGGCACTCTCGGGTCGAGAGTGACAGCGCGAGCTGAACCGATCGACCCGAACGAACGGACACGGGAGCCGATGGCTTCCTGGCCGGTCCGGTGAGGGCCGTGCCGCCGCCGTGACAGGAACGGCGTCGGTGCGTCCCGTCCGTCGCGGGCACCGACCCGGCCGTTCCACCCACCCGTACCGCGGAGGGATCTACCACACGATGGCCAAGATCATCGCGTTCGACGAGGAGGCCCGGCGCGGTCTCGAGCGGGGCATGAACATCCTCGCCGACGCCGTCAGGGTCACCCTCGGGCCGAAGGGCCGCAACGTCGTCCTCGAGAAGAAGTGGGGCGCCCCCACGATCACGAACGACGGCGTCTCCATCGCCAAGGAGATCGAGCTCGAGGACCCGTACGAGAAGATCGGCGCCGAGCTCGTCAAGGAGGTCGCCAAGAAGACCGACGACGTCGCCGGTGACGGCACGACGACGGCGACCGTCCTCGCTCAGGCGCTCGTCAAGGAGGGCCTGCGCAACGTGGCCGCCGGCGCCAACCCGATGGCCCTCAAGCGGGGCATCGAGGCGGCCGTCTCGGCCGTCAGCGCCGAGCTCCTCGCGCAGGCGAAGGAGGTCGAGACCAAGGAGCAGATCGCTGCCACCGCCTCGATCTCCGCGGCCGACACCGCCATCGGCGACCTCATCGCCGAGGCGATGGACAAGGTCGGCAAGGA
>JACRAB010000103.1 GCA_016213575.1 Actinomycetota bacterium
ATGTCGTTGGCCAGCGCCACGCCGTAGCAGAAGCCCGCGCAGGCCGCGGAGATGTCGAAGGCGGCGGCCGGGGTGGCGCCGAGCTTGTGCGCGAGCAGCGTCGCGGCCGACGGCGTCTGGTACGGGTGCGTCACCGTCGCCACGAGGACGACGTCGATGTCGGCACCGGTGAGCCCGGCCCGCTCCAGGGCGACCCGGGAGGCCGCCTCCGCCATGTCGACGACGGACTCGTCCGGGCGGGCGAAGCGGCGGCTCTCGATCCCGGAGCGCTCGCGGATCCACTGGTCGGAGGAGTCGATCCGGTCGACGATCTCCGAGTTCGGGACGACCCGCTCGGGGCGGTAGCTGCCGGTCGAGAGGAAGCGGGCGTAGCCGGTCACGGGCGGGGCCGTGAGGCGGTGCCCGGACGCCGGGACGGTGGTGTCGCTCATGCGGTGCCTCCGTGGTTCGCGACGAGGGTGCGGGCGGCGTCGAGGTCGTCCGGCGTCTTCAGCGCGACGATCTCGATGCCCTTGAGCGCGCGCTTCGCCAGCCCGGCGAGGGTGCCGGCCGGCGGCAGCTCGAGCAGCGCGGTGACGCCGAGGCCGGCGAGGGTGGCCGTGCACAGGTCCCAGCGGACCGGGTTGCTCACCTGGGCGACGAGCCGGGCGAGGGCCTGCGCACCGTCGGCGACGGCCGCGCCGTCCGCGTTCGAGAGCAGCGTGACGGACGGCGCCCCCGGGGTGATCCCGGCCGCCAGCGCGGCGAGCGTGTCGACGGCGGGTGCCATGTGGTGGGTGTGGAACGCCCCCGCGACCTGGAGCGGGACGACCCGGGCCCGGGCCGGCGGCTCGGCGCCGAAGGCCGCGAGCTGCTCGAGCGTGCCGGCGGCGACGACCTGGCCGCCGCCGTTGTTGTTCGCCGGCGTGAGGCCGTGCTTCTCGAGCGCGGCCGTGACCTCGTCCGGGTCGCCGCCGAGGACGGCGCTCATCCCGGTCGGGGTGACGGCGCTCGCCGCGGCCATCGCCCGGCCGCGCTCGCGGACGAAGGTCAGCGCCTGGGCCGGGGTGAGGACGCCGGTCGCGGCGGCCGCGGTGATCTCGCCGACCGAGGGCCCGGCGACGACGCCGGTGCCGGCGGGCAGGCCCGTCGCCGTGCCGGGGTCGGCGGTGCCGGCCGGGTCGGCGAGCGCGGCGAGCCCGAGCAGGCCGGCGGCGACGATGAGGGGCTGGGCGACCGCCGTGTCCCGGATCGTCTCCGCGTCGGACGTCGTGCCGTGCGCGACGAGGTCGAGCCCCGTCACCTGCGAGCAGACGGCGAGCCGGTCGGCGAGGCCGGGGACCTCGAGCCACGGGGTGAGGAAGCCGGGGGTCTGGGAGCCCTGTCCCGGGCAGACGATGGCGAGCACGTCTCAAGAGTTGCCGCTGGAGGCCGTGATCAGGCGCTCCGGCGGCGACGAACCTCCGGCAGCCGGTTTGGAGGTTTCCTACAAAACGGCGGTCGACGGTGTCACCGCGGCGGACCGTCGGCCAGGCGACCTGCGGCGATGGCGACCTGGAGCACGAAACCCTCCCTCGGGTCGGCCGGGTCCCAGCCGGTGATCTCGCACACACGGCGCAGGCGGTACCGCACGGTGTTCGGGTGGACGAACAGGGCCCGGGCCGCGCCCTCGATCGAGCGGCCGAGGTCGAGGTAGGCGGCGACGGTGTCGAGCAGCGGGGAGTCCTCGTCGTCCGTGAGGCGCCGGTAGGCGCGGTCGACGAGGGCGCGGCGGGCGGTGACGTCGCCGGAGAGGACGCGCTCGGGGAGCAGCTCGTCGGCGGCGACCGGTCGCGGGGCACCGGGCCAGGCGCGGGCCGCGACGAGGCCGGCGAGGGCCGCCCGCGCCGACCGGCTCGCCTCGGCGAGGGTGGCCATCACCGGTCCGGTGACGACCGGGCCGGGGCCGAACCGCTCGGCGAGCGCGCCGGCCGCGGCGAGCGGGTCGTCGGCCCGGCCGAGGACGACGACGACGCGGTCGCCCTGGACGCCGACGAGGGCGTCCGCACCGAGGTGGCGGGCCGCACGGCGCAGGTCGTCCACGACGTTCTCGACGCGGCCCTGCGGCGTGGAGCCCACGACCACGGCGACCTTCTCGGTCTCGTTCCAGCCCAGCGCCGCCGCCCGGGAGCGCAGCCCGTCGTCCGCCTCGACGCGCCCGAGCGCGTCGACGACGAGGGCCTCGAGCCGGGCGTCCCAGGCCCCGCGGGCCTCGGCGGCGCGGGCGTAGATCTCGGCCGCCGCGAAGGCGACCTCACGGGAGTAGCGCAGCACCGACTCGCGCATCCGCTGCTGCGGCGCGCCCGGGGCCTCGAGCGCGACGCCCTGGTCCTCGACGACGTCGACGACGACGCGCATGAGCTCGAGGGTCTGCTGGAGCGAGATCGACCGGGTCAGCTCGCGCGGCGCCGTCCCGAAGACGTCCGCGGTGATCTCGAGCTCGCGACCGGGGTTGCCGTACCAGGTGACGAACGCGCCGATGCCGGCCTGGGCGACGAGCCCGACCCAGGAGCGCTCCTCGGCGGGCATCGCGCTGTACCAGGGCAGCCGCTCGTCCATCCGCTGCAGCGCGGCCGTCGCGAGGGTCCCCGCGGCCCGGCGCAGCCGCGTCAGGGACGGGTCGGACGCGCTCACCGACCCGTCGCTGCTCACGGGTGGACTGTAGCCCCGCGCGCCCCCGCGCCGTCAGTGCGTCTTTGTGCCGATGTGACAACGGGCACACCTGAGCGCCCGGTCGGCGGACAGGCCGGAGCAGCCCCGCGCGGGGTGGTCGGGCGGCCCGTCAGCCCTGCTTCGCGATGAGCGAGGCGGCGTGGTCGGGGACGCTGCGGAACAGCTCGCGCGGCGGGCGCTCGTAGTCCTTGGCCGGCGGCCGCGGCGGGAGCTTGACGACCGGCACCTCGACCTTCTGCCAGGGCAGGATGCCGAGGAAGTGCTTGATCATGTTCAGCCGGGCGTGCCGCTTGATCTCGGCCTCGACGACGTACCAGGGAGCCTCCGGCAGGTCGGTGTGGACGAACATCTCGTCCTTGGCCCGGGAGAACTCGACCCACTTGTCGCGGGTCAGCAGGTCGTTGGGGGAGAACTTCCACTGCCGCAGCGGGTCCTCCAGGCGGGACCGGAAGCGCCGCTCCTGCTCCTCGTCGCTCACCGAGAACCAGTACTTCACGAGGTGGATGCCGTCCTCGACGAGCATCCGCTCGAACGTCGGGCACTGATGCAGGAAGCGGCGGTACTCCTCGACCGTGCAGTAGCCCATGACGCGCTCGACCCCGGCCCGGTTGTACCAGGAGCGGTCGAACAGGACGATCTCGCCGGCCGCGGGCAGGTGCGGGATGTAGCGCTGGAAGTACCACTGGCTCTTCTCGCGCTCGGTCGGCGTCGGGAGGGCGACGATCCGGGCGACCCGGGGGTTGAGGTACTCGGTGACGCGCTTGATCGTGCTGCCCTTGCCGGCGGCGTCCCGGCCCTCGAAGACGACGACGACCCGCTGGCCCGTCGTCTTGACCCACTCCTGGAGCGCGACGAGGTCGGCCTGGAGCGTGATGAGCTCGGCCTCGTACGCATCCTTGGAGAGCTTCGCGACGCCCTTCAGCCGTCGTCCGTCGTCCTCGCGGTCGCCCTTGGTCTTCCCCACGCCTGCCCCTCCCGTGCCGTCGGCCGCACGGTGCACGCACGGTCCCTCGTCGAACCTCATCGTGCAGGCCCGTCGGGCGCAAGGCCCGGACGTCGGTCCCGGGCGCGCCGGGTCCGCGGCGTCGCGGCGCGCCGGACGGGGCAACGTCGGCGGCCCGGCGCGCGTCACCCGATCGGGCGACGTCGTTCGCTCCTGTCGGGACCCGGGACTAGGGTCGGGAAAAGGACGGAACCGGACGAGTCGCTCGAACAGCGGGGCGACGGCCTCGGGGGGCCGCTTCTTGGAAGGAACGACATGAAGGCTTTCGACCGTTTGAGAACGCTCTTCGCAGGGCGCACCACAGACCCGGCCGAGGTCCCCGCGGCGACGGCGACCGCCGCGTTCACGGAGCCGCTGCCCGTCGACCCGGCCGAGGAGAACCGGCTCTGGGCCGTGCTCCGGGAGGACCCGAACGACGTCGTCGCGTTCGCGCAGCTCGCCGAGGTGGTCCGTCTGCACGCCGCCGAGGGGCACCCGGTCAACGAGCGCGTCCGGTCGGCCGACGACGCCGTCTGGTCGCTCGCGGAGGAGCTCGCCCACTCGCCGCGGGCCTGGTTCCCGCTCGTCGAGCTCGCCCGGCTCTCGATCCACGACGACCGCGACCAGGCGCTGCGCCGGCTCGCGACGGCCGCCGAGCGGGACCCGTCGGGCGACGCGCTCGCGACCGGTCTGCTCATGCTCCGGGACGCGGGCCTGCCCGGTGACGCGCTCAACCTCGGCGTCGGCCACTGGCGGCCCCGCGAGCACGACCTCGAGGCCGGCCGCCAGCTCGTCGAGGCCGCCGTCGAGGCGGGCCGGGTCGGCGAGGCCCGCCGCCACCTCCAGGCCCTCGGCCAGCACCCGGACGCGCACGGGGCCGCCGTCCTGCGCAGCGAGCTCGAGCGGCTCATCGCGACCCGCTCCGGTGAGCCCGAGCCGCCCGCCGCGGCACCGGCGGCGCCGCCGCCCACGGACCTCTCGCTCCAGGACACCCCGGGGCCCGGCTACGGCAGCGGCCCGGCGACCGGTCCGATCCGGCTCGGCCCGGCCGAGGGGTCGCTGGACGTCCGCGAGCAGGTCGAGGAGGTCGTCGACCTCACGGCGGCCGACGACCGGTCCGAGCAGCGGCGGTTCTTCCGCCGGGGCTGACCGTCCCGTCGGCGCCGCGGCGGCGTCACGCCGCCCCACCGGGACGCAGGACCACCCTCGGCCCCGGACGGGGACGAGGGCGGTCCTGCGCGGGTGGTCCGCTCCGTCAGGCGTCGCCGCCCGAGGAGCCGGTGGTCCCGGCGGTGACGTCGAGCAGCCGGTAGCGCTCGATCGCCTGACCCGGCAGCGACGGGTCGACCTCGCCGCGGACGGCGAGCTGCTGGAGCACCTTGGTGACGATCGACGGGCCGTCCACGAGGAAGAACCGGCGCGCCGCCGGGCGGGTGTCGGAGAAGCCGAACCCGTCGGTGCCCAGCGAGCTGAAGTCCTGCGGCACCCACTGCCGGATCTGGTCGGGCACCTGGCGCATGTAGTCGCTCACCGCGACGACCGGGCCGGGTGCGCCGGCCAGCCGCCGGGTCACGAAGGGCATCGGCGCCTGCTCGCCGGGGCGGGTGAACGCCTGCTCGTCGCAGCGCATCCCGTCACGGCGCAGCTCGGTCCAGCTCGTGACGCTCCAGACGTCCGCCGCGACCCCCCAGTCGTCGAGGAGCAGCTGCTGCGCCTCGAGCGCCCACGGCACCGCGACGCCGCTCGCGAGCACCTGCGCCCGGGGGCGCTGCTCGCCCTCGGGGACGTCCGCGGCCCGCAGCCGGTAGATGCCCCGGAGCACGCCCTCGACGTCGAGGTCCGACGGCTCGGCGGGCTGCACGATCGGCTCGTTGTAGACGGTGAGGTAGTAGTAGACGTCCTCGGGCGACTCGCCGTACATCCGGCGCAGGCCGTCGCGCATGATGTGGCCGATCTCGTACCCGTAGGCCGGGTCGTAGGAGACGACCGCCGGGTTCGTCGCGGCGAGGATCGGCGAGTGCCCGTCGGCGTGCTGCAGGCCCTCGCCGGTGAGCGTCGTGCGGCCCGCCGTGGCGCCGATGACGAAGCCTCGGCACATCTGGTCGGCGGACGCCCACAGCGCGTCCGCCGTCCGCTGGAAGCCGAACATCGAGTAGAAGATGTAGATCGGCACCTTCGGCTCGCCGTGCGTCGCGTACGACGAGCCGACCGCGGTGAACGCCGCCGCCGAGCCGGCCTCGTTGATCCCCAGGTGCAGGATCTGGCCGGACTCCGACTCCTTGTAGGCGAGCATGAGGTCGCGGTCGACCGAGACGTAGCGCTGGCCGTGCGGGTTGTAGATCTTCGCCGTCGGGAAGAACGAGTCCATCCCGAACGTGCGGGCCTCGTCGGGGATGATCGGGACGACGCGGGGGCCGAACTCCTTGTCCCGCATGAGGTCCTTGAGGATCCGGACGAACGCCATCGTCGTGGCGATCTGCTGCTTGCCCGAGCCCCGGCGGGCGCCCTCGTAGGCGGTGTCGTCCGGGAGCTTGAGCGTCGAGCCGGTGACCCGGCGCTGCGGCAGCGCGCCGCCGAGCCGCGTCCGCACCTCGCGCAGGTGCTGGATGACCGGGTCGGAGTCGCCCGGGTTGTAGTACGGCGGCAGGTACGGGTCGGCCTCGAGCTGCTCGTCGGTGAACGGGATCCGCAGCCGGTCGCGCAGGAGCTTGAGGTCGTCGAGGCTGAACTTCTTCATCTGGTGCGTCGCGTTGCGGCCCGCGAAGTGCGGGCCGAGCGTCCAGCCCTTGATGGTCTTGGCGAGGATGACGGTCGGCTGGCCCCGGTGCTCGCTCGCGAGCTTGTAGGCCGCGAACACCTTGCGGTAGTCGTGACCGCCGCGGCGCAGCGACCAGATCTGGTCGTCCGTCATGCCCTCGACGAGCCGGCGGGTCCGCGGGTCGCGCCCGAAGAAGTTCTCACGGATGAAGCCGCCGTCCTCGGTCCGGAACGTCTGGTAGTCGCCGTCCGGGGTGGCGTTCATGAGGTTGACGAGAGCGTGGTCGCGGTCGGCGGCGAGCAGCGGGTCCCACTCGCGGCCCCAGACGACCTTGACGACGTTCCAGCCGGCGCCGCGGAAGTACGACTCCAGCTCCTGGATGATCTTGCCGTTGCCGCGGACCGGGCCGTCGAGCCGCTGCAGGTTGCAGTTGACGACGAACGTGAGGTTGTCGAGCTCCTCGTACGCCGCGATCTGCAGCGCGCCGCGGCTCTCGACCTCGTCCATCTCGCCGTCGCCGAGGAACGCCCACACGTGCTGCTGGCTGGTGTCCTTGACGCCGCGGGCCTGCAGGTACTTGTTGAACTGGGCCTGGTAGATCGCGTTGATCGGGCCGAGGCCCATCGACACGGTGGGGAACTCCCAGAAGTCCGGCATGAGCCGCGGGTGCGGGTAGGACGGCAGCCCGCCCGTCGGGTGCGACTTCTCCTGGCGGAAGCCGTCGAGCTGCTGCTCGGTGAGCCGGCCCTCGAGGAACGCCCGGGCGTAGACGCCGGGGGAGGCGTGGCCCTGGATGAAGACCTGGTCGCCGCCGCCGGGGTGGTCCTTGCCGCGGAAGAAGTGGTTGAAGCCGACCTCGTAGAGGGTCGCGGACGACGCGTACGTCGAGATGTGGCCGCCGACCCCGATGTTCGCGCGCTGGGCGCGGTGCACCATGACCGCGGCGTTCCAGCGGATCCAGCGGCGGTAGGCGCGCTCGGCGTCCTCGTCACCGGGGAACCAGGGCTCGTGCTCCGGCGGGATCGTGTTGATGTAGTCGGTCGAGGCCAGGCTCGGCACCCCGACGCCCTGCTCCCGGGCGCGCTGGAGCAGCGCGAGCATGAGGTAGCGGGCCCGGTCGCGGCCGCGCTCGTCCACCGCGCCGTCGAGCGAGGCGAGCCACTCGGCCGTCTCCTCCGGGTCGATGTCCGGGAGCTGGCTCGGGAGCCCGTTGAGGATCGGTCCGGCGTCCTCGCGTGCAGCCACGTCTTCTCCTTGTCGCAGGTCCTCGTCGGGTGGGGCCGGGCCTCGTGAGCAGCACCTCACCGCGGGGTCTTGCACCCCATCCTCGTCCCCTGCCCGTCGATCGTCACATCTACCCCCCGGTAGCCCGATGGGTGGGACGCCGTCCCGCACCGTGACGCACCCGTGACGAACCTCGTGCGTGCTCGGCGGGCGCCCGGGGCGGGGTCGTGATCGATAACGATCCGGGCCGTCCGACCCGGTCAATACCCGCGAATCGGCGTCAAACACTGCGGTCGGAGCCGCGACGCGCCGATGATCGCCCTGCGGGCGGTTGCGCTCGGCAGGGGGAGTGCAGTGCACTAGCGTGACGAATCGACATGGTGTTCGACCGGTCGAAGGAGGAGGAGGTCATCGAGGTGGGCACGACCGCGGAGTCCGCGGCGGATCAGTCCATGGCAGGTCGCCTGGGCTTCCGCCCTGGACAGGTGGTCCAGGAGTTCGGCTACGACGACGACGTGGACGACGAGCTCCGGCTCGCCGTCGAGGACCTGACCGGCAACGAGATGGTCGACGAGGACAACCAGGAGGTCGTGGACGCCGCCGTCTACTGGTGGCGCGACGGCGACGGGGATCTCGTCGACTCCCTCATGGACGCTCTGACGAACCTCGCCGAGGGCGGGGTCGTCTGGTTGCTCACCCCCAAGTCCGGGCGGCCCGGGCACGTCGAGCCCGCGGAGATCGAGGACGCCGCCCCGACCGCCGGGCTGCACGCGACGAGCACGATCAGCGCCTGCAGCGACTGGACGGGCACCCGCCTGGCCAGCCCTCGCAACGGGCGCAAGTGACGGCAGAGCCGCCCGTCGCGCCGCCCTCAGGTCCGGAACGTCCCCGGTTCGCCGGGCCCGACACGTTCGCCCGCCTGCCCCGCCTCCACGAGGTGGGCCGGGCGGGTGTCGCGGTTCTCGGCGTCCCCCTCGGGCTGCTCGGGCCGCGGGCCGGACGGCGGTGACCGGACCGGTCGGCGGGACGGCCCGGGCCGTCGCCGACCGTGTCGTCACCGCCCGCGCGTGCGTCGAGGAGTCGCTGCGCCGGATCGCCGCGGCCACCGCTCTGAGGGCCGTCGTGGCGCTGCGCGCGGACGAGGCGCTCGCCGAGGCGGACGCGCTCGACGCCGAGGTCGAGGCCGAGCACCGGCGGCACCGGACCCGGGCGGACGCCGTCGCCGCGGTGCTCGGGCGGCGCCCGCTCGCCGGCGTCCCCGTGCTCGTCAAGGACCTCGAGGACGTCGCGGGCCTGCCCACCCGGCGTGGTTCGCGGCTCTTCGCGGCGGCCCCTCCGGCCGTCACCGACGAGGTGGTCCCGGCGCGGTACCGGGCGGCGGGCGGGGTCGTCGTCGGCAAGACCGCGCTGCCCGAGCTCGCGATCGAGGGCTTCACCGCGTCGTCCGCGCACGGGGTGACGCGCAACCCGTGGAACCCCGAGCGGTCCCCGGGCGGCTCGAGCGGCGGCTCGGGCGCAGCGCTGGCGGCAGGGCTGGTGCCGGTCGCGACGGCGACGGACGGCGGGGGCTCGGTGCGCATCCCCGCGGCGTTCTGCGGGCTGCTCGGCCTCAAGCCGACGCACGGCCTTGTCGGCCGGTGGCCGGTCGCCGACTGGGTCGACCTGTCGACGTACGGGCCGCTCGCGCAGGACGCGGGTGACCTGCGGCTGCTGCTCTCGCTCATGGTCGGCGTCGTCCCCGGGGACCCGGACAGCGCTCCCGCGCCGCCCGACGTCGCCGACCCGCACCGCCGCGGCCACGACGGGCCGCCGGTCCGCCGGGTCGTCGTGGCCGACCGGACGTCCCCGCTCGGCCCGCTGCCGGACGGCGTCGCCGAGCGGCTGCGGACCGGTGCGCAGGCGCTCGTCGACGTGCTGGCCGCCGGCGGCCCGCCGCCCGAGGTCGTGCGGCTGGACCCGGCGTCCCTGTTCACGGGCGTCGGGGACCCGGACCTCGACTGGTTCGTCCTCGCCCCGGCCGAGCACGTCGCCGCGCTCGCCGCGGCCCTCGGCGGGCGGGACGCCGTCGCCCGGCTCGTCGACACCGGCGACCTGATCGACACCTCGACCCGGCAGGTCCTCGCCGACGGGCTCGCCGTCGACGTCGACCGCTAC
>JACRAB010000104.1 GCA_016213575.1 Actinomycetota bacterium
CGCCCCACGGGTCGCTCGGCGGCCCGACGACGACCGCCGCGAGCGCCCGGACGCCCTGCGCGCGCAGCGCGTCGTCCTCGCCGGCCGGGCCGTCCCCGGCCGGCCCCGCGCCGTCGGGACCCGTGCCGTCCACCTCGGTGACGACCGCCTGCCGGGTCGCGAGCGCCTGCCGCGCCGTCGCCGCACCTGCGAGGGCCGGCTCGCCGACGACCCACGGCACCGCCCCGGCCCAGCCGGGCGCCGCGACCGCCGCGGTGAGCAGCGGGGCGACCGGGCCCCCGCCGGGCACCGTCGTCCGCAGCAGCGCCGTCGCGGGCAGACCGGTCGTCGTGGCGACCGTGCGCACCGCCTCGGCGGAGACGTCGGCCATCGAGGTCGCGCCGAGCGCCGCCTCCCCGAGCCGGACCACGGCGACCTGCTGCTTGGCCCGCACGGCGAGCTGCACCTCGAGCCGGCGGCGCTCGGCCCCGCCCGCGTAGACGCTGAGCCGGCCGGCGGGCAGCCCCTGGGCGTCGTGCAGGGCCTGGCTGACGACGGTGAGGTCGACGTCCTCGCCGTCGATGCGTCGCCGGGTCACCTCGTGCGGGGTCCCCAGCAGGTCGGTGCAGGCCTGGCCGCGCGGGCCCAGCGTCGGGTCGGGCGCGCCGAGGACGTCGGCCGCGCGCCATCCGAACAGCTGCTCGGCGGCCGGGTTCCAGACGGTGACGTGCTCGTCCGCGTCGACGGCGACGAAGGCGGCAGGGACGAGGTCGACCACCGGGCGCAGCCGCTCGAGGGCTGCGACCAGTCCGACTGCGATCACGCGGTTACCGTACGTCAACTCGAAGGTCAAGATCGACGGAATGCCCAGGTCGGGCGTCAGGACTGTCGGGCGTCAGGACCAGGGACTCCCGTACGCCAGGCCCCAGCAGTTCGCGGGGTGCTCGCGCGGCGCCGCGGCGCCGTACCGCCGGGCCGGGTCGGCGACCCGCAGGACCAGCCAGGCCGCGTCGTCCGGCACCTCGACGTCGGTGACGACGAGCTCGCCGAGCCGGGCCGGGACCCGCGCCACGACGCGGACGCCGGCGTCCTCGGGGTCGGCCGTGCGGACCGTGTTCGCGGGCGCGGGCGCGGTCCCCTCCGGGTGCGCCGACGTGAGCAGCTGGAGCTCGACCGGGCGGCCCGCGCCGTCCGGCAGGTCGACGTCGACGACGAGCGTGCGCCGTCCGCCCGGCCGGCCGGCGTCGAACCGGCCGCCCATCCGGACGCCGTCGAGCGCGGCGTCCAGGCGGAGCCGGACCTCCCGGGTCGCGAACGTGCGGCGTGCCTCGAGCGCTTCCCGGACGCCCTCGCGGCTCAGCTCGCGGACCCACAGCCCGGTGCGCCCCTTGCCGACGAGCCCGTACGACCGGCCGTGCTCGTCGCTGGAGCCGGTGAGGCCGGGCCGCCAGCCGGCGTCGAGGACGTCGACGATCGGGGACGGCAGCCGCTCGGCGTAGCCGCCGAAGAGGAAGTCCTCGGTGCGGTTGAAGACCTCGGTCGCGACGAGCCGCGGCGGCAGCGTCGCGCCCGGGTCGAGGTCGGGGCCGGGGACGGCGAAGTTGTGCAGCCGCCCGGGCTCGCGGCCGGGGTGGTTGTAGCCGAACAGTGCGGTGCGCTCCTCGCGGGCGAGGAACTCGTGGACGCCGGCCGTCGAGCCGGGCGTGAGCACCGGGACGAAGCCGTGCGAGAACCAGACGTTGACGTGGCCGAGCCACGGCTCGGTCCACTCGAACCCGCGGACGGCGGTGAACTCGCCCGGGGCGTCGTGGCTGTCGGCGACCTCCCCGACCCGCAGCCACTTCGCGTCGTCGATGGACCGCGGGGTGAGCCGGCCGAGGGCGAGCGCGTCCCGGGTCGGGTACTGCTCGAGCGACAGCGTGGCGACGAGGTCCCGGGGCGTCGAGGCGTGGTCGGTGAGCGCGGCGGCGTCCAGCCCGGCGGCGCGCATCTGCGCGAAGGCCCGCTCGGGGTCGCCGAGACCGTCGGAGTTCAGGGAGTGGTTGTGCAGGTCGGCCTGGACGGCGTGGAGCACGGCGGCGTCCTTGCCGGCCTGCCCTGCCTCGGGCACCCCGACGAGCCGGGACCGGCGCCACGGGTCGTCCGCGGTGCGCCCGTCGGTCCGCCCGCCGGTCCACTGGGTGCTCACGTGCTGCGACCCTACCGATGCCCGGCGGCAGCGGCAGCGCCGGGGCAGCGCCTATGCTCCGCGGCGTGGAGCCGTTCCGTCACCCGCTGAGCCCCCGGTACCTCGAGGTCGACCGCCAGGGCGTCGTCTTCAACGCCTGGTACCTCGCGTACTTCGACGACGCGATGACGGCCTTCCTCGCCGCGCGCGGCCTGCCGTACACCGACCTCATCGCGGGCGGGTACGACGTCATGCTCGTGCGGACCGAGCTCGACTGGTCGGGCGGGCTCGGCTACGGCGACGCCGCGTACGTCGAGGTCGACGTCGCCGCCGTCGGCCGGACGAGCTTCACGCTGACGTTCGACGTCGTCCGGGACGGCGTGAGCCTGTGCCGCGGGCGCACGGTCTACGTGCTCGTCACCGCGCAGGGCAACGAGAAGACGCCCGTGCCCGACCGGATCCGGGCCGCTCTCACCGGCGGGTGACCGTCAGCCCTGCGTGAGCCGGAACAGGCGGATCTCCCGGCCGCCGGTCCGCTCCGGGTAGAGCCGGTAGCCGCGGTACGTGGCGCGGGCCAGCGCCCAGGCCCGCTCGGCCTCGTCGCCCACCAGCTCGCGGGCCCCGACCGCGGCCTCGCGTCCGCGGTAGGCCAGCCGCCCCGACGGGGACGCGACGAGGTTGTGCACCCAGCCGGGGTGCTTCGCACCACCCCAGTTCGAGCCCACGACGACGACGTCGCCGTCCATCGGGACGCCGAGCAGCGGCACCGTCCGGTCCGCCCCGGACCGCGCGCCGCGGGTCGTCAGGTAGACCGTCGGCAGCCCTGCGGCGACCTCGGTGAACGTCGCCCGGCCGCCGGTGAGCCGGCTGAGGCTGCGGTCGAGCGGCGGCAGCGCGACGGCGAAGACCTTCGAGCCGGGGCGGGTCGAGGCGCACCAGGCCATGACCCGGGAGAACGGGTCGCGGCGGGCGCCGGGCAGGCGCAGCGTGGTCACGAGCGTCACGGGCCGCACGCTACCGGTCGGTAACCGCTTTCTGCCCGGCCTCGTACGCGGCCATCCGCTCGCGCATCCGGACCCACGGGTCGTAGTCGGCCTCCAACGGGCCCTGCTCCGGCCGGTCCGCCTCCGGGACGTGCTGGAGGTTGACCCGCACCCGGTACCAGACCGAGCTGCTGCCGCGCATGCCGTCGACGAGGACGTCGGCCGGCTCGAGGAGCGGGACGACGTCCGGGTGCCTGGCCTTCCAGCGCTCGAGCGCCTCGAGCGCCTCGGGCTTGGTCTTCGTTCGCGCGACCTCGACGAGCGGCATGGTCGACTGCCGGCGACCGTCCGGCGTCCCGGAGCCGCGCGGCGGCTTCTCCGCCGGGCCGAGCCGCTCGGCGAGGGCGAGCAGCGGCTCGAGCGAGCCGGCGGCGGTCTCGATGCCGGCCCAGGGGTCGCCGAGGTCGGCGTACCGGGTGAGGACGGCGGGCAGCGTGAACCGCTCGGGCCGGCAGCCCGGGACCTCGTCCCACGTCAGGGGTGTCGAGACCCGGGCGTCGGCGGTCGGCCGCACCGAGTACGCCGACGCGACGGTGCGGTCCTTGGCGTTCTGGTTGAAGTCGACGAAGACGCCCTCGCGCTCCTCCTTCCACCAGCGGCTCGTCGCGAGGTCCGGCGCGCGGTTCTCGACCTCGCGCGCCACGCTCTGCGCCGCGAGCCGCACCTGCGGGTACTGCCACAGCGGGTCGACCCGCGCGTAGATGTGGAAGCCGCGGGACCCGGACGTCTTCGGCCACCCGACGAGCCCGTGGTCGGCGAGCACCTCCCGGACGACGAGGGCGACTTCGACGGTCTGCTCCCACGGGACGCCGGGCAGCGGGTCGAGGTCGATGCGCAGCTCGTCGGGACGGTCGAGGTCCTCGGCCCGGACGGGGTGCGGGTTGAGGTCGACGCAGCCGAGGTTGACGACCCAGGCCAGCCCGGCGGCGTCCCGGACGACGACCTCCTCGGCCGACGTCCCGGAGCGGTAGTGCAGCGTCACCGTGTCGAGCCAGTCCGGCTTGTTCGACGGGACCCGCTTCTGGAAGAAGGCCTCCTCGTCGATGCCCTTGACGAAGCGCTTGAGGATCATCGGGCGGCCCGCGACCCCGCGCAGGGCGCCGTCCGCGACCGTGAGGTAGTACCGGACGAGGTCGAGCTTGGTCACCGGTGCGGCACCCGCGGGCCCGTCGAGGGGCACCTGCGGGAACACGACCTTGTCCGGGCTCGAGACCTTGACCTCGCGCCCGGCGACCTCGAGCGTCACGGACGACGATCCGGCTGCCATCGGCCCACCCTACGGGCGGTGCAGCACGTGGGTCAGCGTCGCGGGCCCTCCACCGCGAGCCCGAGCGCCTGGGCGACGTCCTGCACGTTCTCGAAGGTCTCGCCGGGCGGCAGCGAGCCGAGGAGCGTGACGACGTCCTCGGAGGCGTGGTTGTCGACGGCCCGCAGCACGAGCGCCTCGCGGTCCGCGGGGTAGACCTCCTTGCCGAGGGCGCGCGCGACCTCCGCCCGGGTGTCGACGTCGGCCCGGGGGACGCTGCCCGTGGTGCCGCTGCGCCGGCCGGTGAACTCGTCGTCGTAGCCCTGGTCGCTCATGACTCCTGCGTACCCGGCCGGCCGGCGGACCAAACACGCTGCGCGGCAGGGGCCGGGCGGCGGCTGCGGGCCACGCGGCCGCCACCCGGCCTGCCGGGACGTCCCGCCCGGGGGCGGTCCGACCATGGTGCCCGACCCGGCGCCGGACGGGGCGTCGTCGGGAGAACCCGCGGGCTCAGCCGGTGATGAGCTCGGCGAAGCTGTGCCCGCGCACGTAGGCGAGCTCGTCGCGCAGGGACTGCGCGTCACGGCGCAGCTCGAAGGTGCCGAGCCGGTCGAGGTCGTCGAGCACGGCGCGGACGGCGTCCAGCGTCGTGTCGTCGATGTGGTCCGAGCAGCCCGCCACGGCGGCGAGCAGCCGGATCGCCCGGCCGGCGCGGGCGCCGAGGTCGGGGTGGACGACGGCGAGCGCCTCGATCTCGAGCCGGTGCGCCCGCGCGATCCGCTCCCAGCGCCGTCCGGCGCGGGTGCCGCGCAGCTGCTCGTGGAGCAGCAGCACCGGCGCGCAGCCGGCGGCCGCGTCGTCCGTGAAGGGTCGGGGCCGACCGGTCTCGCAG
>JACRAB010000105.1 GCA_016213575.1 Actinomycetota bacterium
ACCACGGGTTCCGGGCTGCCGGGCAGAGTCCTTCGCGAGGTGCTGCACGAGCGCCGAGATCGCCGAGATCCCGGTGCCGCCGGCGACGAGCACGACCGGCCGGGCGAGCTCGGCGCCGGCGGCACCGGGATCTCGGCGATCTCGGCGCTCGTGCAGCACCTCGCGAAGGACTCTGCCCGGCAGCCCGGAACCCTTGGTGCGGAACGGGTCTCGAGGCCGGTCCATGTCTTCTACGGCGCCGCCACCCGGGCCGAGCTCGTGTGCTGGGACGAGCTCGTCGAGCACACGGCGGCGATGCCGGACGGGCACCTGCACGGTGCGCTCGTCGACCCCGGCGCCGGGTGGGACGGCACGGTCGGGTTCGTCACGGCGCCGCTCACCGAGCGGCTCCCGGCGCTGCCGGACGCCGACTTCTACGTCGCCGGCCCGCCGGTGATGACGGACGCGGTGACGGCCCTGCTGCGCGCGCACGGCGTCCAGCTCGACCGGGTGCACCACGACAGCTTCGGCTGAGCCGCAGCCGGACCCGCCTCCATCGGCTCAGAGGTGCTGGGTCTCGTCCTTCGGGTCCTCCGGCGAGCCGGCCCTCGACCGCAGCAGCCGGCGCAGCGACTCCAGCCGGGCGACCCCCGCCGGGCCGGCCCCGCCGGCCGCGACGAAGGCGTCGAGGCCGCACTCCTCCTCGTCGTGGGAGCAGCCCCGCGGGCAGTCGTCGGTGCCGGCGGCCAGTTCGGGGAAGTGCCCGATGATCCGGTCCGGGTCCACGTGCGCGAGCCCGAAGGAGCGGACCCCCGGGGTGTCGACGCACCAGCCGCCGCCGGGCAGCCGCAGCGCGAGCGCGGACGTCGAGGTGTGCCGGCCGCGGCCGGTGACGTCGTTGACGACGCCGACCGACCGGGTGGCGCCGGGGACGAGCGCGTTGACGAGCGTCGACTTGCCGACGCCGGAGTGCCCGAGGAGCACGCTGACCCGCCCCGACAGCGCCGACCGCACCTCGTCGAGCCCTTCGATGCCGCCGTCCGGGCGCCGCCGGGTCACGACGTACGGCACGTCGAGCGGCGCGTAGCCGGCGACGAACTCGTCCGGTGCGGTGAGGTCGGCCTTGGTGAGCACGAGGAGCGCGTCCATCCCGGCGTCGTACGCGGCGACGAGGCAGCGGTCGACCATCCGGGGCCGCGGCTCCGGGTCGGCGAGCGCGAGCACGATGCAGAGCTGGTCGGCGTTCGCCACGACGACCCGCTCGACGGGGTCGGTGTCGTCGGCGCTGCGCCGCAGCAGCGACGCCCGCTCCTCGACCCGGACGACGCGCGCGAGGGTGTCGGGGCGGCCGGAGACGTCGCCGACGAGCGCGACCCGGTCCCCGACGACGACCCCCTGCTTGCCGAGCTCGCGGGCCTTCATCGCGACGACGACGGTGCCGGGGACGCCGGTGTCCTGCAGGCCCGAGTCGTCCCGCTCGTGCGCCGGGCCGGTGACGGGTGCGTCGCCGGTGTCGCGGTCGAACCCGCCGACGAGGCACGTGTAGCGCCCCCGGTCGACCGTGAGCACCTGGGCCGCGACGGCGTCCGAGTGCCGGGGCCGCTCCTTCGTCCGGGGCCTGGTGCCGCGCGGGTTCGGCCGGACGCGGACGTCCGACTCGTCCATGGCGCGACGCCGGGAGGGGGTCACCCGCGTGCGTCCCCGCCCTCGAGCATCCGCGCCCACAGGCCCGTGAAGTCCGGGAGGGTCTTCGCGGTCGTCGCGACGTCCTCCACGAGGACGCCGTCCACGGCCAGCCCGAGCAGGGCGCCGGCGGTCGCCAGCCGGTGGTCGTGGTAGGTCGCGAACACCCCGCCGTGCAACGGCTTCGGCCGGATGACGAGGCCGTCCTCGGTCTCGGTGACGTCACCGCCGAGGGCGTTGATCTCGCGCGCGAGGGCGGCGAGCCGGTCCGTCTCGTGGCCGCGCAGGTGCGCGATGCCGTACAGGTGCGAGGGGGTGTCGGCGAGCGCGCACAGCGCCGCGACGACCGGCGTCAGCTCGCCGGCCGAGTGCAGGTCCGCCTCGATCCCGTAGAGGTCGCCGGTGCCGCGGACCGTGAGGCCCTCGCGCTCGAGCGACACGTCGGCGCCCATCTGGTCGAGCAGGTCGCGCAGCTCGTCGCCGGCCTGGGTCGTGTGCTGCGGCCAGCCGGGCACGAAGACCCGGCCGCCGGTGACGGCGGCGGCGGCGAGGAACGGCGCCGCGTTCGACAGGTCCGGCTCGACCTGGACGTCCAGCGCCCCGACCGGGCCCGGCTCGACCCGCCAGACCGACGGGTCGGCGTCGTCGACGACGACCCCGACGTCCCGCAGCGCCTCGACGGTCATGACGACGTGCGGCTCGCTGGGGATCGGCGGCCCGACGTGCTCGACGACGAGCCCCTCGTCGAACCGGGCACCGACGAGCAGCAGCGCGGAGACGAACTGGGACGACGCGGACGCGTCGATCCGGACCGTCCCGCCCCGCACCCGGCCCGTCCCGCGGACGGTGAAGGGCAGCAGCCCGGTGCCGCCGTCGTCGACCTCGACCCCGAGGTCGCGCAGGGCGCGCACGACCGGCCCCATCGGCCGCTCCCGGGCCCGCGGGTCCCCGTCGAACCGGACATCGCCGTCCGCGAGCGCCGCGACCGGCGGCAGGAACCGCATGACGGTGCCGGCGAGCCCGCAGTCGATCTGCGCCGGGCCGCGCAGCGGGCCGGGGGTCACGAGCCAGTCGTCCCCGGCGGCGACGGTCGCACCGAGCGCCTGCGTCGTCGGGACGTCGACGACGTCGGCGCCGAGGGCGGCCACGGCCGCGGCCATGAGGTCGGTGTCGCGCGACCGCAGCGGGGCACGCAGGCGGGACGGCTCCTCCGCGAGCGCGGCGAGCACGAGGTAGCGGTTCGTCAGCGACTTCGACCCGGGCAGGGCGACCGTCGCGTCGACCGGTTCGACGGCCCTCGGGGCCGCCCAGGTCGGCAGGCTCATGGTCCGCGAGCCTATGGCAGGACGGGGCCGAAGCGGACGTCGACCCCGGGGGAGTGCAGGACGCTGTCCGGCGGGCGCCCCGCGAGGCCCGGGAAGCCGGCCGCCTCGAGCACCTGGTCCTCCAGGTCGACGACCTCCGCGGCGTGCAGCGGCCACCGCGGGTGGTCGTTGGGCCAGTACCGGGTGCGGCCGCGCCGGTCGGCGAGGTGCAGGCCCCAGCGGGCGGTGAGGAAGTGCTCGAGCGGCCCCGCCGCGACCGGGCCGCCGACCCGGACCCGTACGGCGGACGCCGGGTGCGCCGGGGCGCCGGCCGCGGGCCACCGGCGGCGGCTCGTGTAGGAGAGCACGGTGCCGGCCGGGTACGCCTCCCGCGGCAGCCGGGCCGCGCCGTCCGTCGGCGGGGTCGCCGTCCCGCCGGTCGCCGTGGGACGGGCGGAGAACCGCATCCGGGACCAGACGTACGGCAGGCCGGGGCCCACCGCGCGACGAGCACCGGGGCCGCCCGGGAGGCGTCGAGCGAGCGGAAGACGACGCCGCGCCGGCCCTGCTCGTCGACCGAGTACAGCCGCACGTTCGTCTCGCAGAAGTCGCCGACGTACGGCATCCGGGGTGCCCCGAGCAGCCCGACGTCCTGCATGACGAAGGGGACGAGCGCGACGTAGGTGAGGCCGTCGATCGTGTCCGGGCGCAGCCCGGGCAGCAGGAGCGGTGCGACGACGTCGGGCTCGACGGCCCAGTGCAGGAACGTCAGGTGCGCCCAGCGCTGGGTGAAGACGGTGCGCCCCACCGGGCGTGGTGCGGTCGGCGTGACGGGCTCGACCTCGGAGGTCATGCCCCGACCCTAGGCCGTCCGGTCGGCCCCGGTCGGCCCCCGGTCAGCCCGGCAGCGCCGACCGCGCCGAGGCCGCGGCGTCGCGTGCGGTGCTCCGCGCGGTCCGGACGGCGTACCGGGTCTCCAGCTGCGCGGCCCGCTTGGCCTGCTTGCCGGCCCGCTTCGCGTCCCGGGACGCGCGCTTCGCGGTCCGCTCGGCCTGCTCGACCGCGTGCCGGCTGCGCCAGGCGAGCCCCGGCCGGCCCTGGGTGTCGACGGCCGCGACGAGCGCGGCGCCGACGAGGCTGGCGTCCTGGACGAGCGCGCGGCGCTGGTCGCGGCGGCGCACCGGGTCCTTCTCCTGCCAGAACGCGTGCTGCGCGTAGGCGGTCGGGGCGAGGGTCAGCGCCATGACGAGGGCCGAGAGCCGGGGCAGCCGGCCGAGCGCGAAGAGGGTGCCCGCGGCCGCCATCGCGGCGCCGTTCGCCCGGACGAACGTCTCCGGGTCGCGCGGCAGGCCCAGCGGCTCGGCGACCCGGTCGACGAGCGGCCGAGCGGCCTCGACGCGCTGCGCCGGGTGCCGGAAGGCGTCGAGCCCGTTCGAGACGAACGAGGCGGCGAGCAGGGGACGGGCGAGGCGCCGGACGACGGTCATGACTCCTGCTTACCCCCATCGGGGTCCACGCGCACGCGCGCCCGCCGTGGCAGGGTGGGAGGGGTGTGCGGACGTTACGCGGCGAGCAGCCGCCCCGAGGACCTCGTCGAGGAGTTCGAGGTCGACGCGACCGAGGGTCCGGGCCCGGGCGAGACCCCGGACGCCGCGGCGCCCGACTACAACGTCGCCCCGACCAAGCAGGTGCCCGTCATCCTCGAACGCCGGCCGCGGCCGGTCGAGGGCGCGTCGGGCGAGGTCGCGGACGAGCAGGCGGCCGAGGCGAGCGACGAGGACGGCGACGTCACCGCGGACGCCGCCGTCGAGCAGGCGCAGGACGCGCAGACGGACGGCGGCCCGGCGGCCGCGGAGCCGGTGCGCTGGCTGCGGCTGCTCACCTGGGGGCTCGTGCCGTCCTGGGCCAAGGACCGCTCCGTCGGCAACCGGATGATCAACGCCCGGGTCGAGACGATCCTCGACAAGCCGGGCTTCAAGCGCGCCGCCCTCACCCGGCGCTGCCTCGTGCCGGCCGACGGCTGGTACGAGTGGCAGAAGAGCCCGACCGAGACCGACGCCAAGGGCAAGCCGCGCAAGCAGCCGTTCTTCATCCACCCCGTCGCGGAGGGCCCGATCGCGTTCGCCGGGCTCTACGAGTTCTGGCGCGACCCGGCGGTCCACCCCGACGACCCGGCCGCCTGGCTCACCTCGTTCACGATCGTCACGACCGCGGCCGAGCCCGGTCTCGACGTCATCCACGACCGGATGCCGCTCGTGCTGCCGCGGGACCGGTGGGACGCCTGGCTCGACCCGGCGCTCACGGACGCGGACGACGTCCGCGCGCTCGTCGAGCCGCCCGTCGCCGGCCGGTTCCTCGCGACGGCGGTGTCGACGCGCGTCAACGCGGTGGGCAACAACGGCCCCGAGCTGCTCGAGGCGGTGCCGGTGGCCGACCTGCGCGGCGTCGTCGACCCGGCGACCGGCGAGCTCATCGGGGGCGGCAGTGCCCCGCTCTTCTGACGGCCCCGCCGAGGGCGTCCGGACGCCGGACGCCGTCGTCGACGTCGAGACCCCGGTGGGGCTCGCCCGGGCGCTCGTCCACGACCCTGCGGGCGGCGTCCGGCCCGCCGGGGTCCTCGTGCTCGGCCACGGCGCCGGGGGCGGGACCGGTGCCGCCGACCTCCAGGTGGCGGCCGAGGTCGCCGTCGCCGGCGGCTGGCGGTGCGTGCTCGTCGAGCAGCCCTGGCGGGTGGCCGGCGGCAAGGTCGCGCCGGCGCCGGCCCGGCTCGACACCGGCTGGCTCGCCGTCCTCGCGGCGCTCGCGGACGACGCCCTCGCGGGCCCCGGCACCGGCACCGGGCCGCTCGTCGTCGGCGGTCGCAGCGCCGGGGCGCGGGTCGCCTGCCGGACGGCGGTCACGACCGGGGCCGCCGGTGTCCTGTGCCTGGCGTTCCCGCTGCACCCGCCCGGCCGGCCCGAGAAGACCCGGGCCGGCGCGCTCGCGGCGGCGGGGGTGGCGGGCCACGTCGTGCAGGGCCGCCGCGACCCGGGGGGCGGGCCGGCCGAGGT
>JACRAB010000102.1 GCA_016213575.1 Actinomycetota bacterium
GCCCACATCGCCCTTGACCCGGCCGGGTCGCCCGGCACGGTCGCGGTCCAGGCCGGCCGGCCGGCGCGGGTTCCGGGGGCGCCGGTCAACCCGCCGATCCACCTCAGTGCGACGTACCTCCACGACACCGAGGTCGCCTACGGGCGTGACGGCAACGTGGGCTGGTCGGCCTTCGAGACGGCGCTGGGGGCGCTCGACGGCGGGACGGCCGTGGCGTTCTCCTCGGGGCTCGCCGCCGCCACCGCGATCGCGGACCTCGTGCCGACCGGCGGAGTCGTCGTCCTCCCGACGGTGGCGTACTACGGCGTCCGGAACGTCTTCGAGCGGATGGAGGCGCACGGCCGGCTGACGGTCCGGCGGGCGGCCCCGGACGACACCGACGCCGTGCTCTCCGCCGCGGACGGCGCGGACGTCGTCTGGGTCGAGTCCGTCGCGAACCCGCTCATGGCGGTCGCCGACGTCCCGGCGATCGCGGCGGGCGCCCGGGAGCGCGGCGCCCTGAGCGTCGTCGACGCCACCTTCGCGACCCCGCTGCGGCAGCGGCCGCTCGCGCTCGGCGCCGACATCGTCATGCACTCCGCGACGAAGCTGCTCGGCGGCCACTCCGACCTGCTCCTCGGGGCCGCGGTCTGTGCGCGTCCCGAGCACGCGGCGTTCCTCGCCACCCACCGGCACGACCACGGCTCGATCCCCGGCGCGCTCGAGGCGTTCCTCGCCGTCCGTGGCCTGCGCACGCTCGGCGTCCGGCTCGCGCAGGCGCAGGCGTCCGCCGCCGAGCTGGCCCGCCGGCTCGACGCGCACCCGCTCGTGCGCAAGGTCAACTACCCGGGCCTCCCGGCGGACGTCGGCCACGAGCGGGCCACCCGGGTGCTCACGGGCGGCTACGGCTCGATGCTGTCGTTCGACGTCGACGGGACGGCGGAGCAGACCGAGGACTTCCTCGCCCGGCTGCGGCTCGTCGCCCACGCGACGAGCCTCGGCGGCGTCGAGTCGCTCATCGAGCGGCGGGCCCGGTGGGCCGGCGACGCCGCGATCGTCGGCCCGAGCCTGTGCCGGATGTCAGTCGGCGTCGAGGACGTCGAGGACCTCTGGGCCGATCTCGACGGTGCGCTCCGGGCGGCGATCAGGGCCTGATCGCGAGCAGCAGCGCGGGGCGCCTCACGCGCCGGGCGGCGTGGCCGGGCCCAGGTACTGCCCGAGGAAGTCACCGACCCGTGCGCGGTACGCCGCGGGGTCGGCGTCGTAGAGGTCCACGTGCGCGGCCCCCGGGACCACCCACAGCGCCTTCGGCTCCGGCGCCGCCGCGTAGAGGGCCTTCGCCTCGGCGAGGGTCGCGTGCCGGTCGGTGTCGCCCCTGCAGAGCAGCACGGGGGCGCGCAGCCCGCTGATCCGGTCGACCGGGCGCAGGTCGTCGGCGGAGAACCCGAGCCGCAGCGGGAGCTGGGCGACGAGCAGCCCGGACAGCGGCGGCCCGGCGGGTCCGAGGCGCAGCCGCAGCCGGTTCTCGACCGCTGTGCCGAAGTCCGCGTACACCGACTCCAGGACGACCGCCTGCACGTCGAGGGGCGGGTCGGCGAGCACCGTGGCGGCGCCGCCGAGCGACACCCCGACGACGCCGACCGGACGGCCCGGCGCCTCGGCCCGCAGGTACGCGACGGCGGCGGCCACGTCCCGGGACTCGAGCCGGCCGAAGGTGGGGTGCTCGCCGTCCGACTCCCCGTGCGACTGCAGGTCGACGAGCAGCGTCGTGTACCCCTGCGCGTGCAGCCACCGGGCCCGGGGCACCATCGCCCGGCGGTCGCTGCGCAGGCCGTGCAGGAGCAGCACGGCGGGGGCGCCGGCCCGGCCCGGCACCAGCCAGCCCCGGACCGTGCCCTGGCCCGGGACCGGCACCTCGACCGCCCGGGCCGGGAGGTCCCGCGGGGGCGGGCCGACCGGGTGCATCGTCGGGCTGATGAGCACCTGCCCGGCGGCCGCTGCGGCACCGAGGACGAGGATCGTCGAGACCGCCGTGACGACGAGCAGCCGGCGACCCCAGCGACGGCCCACGGACGGGACGCGGCGCCGCTGATCGTCTCCCACAGCGGCACCGTAGGCCGGGCCGGGGACCGGGCCGGGCGCCTTCACAGGACCTCCACGCGCCGCTACAGCGCGCTGCCCACCCGCAGCCCTTCGAGCACCGCCTCCTCGACGGTGCGCGGCGCGAGGCAGTCCCCGACGGCGTGCACCGTGAACGCCGCGCTGCCCTCGATCTCGCGGAGCAGCCCGTCGACGGCGTCGTGGCCCTGGGCGAGGACGAGCGCCGCGGTGCCGTCGACGACGACCGGCTCGTCGGTGAGGACGTGCTGGAGGTAGACCGAGTCGGCGTCGGCGCCGTAGACCCGCACGAGCGGGACGACGTCGACGCCGAGCCGGTGCGCCTGCGCGAGCATGTCGTCGCGGACGTACTGCTGGAGCCGCTGCCCGGCGTGGTAGCCGGTGACCCCGAGCGTGACCTTCCAGCCCTTGCCCGCCAGCAGGTTCGCCGCTCCGAGGCCGACCCAGTCGCAGCGCCAGTCGGCGACGACGACGCGGCGGCGTCCGTCGGCCGGGCGCGGGATGTCGGTGCCGCGGAACAGGTCCCACGCGGTGAGGACGACGGGGGAGTCGACGAGGTCGAGGGCCGGTATGCGCGGCCGGGCCCCGGTCGCGACGACGACGGCGTGCGGCGCGAGGTCGGCGAGCATCGCGGCGTCGACCGTGGTGCCGAGCACGATCTTCACCCCGGCCCGCTGCGCCTCGCCGGCGAGGTTGCCGACGGCGCCGCCGAACTCGGCGCGCCCCGGCACCTCCTGGGCGAGGAGCACCTGGCCACCCAACCGGCGCGCGGCCTCGAAGAGCGTCACCCGGTGGCCGCGCTCGGCGGCGACCGAGGCCGCCTTGAGCCCGCCGGGCCCGCCGCCCACGACGACGACGTCGCGCGGCTCGCGGGCCAACACCCGGATGCCGTAGGTGCGCTCGCGGCCGGTCTCCGGGTACTGGATGCACGAGATCGGGTAGCCGGCGTGGAAGTGCCCGATGCACGCCTGGTTGCAGCCGATGCAGGCCCGGATCTCCTCGAGCCGGCCCGACGCGGCCTTGGCGGGCATCTCGGGGTCGCAGATGAGCGCCCGGGTCATGACGGTCGCGTCGGCGTCGCCGCGGGCGAGCACCTGCTCGGCGTCCTGCGGCGAGTTCAGCCGGCCGGCGACGACGACGGGGACGCCGACGACGGCCTTGACCCGGGCGGCGAGCGGCGCCGTGTAGCCGACCGCGCGCGTCATCGGCGGCACGATGTGGTCCGAGCCGGCGATCGTGGCGGACGTGCCGGCGACGACGGACACGTAGTCCAGCAGGCCCGCGGAGTCCAGGCGCCCCAACGCGTCCAGCGCCTCGGCGGCGGTGAGCCCCTCCCCGGACTCCTCCCCGACCGAGATCCGCACCCCGACCGCGAGCCCCGGCCCGACCGCCGCCCGGACGCCCTCGAGCACCTCGCGGAGGAACCGCAGCCGGCCCTCGTCGTCCCCGCCGTACTCGTCGGTGCGCAGGTTCGTCCGCGGGTTGAGGAACTGCGCCGGCAGGTACCCGTGGGACGCGACGACCTCGACGCCGTCGTAGCCGGCCTCGCGCATCCGGCGCGCGCTCGCCGCGTAGCAGCCGACCATCTCCCGGACCAGCCCGAGCGGCATCGCGCGCGGCATGACGTGGAACCGCTCGTTCGGCACCGCGGACGGCGCGAGCGCCACGGGGAGCGTGCCGTCGGGGGACTCCATGAGCTCGCGCCCGTCGTGGAACAGCTGCTGGAAGACCTTGGCCCCGTGGGCGTGCACGGTCGCCGCGAGCCGCGCGAACGCCGGGACGCAGGCGTCGTCGTCCGCCATGAGCACGTGGCTCGTGTACTGCGCCGACGCGTGCACCCCCGCCACCTGCACGACGACGAGCCCGACCCCGCCACGCGCCCGGGCCTCCTGGTAGGCGACGAGCTGGTCGCCGGGGACGCCGTCCTGCGCCATGACCGTGTCGTGCCCCGAGGAGACCACCCGGTTGCGCAGCTCGACGGGGCCGATCCGCAGCGGGGAGAACAGGCGGGGGAACCGGGCGTCGGTGGTCATGGTGGCCATCATGGGCAGCGGACGGCGCCCGGCGACAGCCCTCGGACGAGGAGTCGGAGCGGCAGGTCGGATCCGCAGAATCGGACTCGTCGAACTCCTAACCCCGCAATCACGGATCCAGGATGGCCAGGAATCCGCAAGTGCGGCTACAGTCGCCACGTGACGACGACCTTCCGGATGCGCCAGGCCGCCGAGCTGCTCGGGGTCAGCGACGACACGGTCCGGCGCTGGGCCGACTCGGGGCGGCTGGAGACCACGGTGGACGACGCGGGCCGCCGGGTCGTCGCCGGTGCGGATCTCGCCCGGTTCGCCGAGGAGGTCGCCGCGGCGTCCGCCACCGAGCCGCGCCCGACCGTGGCGCAGTCGGCGCGCAACCACTTCCGCGGCCTCGTGACGAAGGTCGTCAAGGACACCGTCATGGCCCAGGTCGAGCTGCAGGCGGGCCCGTTCCGGGTCGTCAGCCTCATGAGCCGCGAGGCCGCCGACGAGCTCGGGCTCGAACCCGGCGTGCTCGCCGTCGCCAGCGTGAAGTCCACGAACGTCGTCGTCGAGATCCCCGCCGACTGACCTCGCCGTCCTCCCGTCCCCGGCCTGCCAGGAGCATCCGTTGCGCCGTCGTCCTGCCGTCGTGATCCCCCTCGTCGCCGCCGGTGCCCTGCTCCTCGCCGCCTGCGGCGGCTCGTCGTCCGGTGGTGACGCCTCCCCTGGCGGGCCGTCCGGTGAGATCACCGTCCTCGCCGCCGCGTCGCTCACCGGCTCCTTCCAGACCCTCGGCACGCAGTTCCAGGAGGCGAACCCCGGCACGACGGTGACCTTCAGCTTCGGGGCGTCGTCCGCGCTCGTCACCCAGATCGCTCAGGGTGCGCCGGCCGACGTCTTCGCCTCCGCCTCGCAGAAGAACATGGACGCCGTCGTCGCGGCCGGGGCGGCCACGACGTCGACGCCCTTCGCGGAGAACGTCATGGAGATCGCGGTGCCGCCCACGAACCCGGGCGAGGTCACGCGGCTCGCCGACCTCGCGAAGCCCGGCGTCACGGTGGCCCTGTGCCAGGCCGAGGTGCCCTGCGGCGCAGCGGCGGCGAAGGTCTTCGCCAACGCGAAGATCACGGTGAAGCCGGTCACGGAGGAGGCCGACGTCAAGGCCACCCTCGCGAAGGTCAGGCTCGGCGAGGTCGACGCGGGCGTCGTCTACGTCACCGACGTGATCGCCGCCGGCGACTCCGTCAAGGGCATCGAGATCCCGGCCGACGTCAACGCCTCGACGACGTACCCGATCGCGCCGCTCACGACGAGCAGGAACGCCGCGCTCGCCCAGGCGTTCGTCGACTACGTGCTCTCGGCCGAAGGCCAGGAGGTGCTCACTGCGGCGGGCTTCCAGGCTCCGTGAGACCGGCGCCCCTAGGGTCGTGCCCGTGACGGCGGACGGCGACCAGGAACCCGCGCGCGGTCGGTCGCCGTCGGCCGTCAGGGCCGTCACCGACGCCGGACGGCGCACCCCGTGGCCGCTCGGCGTGCCGGCGGCGGTCGCCGTGGCCTTCCTCCTGCTGCCGCTCGTCGGCATGTTCGTGCTCGCTCCGTGGCGGGACCTGCCGCGGATCCTCGCCGAGACCCAGGCGGTCGAGGCGCTGCGGCTCTCCCTCGTCACGGCCTCGGTGACGACGGTCATCTCGGTCGTCGTCGGCGTCCCGCTCGCGTGGGTGCTCGCCCGCTCCCGGGCGCGCGCCGTCCGGCTGCTCCGGGCACTCGTCACCCTGCCGCTCGTGCTGCCGCCCGTCGTCGGCGGCGTCGCGCTGCTGCTCGCCTACGGTCGCAACGGGATCGCCGGCCGCTGGCTCTACGACTGGACCGGGTACCAGATCCCCTTCACGACGGCCGCCGTCGTCGTCGCGCAGACGTTCGTCGCGATGCCCTTCCTCGTGGTGACCGTCGAGGGGGCGCTGCGCTCGGCCGACGCCGGCCTCGAGGAGGCCGCGGCGACCCTCGGCGCGCGGCCCGTCACGACGTTCCGCCGGGTCACCCTGCCGCTCGTCGCGCCGAGCCTCGCCGCCGGTGCGGTGCTCTGCTGGGCCCGGGCGCTCGGCGAGTTCGGAGCGACGATCACCTTCGCCGGCAACCTGCCCGGCGTCACCCAGGCGATGCCGAGCGCCGTCTACCGCGCCTTCGAGACCGACCCGCCGGCCGCCGTCGCGCTGAGCCTGGTGCTGCTCACGGTCTCGGTCGCGGTGCTCGTGCTGCTGCGCGACCGGTGGCTGCGACCGGGGGCCGGGCTGTGACGGCACCGTCGGACGGCCACCCTGCGTACGGCACCCTGCCGGCCGGCGGGGCGCTGCGGGCCGACGTCGGGGTCGTCCGGGGCGGGTTCGACCTCGAGGTGCGGGCCGACGTGCGGGCCGGCGAGATCCTCGCCGTCCTCGGTCCGAACGGCGCCGGCAAGTCGACGCTGCTGCGGGCGCTGGCCGGGCTGCTGCCGGTCTCCCGGGGCCGGGTCACGGTCGGCGACCAGACGTGGGACGACGCCGACCGCGGCACGTTCGTGCCCGCGGCGGACCGCCGCGTCGGCCTCGTCTTCCAGGACTACCGGCTCTTCCCGCACCTCACCGTCCTCGACAACGTCGCGTTCTCCCGGCACGTGCGGGGCGGACGGCGGCCCGACGCCCGCGCGCACGGCCTGGAGGTGCTGGGGCGGCTGGGGATCTCCGAGCTCGCGGCCCGCCGGCCGGGGCAGCTCTCCGGCGGCCAGGCGCAGCGCGTGGCGCTGGCCAGGGCGCTGGCCTCCGACCCTCGGCTGCTCCTGCTCGACGAGCCGCTGGCCGCCCTCGACGCCCGCACCCGGCTGGAGATCCGCACCGAGCTGCGCGGCTACCTCGCGACCTTCGGCGGCCCGACCCTCGTCGTCACCCACGACCCGCTCGAGGCGATGGTGCTCGCCGACCGGATCCTCGTGCTCGAGGGCGGCCGCGCCGTCCAGGAGGGCGTGCCCGCGGCCGTCGCCCGCCGCCCGGCGACCGAGTACGTCGCCCGGCTCGTCGGCCTCAACCTCTACCGCGGCGCGATGACCGACCGCTCGACGGGCCGGGTCGACCTCGACGACGGCGGCCGGCTCTTCGCCGCCGGTCACGACCCGGACGACGGCGGCCACGTGGTCCCGCTGCCCGCCACCCGGATGCTCGTCGCGGTCGCCCCCACGGCGATCTCGATCTACACCCGCTCCCCGGACGCCGGGTCGGCCCGCAACGTGTGGACGGGCACCGTCGCGGGCCTCGAGCTGCTCACCGACCGGGTGCGGGTCGCCGTCGACGGCACGCCGGACGCGATCGTCGACATCACGCCCGCGGCGCTCGCCGACCTCGAGCTGCGGACCGGTCAGCAGGTCTGGCTGACCGCCAAGGCGACCGAGGTGACGGCGTACCCGGCACCGGGGTGAGACGCGCCGCCGTCCGGCAGGCGTCAGCGTTGTAGGTGCTCCGGGACGCGCAGCTCGTCGCGCGCGTAGAGGTCGGCGACGAACGCCGGGTCGTCGGCACCGCAGACGGCGGCGACCGCGTCGACGAGCGTGTCGTGGTCGGGCCCGGTCCGCCCGGCGTACGCGTCGGCCATCCGGCCCCACTCGTCCCAGGGCAGCACCTCGACCTTGTTGAGCGCCGCGAGGTCGCGGATCGCGTTGCCCTTGATCTCCGCCGGCCCCCACACGCCGGAGGTGCCCGCGACCCCGAACCGGGACGCGTCGACCGCCCCGCGCCGGTACGCCACCCAGGCCTCGCCCCCGGTGAGGAACTCCCCGGCCACCGCCGTCCCGTCGCTCGTGCTCACGTCCGGTACCGGAAACGCGCTGTCGGAGGCCGCGGAGCGGTACCCGCCGCGAGCATCGGCGGAGGGCGGGAGCTCGGGGTCGACCCGTCGCCAAGGGGCGGACGGGCTCGTCCGGTACTCCACGACCCAGTGGTCGACGCCGCGGCCGGGCTCGAAGTACGTCGCGAACCCGCAGCGTGCCCGGGCCGGGACGCCGTGGTGCCGCAGCAGCGCCACGGTGAGCACCGCGACGTGCCGGCAGGTTCCGACGATGCGGCGTGCCGGTGGGCGGGTGACGGTCAGCGGCGCGGGGTCGAGCGCCAGTACGGCCTGCACGAGGGCCGCGGCCGGCCGCACCTGGTTCGTCGCCGACCGGCCCGGCGGCAGGCCGAGCCCGTGCGCGTCGAGCGGCCCGACGACGAGCCCGCGGGCGACCCCGCACAGCGCGAGCGGGTCCGCGGGCGGCGGCAGGGCGGCGTCCGGCACCCCGCTCAGGTCGGTGAGGGGGCCGGGGAGGGCGTAGTCGATGACAGCGGGCATGGCGGCCTCGGGGCGTCGGGAGGTCGTCCGACGGGGCCCGCGGCGGACCCGGCGAAGCGAGCGGGACGTACTGCACAGGGAAGTCGGTGGGCGGCGCACGGCTCCGCACAGTCGTGCGCCGTTCCCACCGGTTCCGACCGTACGACAGATGCGAGCTCGTGTCGAACGTGTGTTCGAGTCGTGAGAAGTCGTTCACCGGTGGGGCGTCGCCGGCGGCATGCTGGCACCGGGCGGGTGGCCGCCGGTGCGGAGGAGGACGACGACATGGACCCGGCTGCCCGGACGGCGGCGCTCCTGGAGGCCGAGGCGGCGGGCAGGGCGCCGAAGTTCCTCCCCTTCTGGGGGCACCCGCCGCAGCCGGACGGGAGCATCGGCCCGGGCTGCCTGTCGCAGTGGTGGCCGAGCGCCTTCACCGTGGACGGCGTCCGGTACGCCACCGGGGAGCACTGGATGATGGCCGGCAAGGCGAGGCTCTTCGGGGACGACGTCGCGCTCGGCCAGGTGCTCGCGGCCCGCAGCCCCGGTGCCGCCAAGGCCGCCGGGCGACCGGCCGTCGCAGTGGCGCGGCCTCAACCTGCTCGGGTTCGCCCTCATGGACGTCCGCGAACGCCTCGGCGGCGGATGACGACGCCGCCGCCCCGTCACCCCGCGGGCGGCGCCTACACGTGGTCGCGCCACGGGTGCTGCGGCACGAAGCCCAGCTCGGCGCGGGCCCGGGCGCTCGTCATGAGCGCGGCGAAGCCCTCAACGGGGGTCCTGTGCGGCGTCCCGGGGAACACCTGCTCGACGAGGTCGGCGCTCGGGGTCGTCATGACCGAGTCCTCGTTGGCGATGACGTAGGCCCGGGCCCCGGTGACGTCGGACTCCAGCGCGAGCCGGCACGCGAGCGCGGCGTCGCGGACGTCGATGTAGCTCCAGAGGTTGAACACGCGCGCGGCCGGGTCGCTCCAGTAGGTCGGGAACGCCGCGTACTCCTCGGGGAGGATGACGTTGGAGAACCGCAGCGCGAGAAACGGGATCCCGCTCCAGGCCGCGACGTGCTCGGCCGTCGTCTCGGCGACGACCTTGGAGAGCGAGTAGGTCGTCGCGGGGTGCGGGTAGTGGTCCTCGTCGAGCGGCACGTAGCGCGGCGCCCGGCCGCCGTCACCGAAGTTCAGGCCGAGCGTCGTCTCGCTCGAGGCCCAGACGACCTTGGCGAGCCGGAGCTGCGCCGCGGCGAGGAACACGTTGGTGTTCATGAGGTTGTTGCGGTTCAACGTGCGCGCGGGCGGGATCAGGCCCGGCGCCGGGATGTTCGCCACGTGGACGACGGCGTCGCAGCCGCCGAGCGCGTCGACGGTGTCGCCGAAGTCCTCGAGGTCGGCCCGCAGGTAGGTGAAGTCGTCCCGCGACCAGACCGCGGGCAGCGTCGGCGGGTGCGGGACGGTGTCGACCGCGACCACCTGGTACCCGTGCTCCAGCAGCTCGTGGACGGCGTACCGCCCGACCTTCCCGGCGGCTCCGGTGACGCAGACGGTCGTGCTCACGGTGGGGGCTCCTTCGACGACGTCGCCCGCGGCGGGGTGCTGCGGGGTGTCGCCCGCGATGCTGCCACGCAGGTCCGCGGACGGCCGCGCCAGGTCGCCTGGCGGACCCGGGACATCCGCCTAGCGTCGAGAGCGTGCGACTGCCCGCGGTCGCACCGAGGACCGACGCCGAGCGGAAGGAAGCCGCCATGCCCCGCCTCACCGTCCCCGACGCCGTCGGGAGCACCCCTGTCGAGCTGCACTACGAGGACGTCGGCACCGGTCGGCCGGTCGTGCTCGTCCACGGCTGGCCGCTGTCCGGCAGGTCGTGGGAGGCCCAGGTCGGGCCGCTCGTGGACGCCGGCTTCCGGGTGGTGACGTACGACCGCCGCGGGTTCGGGGAGTCCTCCCGGCCGTGGACCGGGTACGACTACGACACCTTCGCCGCCGACCTCGACGCGCTCCTCGAGGGGCTCGACCTGCGCGACGTCACGCTCGTCGGCTTCTCCATGGGCGGCGGCGAGGTGGCCCGCTACCTGGGCACCTTCGGCTCCGCCCGGATCCGCAGCGCCGTCCTCGCGGGCGCCGTGACGCCGTACCTCGCGAAGACGGACGACAACCCCGACGGCGGCCTCGACGAGGCGACGATCGGCCAGTTCCTCGACGGCGTCGCCACCGACCGGCTCGCGTTCCTCGACGGCTTCGTCGAGAACTTCTACGCCGCCGGCGGCACCCGGACCGTCAGCGACGCCGTCGTCCGGTTCGCCTGGCAGGTCGCCTCGACGGCGTCGCCGAAGGGCACCTCCGACTGCATCACCGCCTTCGCCCGCACCGACTTCCGTGCCGACCTCGCACGCGTCGACGTCCCGGTGCTCGTGCTGCACGGCGACCAGGACGCGATCGTGCCGTTCGAGGTGAGCGGCCGGCGGGTCGCCGACCTCGTCAAGGACGTCGAGACCGTCGTCGTGAGCGGCGGGCCGCACGGGTTCAACGCCTCGCACCCGCGGGAGTTCAACGCGGCCCTCATCGCCTTCCTGGGGCGGTGACCGGCGTGCCGTGCCCGCCGCCGTCCCGCCGGCCGACGCGCGGCCCGCGGCGTGACCCGCTGCGAGCCGCGCAGCGCCGTCCCACGCCGTTCCCAGCGAATTCGAAGGTCACGGGAGTGTCACAAACCGCGACGGCGACTTACGCTCGCTGAATGGCGCGGGCAGTGCTCCCACTGGTCGCCGCCGACGACCCGGCCGACGCCGCACCCGCCGAAGGGGCCGCGACGGGCCGCGTCCGGCGGCGGCTGCGCCCCGCCCTCCTGCTCGTCGTCCTCGTCCTCGTCGCGGCGCTCGCCTGGTGGCTGGTGCGCGACCCCGGGCCGGCGCCGCTGTCCCGGGCCGACGTCGCCAGGACCGTCGCCGAGGGGATCGCGACGGCGCAGGCCGAGCAGCGCGCCGCCCCGCCGGACGCCGCGGTCGTCTACGGCACGATCGTCCCCTCCCTCGTCACCGTGACGACCGGCCGCGGCGCGGACGGCGAGGCCGCCGGGCAGGACGACGGGTCGCTCGGCACCGGCACGGTCGTCAACGCCGACGGCTCGGTGCTCACCGCGCTGCACGTCGTCTCGGGCGGCGGCCCGATCACGGTCCGGTTCGCCGACGGCACCCGGGCGACCGCGACGGTCGCGGAGAAGGACCCGTCCAAGGACATCGCCGTCCTGGCCGTCGACCGGCTGCCCGAGGTCGTCGTCCCGGCGGTGCTCGGCGGCGGGGTCCAGGTCGGGGACGCCGTCTACCCGGTCGGCAACCCGTTCGGCCTCGAGCGCACGCTCACGGCGGGCGTCGTCTCGGCGACCGGCCGGACGGTCCGCAGCCAGGCGGGGACCCTCGAGGACCTCATCCAGTTCGACGCGGCCGTCAACCCGGGCAGCAGCGGCGGCCCGCTCGTCAACCGGGACGGCCAGGTGGTCGGCGTCGTCACCGCCCTGGCCAACCCGGGCAAGCAGTCGTTCTTCGTCGGGATCGGCTTCGCCGTCCCCATCGCGAACGCCGGCGGCGCCGCCAGCGGCCCGGCGATCTGAGCGCACGTCGTGGAGCAGCACGAGGAACGGAGCCCGATGACCGCCACCCCGCAGCAGCCGGCCCCCCAGCCGGCGGGCACGCACCCGCTCGAGCAGGCGCTGTACCAGGTCAAGAAGACGATCGTCGGCCAGGACCAGCTCCTCGAGCGGATGTTCGTCTGCCTGCTCGCCCGCGGCCACCTGCTCGTCGAGGGCGTCCCGGGGCTCGCGAAGACGATGGCGATCAAGACCCTCGCGGAGGCCATGGGCGGGGTCTTCCAGCGGATCCAGTTCACCCCCGACCTCGTGCCCGCGGACGTCGTCGGCACCCGGGTCTACAACCAGAAGGACGCCGAGTTCCAGACCTGGCTCGGCCCCGTGTTCGCGAACCTGCTGCTCGCCGACGAGATCAACCGTGCGCCGGCCAAGGTGCAGAGCGCGCTGCTCGAGGTCATGCAGGAGCGCCAGGTGACGATCGGCCGCGAGACCCACGCCGCGCCCGACCCGTTCCTCGTCATGGCCACCCAGAACCCCATCGAGTCCGAGGGCACCTACCCGCTGCCCGAGGCGCAGGTCGACCGGTTCATGCTCAAGGTGCTCGTCGGCTACCCGACGCCGGCTGAGGAGTTCGTCGTCGTCGAGCGGATGACGAGCGCGCGCGAGCGCACCGCGCGGGTGCTCGACCTCGACCAGCTGCGGGACTACCAGCGCGCCGCGGACGCCGTGTACGTCGACCCCGGCGTCATCGAGTACGCCGTCCGGCTGGCCACCGCGACCCGGGAGCCGGCCACCGTCGGCCTGCCGGACCTCGCCCGCTACGTCTCCTTCGGGGCCAGCCCGCGCGCGCCGATCAACCTCGTCCTCGCCGCGAAGGCGCTGGCGTTCCTGCGCGGGCGCGACTACGTGCTCCCGGCGGACACCCGGGACCTCGCCCGCGACGTCCTGCGGCACCGGCTCGTCCTGTCGTACGAGGCGCTCGCGGACGGCGTCTCGCCCGACGACCTGCTCACCCCGGTCCTCGACGCCGTGCCGCTGCCCGAGATCCCGATGCGGGACCGGGCCCGCGCCGGCGGGGGAGACCGGTCGTGGCCGGCGCAGGGGCGCTGACCCCGGCGGCGCTCACCCCCGAGCGTCTGCTGCGGCGGCTGGAGTGGCGGGTCGTCCGCCGGCTCGACGGCCGGCTCCAGGGCGACTACCGCACGCTCTTCCGCGGTGCCGGCGTCGACGTGACGGACCTGCGCGAGTACGAGCCCGGCGACGACCTGCGGCACATCGACTGGAACGTCACGGCCCGGATGGACGAGCCGTACGTGCGCGAGTACGTCGAGGACCGGGACGTCACCGCGTGGCTGCTGCTCGACCGGTCGCCCTCCATGGGCTTCGGGCCGGTCGACCGCCGCAAGCACCTCGTCGTCGCCGAGGTCGCCGCGACGGTCGCCCGGATCCTGGCCCGGGGCGGCAACCGGGTCGGCGCGGTGCTCTTCGACGCCGAGGTCGAGCGGGTCGTCCCGCCCGGGCACGGCCGCACCCAGGTGCTCCGGATCCTCGAGCACCTGCTGCGCGAGCCGCAGCCGCCGGACGGCGCCCGGCGGCCGACCGACCTCGCCGTCCCGCTGCGCGCCGCGCTCGGCCTGGTGCGCCGCCGCTCCCTCGTCGTCCTCGTCTCGGACTTCATCGGCGAGCCCGGCTGGGAGCGCCCGCTCGGCATGCTCGCGCGCCGGCACGACGTCGTCGCGGTGCAGGTCGTCGACCCGCGCGAGTTCGAGCTGCCGTCCGCCGGGACGATGTGGGTCGAGGACGCCGAGACCGGCGAGCAGATCCTCGTCGACACCGACGACCCGGGATTCCGGGAGCGACTGCGCGCGGCCGCGCAGGAGCGGCAGGCGACCCTGTCCGCCGGGGTGCGCACGGCCGGTACCGACCTGCACGTCGTCGGCACCGACGAGGACCTCGTCCGCGCGCTGGCCCGTATCGCCGAGCTGCGCCGGCGCAGGGCCGTGCGATGAGGGCCGTCCGATGACCTTCGCCTGGCCCTGGATGCTCGTGGGCCTGCTCGCGGTGCCGCTGCTCGTCGCCGGCTACCGGCGGCTGCTGCGCGGCCGGGACGAGCGCCGCGAACGCCTTGCCGCGCAAGGGATCGTCGCGCCGGCGGCCGCGCGCGGCCGCCGTCGCCGGCACGTCGCGCCCGCGCTGCTGCTCGTGGCGCGCACGCTGCTCCTCGTCGCGCTCGCCCGGCCGCAGGCGA
>JACRAB010000101.1 GCA_016213575.1 Actinomycetota bacterium
CGCGGTGTCGATGACGTCCCGCTGCGGGGTGTCGCGCGCCGGGCCGAACCGGATCGACGTCACGAGCCGCTCACCGAGGAAGGCGCGGGCGCCGGGCACGTCGAGGGCGGTCGCGAGCAGCTCGGCGAAGTGGTGGACGACGACCCCGCGGTCGCGCAGGACCTGGGCGAAGGCGTCGTGCTCCTCCCGGGCGCGCTCGGCCCACATGACGTCGTCGAAGAGCAGGCCCTTGACGTTGGACGGCGTGAGCCGGCTCAGCTCGAGCCCTGGACGGTGGAGCACGACCTCGCGCAGGAGGCCCACCTCTGAGTGCACGCCGAACGTCATGCGCCTGATCCTGCCGTGCCCGTCAAGGCCCCGTCCCGCGGAGCGCAGCAGGTCAGCAGATCCGGGGCAGCTGCTCCCCGAGCGGCAGGTCGACGACGCGGGTCGCGCCGAAGGCCGTGCGGGCGACGACCATGCCGGGGTGCTCCTCGACGCAGGTGCCGATCACGGCGGCCCCGGTGCCGTAGGGGTGCGCCTGCATCGCCGCGAGGACGGCGTCCGCGTGCTGCGGCGGGACGAACGCGACGAGCTTGCCCTCGTTCGCGACGTACCAGGGGTCCAGGCCGAGGAACCCGCAGGCGTTCGCGACCTCGGCCGGCACCGGCACGGAGCGCTCGACGACCTCGATGCCGACACCGGACGCCGAGGCGATCTCGTTGAGCGTCGCGGCGAGCCCGCCGCGGGTGGGGTCGCGCAGCGTGTGGATGTCGGGCGTCGCCGCGAGCATCGCCGCGACGAGGCCGTTGAGCGGTGCGGAGTCGGAGCGGACCTCGGTGCCGAACTCGATCCCCTCGCGCACCGAGAGGATCGCGACGCCGTGGACGCCGATGTCGCCGCTGACGATGACGACGTCCCCGGGGCGGGCGTTCTGCGGGCGGATGTCGACGCCCTCGGGGACGAGCCCGAACCCGGCCGTGTTGACGAAGACGCCGTCGCCGTGGCCGGCGTCGACGACCTTGGTGTCCCCGGTGACGATGCTGACGCCGGCCTGCCGGGCCGCCGCCCCCATCGCCTGGGCGATCCGGCCGACCGTCTCGACCGGGGTGCCCTCCTCGAGGATGAACCCGCACGACATGTACGCCGCCTGCGCGCCGCTCATCGCGATGTCGTTCACGGTGCCGTTGACGGCGAGGTCGCCGATCGAGCCGCCGGGGAAGAACATCGGGCGGACGACGTAGGAGTCCGTCGAGAACGCCAGCCGGGCCCCGCCGAGCGACAGCACGGTGCTGTCGCCGAGCGCCTTGAGCTCCGGCGTCCCGAGGGCCGGCACGAAGAGGTGCTCGACGAGCTCGGCGGACAGGGCACCACCCCCGCCGTGCCCCATGACGACGACGGGCGAGTCCCGCAGCGGCATCGGGCAGGACCAGGACTCGAAGTCCAGCCCCTCGGACGCCTGGGAGCCCTGCCCCTGGTGACCGCTGTCAGCCAACGGGTGCCGCCTCTCGTGCCGGTGCGGGCGTGCCGCCGAGCCGGCGGTACAGGTAGTACGCGGCGCAGGCACCCTCGCTGCTCACCATCGTCGCGCCGAGCGGGTTGCGCGGCGTGCACTCCTTGCCGAACGCCTCGCACTGGTGCGGCTTGATGAGGCCCTGGAGCACCTCGCCGGCCCGGCACGCGCTCGACTCCTGGGTCGTGATGCCCTCGACGGAGAACCGGTGCTCGGCGTCGAACTCCCGGTACGCCTCGGAGAGCCGCCACCCCGAGCCCGGGATGACGCCGATGCCGCGCCAGGCCCGGTCGGTGACCTCGAAGACGTCCGCGAGCATCGCCCGCGCCGCCGGGTTGCCTTCGGCCGGGACGGCCCGGGCGTAGGCGTTCTCCAGCTCGTGACGACCCTCCTCGAGCTGCTTGAGGGTGCGCCGGATGCCCTCGAGGATGTCGAGCGGCTCGAAGCCCGTCACGACGATCGGCACCTCGAACCGCTCCGCGAGCGCCGGGTACTCCTGCGTGCCCATGACCGAGCAGACGTGCCCTGCGGCGAGGAAGCCCTGCACCCGGCACGTCGGCGACGTCATGATCGCCTCGATCGCCGGCGGCACCCGGACGTGCGAGACGAGCATGCTGAAGTTCGTGATCCCCAGCCGCTTGGCCTGGTGCACGGTCATCGCGTTCGGCGGGGCGGTCGTCTCGAAGCCGATGCCGAAGAACACGACCTGCTTGTCGGGGTTCTCCTTGGCGATCTTCAGCGCGTCGAGCGGGGAGTAGACGACCCGGACGTCGCCGCCCGCGCTCTTGACCCGGAAGAGGTCCTTGCCGCTGCCGGGCACCCGGAGCATGTCGCCGAACGAGCAGAAGACCACCCCGGGCCGGGACGCGATCTCCAGCGCCTTGTCGATCGTCTCGAGCGGGGTCACGCAGACCGGGCAGCCGGGCCCGTGGATGAGCTCGACCTGGCTCGGCAGCAGCTGGTCGATGCCGTGCCGGATGATCGAGTGCGTCTGGCCGCCGCAGACCTCCATGAGCGCCCACGGCCGGGTCACCGTCGCGTGGATGTCGTCGAGCAGGCGCTTGGCGAGGTCCGGGTCGTTGAACTCGTCGATGTACTTCATGGTCTAGGCCACCGACTCGGTCCCGGCGGGGCGCTCGGCGCCGGCCTCGGCCGCGGCGCGGCCCCACTGGTCGCCGAACTCCTCGTCCATGATCCCCAGGCTCTCGAAGAGCGCGAGCGTCTCCAGCGCGGAGGCCTCGTCGAGCTTGGAGATCGCGAACCCGACGTGGACGATCGTGTAGTCGCCGACGGCGATGTCGGGCAGGTAGGCGAGGCAGACGTCCTTGACGACGCCGCCGAAGTCGACCTTCGCCATCCGGGTGTCGTCCCGGTCCTCGACCTCGATGACCTTTCCGGGTACCGCAAGGCACATCGTGATCACTCCTCGTTCGTCGTGGTGGACAGCATTGTCGTCGAACCCGGGGTCGCGCGGCGCAGACCGGCGACGACGACCTGGCCGAGGGCCAGCCCGCCGTCGTTCGGCGGCACCCGCCGGTGCCGCAGCACCGTGAGCCCGGTGGTGGCGAACCCGGCCGTCACGAACGACAGCAGGGTCGCGTTGCAGAAGACGCCGCCGGAGAGCGCGACGGTGTCGAGCCCGGCGGTGGCGCACGCCGCCGCGCCCGCCGCGACGACGCCGGCGGCGAGCCCGCGGTGGAACCGGAGCGCGACGACGTCGGCCGGGACGCCGGCCCGTACGTCGGCCGCGACGGCCCGCACGAGCGCGCCGCAGTCGAGGACGTGCGCCGCACCGCCGTCCGGTCCCGGCACGAGCGGCAGCGGGTGGGCGACGGCGTCCGGTGACGCGTCGGCGGCGAGCGCCCGGACGGCGGCGGCCTCGAGCGCCATCGCCGCCTGGGCCTCGAACGTCACGACGTGGCAGAGGCCGGCGAGCGAGGCGACGGCGTCGAAGAGCCGGCCCGCGCTCGACGTCGGCACGCACGCGAGGCCGGTGCGGACCTGGTGCGCGAGGACGGCGCGCTCGTCGTCCGGGCACGCGTCGACGCACGGCAGCCCGGCCTCCCACGGGACGTCCGCGGCGTGCAGGTGGGCCAGGGCCATCCGGTACGGCCGGTGGACGGCGCTGTCCCCGCCGGGCAGCGGCACGGTCGACAGGTGCGCGACCCGCTCGTACCCCAGGTAGCCGCCGACGAGGACCTCGCCGCCCCACCCGGTGCCGTCGTCGCCGTAGCCGGTGCCGTCGAAGGCGACGCCCACGACCCGGGCGTCCGCCGCGAGGCCGTGCTCGGCCATGACGGCGGCGACGTGCGCGTGGTGGTGCTGGACGTGGGTGAGCGGCAGCGCCCGGGCGCGGGCCGTCCGCTCCGCCCAGCGGGTGCTGCGGTACGCCGGGTGCCGGTCGGCGGCGAGCGCCCGCGGGGTGACGCCGGTCAGCGCGCCGAGGTGCTCGACGGCCGCCTCGAAGGCCTGCTGGGTCGCGAGGTCGTCCATGTCGCCGACGTGCGCCGAGAGCCACGCGAGGCCGCCCTCGGCGACGCAGAAGGTGTTCTTCAGGTCGCCGCCCACCGCGAGCGTCGGGCCGACCTCGACGGGCAGCGCGACCGGCAGCGGCGCGTAGCCGCGCGAGCGCCGCAGCGGCAGCTCCTCGCCGTCGACGACCCGGCTCACCGAGTCGTCGCAGGGCACGTGGATCGGCCGGTCGTGCCGCAGCCACGCGTCGGCGATCCCGGCGAGCCGGGTCAGGGCCGCGGCGTCGTCGGTGACGATCGGCTCGCTGCTGAGGTTGCCGCTCGTCAGCACGAGCACCTGCGGGCCCGGGGCGTCACCGGGCAGGCCGAGGAGCAGGTGGTGCAGCCCGGTCGGGGGCAGCATGACGCCGAGGTCGGGGTTGCCGGGCGCCACTGCTTCCGCGACCGCCTCCGCGGCGGCCGCAGAGCCTGCGGGGGCACCGCTCGCTGCGACGTCCGCCCGCCGCCGGAGCAGCACGACCGGACGCCGCGGGGCGACGAGCAGGGCGGCCTCGGCGTCGTCGACGTGGCAGAACGCGCGGGCCGCCGCGACGTCGCGGACGAGGACGGCGAACGGCTTGTCACCGCGCTGCTTGCGCTCCCGCAGGCGCTGCACCGCCTCGGGGGAGGTCGCGTCGCACGCGAGGTGGTAGCCGCCGAGGCCCTTGACGGCGACGACCCGGCCCGCGGCGAGCAGGGCGCGGGCCCGGGCCAGCGCCGCCTCGCCGGTGACGGGCCGCGCCGGGTCGGCGGGGTCGGGCGCGGCCTCGACGAGGTCGAGCACGGGGCCGCAGTCGTGGCACGCGACGGGCTGGGCGTGGAACCGCCGGTCCGCCGGGTCGGCGTACTCGGCGGCGCACCGGTCGCACAGGCCGAAGCCGGCCATGGTCGTGCTCGGACGGTCGTACGGCAGACCGGTGACGATCGTGAAGCGCGGCCCGCAGGCGGTGCAGGTGACGAACGGGTGCCGGTAGCGGCGGTCGGCGGGGTCGGTCAGCTCGCGCAGGCAGTCGTCGCACGTCGCCACGTCGGCGGGCACGAGCGTGCGGCCCCGGCCGGCCGCCGAGCTCTCGATGGTGAACCCGTTGCGGGCCAGCGGGTCGGCGGCCTCCCAGGTGACCGCGTCGACGGCGGACAGCGCCGGGGCGTCGGTGCGGACCCGGCGGCAGAACTCCTCGACGTCGGCCGGTGCGCCCTGGACGTCGGCGAGCACGCCGGCGGCGTCGTTGAGCACCGAGCCGGTGAGGGAGAGCCCGGCCGCCAGGCCGTAGACGAACGGCCGGAAGCCCACCCCCTGGACCACGCCCGTGACCCGGACGAGCCGCCGCACGGCGGTCGCCGTCCGGGCGCCGGGACCGGTCCGGGTCGCGGAGGTCATGGCCGCTGCCACACCGTGACCCGGTTGTTCCCGGAGTCCGCGACGGCGAGCAGCGCACGTGCCGCCCGCCCGTCGGCGGCGGGCTCCTCGAGGGTCGCCAGCCCGTACGGCCAGCAGAGGCTGTCCGGGGTGAGCGAGAGCCAGCGGTTCTCCCCCGCGCCCGCGAACGAGTCCTGCCCGAGGACGGCCTGAGCCGGGGCCCCGGCGACCGGGACGCCGGCGGACGCCGGACCGGGGGCCGGCGACCACTCGAGGATCCGGTTGTTCGCGGTGTCGCCGACGACGAGCCCGCGGGCGGTCGCCGCCAGCCCGTACGGGAACCGCAGGCAGTCCGGGCCCTGCGGCACGTGCGGCAGCTCGCGGGCGGTCGTGAACCCGGGCTGGCCGAGGACGAGGTCGGCGGGCCGGTCGCCGTCGACGGGCAGGTGCCAGCCGAGGACGCGGTGGTTGCCGGCGTCCGCGACCCAGAGCACCCCGTCGAGCATGACGAGCTGGTGCGGCCAGCGGAAGGTGTCCGGGCCGACGGGGCCGTCCCGGTTCTCGCCCCGCTCGGTCAGCGTCGGCTGGCCGAGGACGAGATCGGCGGGGCGGTCGGACGGCGTCCCGTCGAGGCCGGGCAGGCCGTGCCAGGCGAGCACCCGCCGGTTGCCGGTGTCGGCGACCCAGAGCCACCCGTCGTGCCACAGCACGCCGAACGGCCAGTAGAACGACGCGCCGTCGGGCTCGCCGCCGCGGTTCGCCTCGACCTCGCCGAACCCGTTCTGCCCCAGCACCCAGACCGGCTCCGGGTCGTCGGTGCCGAGCGTCGCGTCGAACCCGAGGACGCGGTGGTTCCAGCCGTCGGCGACGAGGAGGAGGTCACCGGCCCGGGCCAGGCCGGTCGGCAGGTGCAGGCCGCGCTCGGGGCCCCGCCCGCCGGCCTGGGCGCCCTCGGACGTCGCGTCCGGCTGGCCGACGACGACGGCGCTGTCCGCGCCGTCCGCGCCGGGCAGCTCGGGCCAGACGAGGAGCCGGTGGTTGCCGGTGTCCGCGGCGACGAGCCGGGTCGCACCGTCCGGGCCGGTGTCGAGCAGGACGCCGCGCGGCGCGTAGAGCTGGCTGCGGGTCGGCTGGGCCGACGGCAGCGCGATGCTCATGAGCGACTCGGCGCCGAGCACCCGCCACGGCTCCCACCCGCCGCGCAGCGCCGGCAGGTCGACCGGGCCCTGCGGGTGCGCGTAGGCGCCCTGGGCCGCGACCGAGCTGCCCGTCGTGACGGACGTGCCGATGGGCACGGTGAGGTCCATGCCGGTCAGCGACCGAGCCGCAGCCACACGGTGCCGCCGTGGACGCTCGCCGGGTAGACCTCGAGCCGGCGGTCGACGGCCGAGATGCACTCGCCCGTCATCGCCTGGTACTTCATGCCGTGCCAGGGGCACGTGAGGATGCCGCCCTCGGGGTCGATCAGACCGCGCTCGAGGCTGTACCCGAGGTGGACGCAGGCGTCCTTGTACGCGCTGACCCGGTCGCCGATCCGGACGACCGCGATGCCGGGCTCGTCCTGCGGGGTGCCCGGCACCCGCCAGAGCGTGACCTTGCCGTCGGTGACGTCGGCGAGCTCCGGGCCGCGGGTCCAGCCTGTGGCGGCGGACGGCGCGTCCGGGTCGGACGACGTCCCGGTCATGTCGGCGGACCGGGTGTCGCGCAACGACTCCAGGCCGGGCCGCAGCCCGACCGAGGCCAGCGGGACCATCGTCGGCTCGGGCTCGTTCGGCACGACCTCGACCTGGTGCAGCCCGTGGACCGCCGCGACGAGGGCGCGCTCGACGACCTCGCGCAGCGTCGTCGAGGACGCCGAGCACCCGTTGCACGTGCCGGACAGCCGGACCCGGGCGACGGGCAGCTCGACGCCGACGAGCTCGACGCCGCCGCCGTGCGACTCCAGGTACGGGCGGACGTCCTCCAGGGCCCGGTTCGCGAGCGTCACCGGGTCGGCGCGGACGATCCCGTGCATGACGAGCAGGGCGTAGACGACCGGGTCGTCGACGAGCTCGAAGAGCAGCTCCTTGCCGCGCGGGTCGTCCTTGAGCTTCTTGACGACGCGGACGATCGCGTCGCGGTGGAACTCCTCGACGGCGGCCTTGAGGTCGAGGGCGACCTGCTGCGAGCGCTCGTCGAGCAGCGACGCCCGCTCGAGCATCGTGTCGACGCGGCGCGCGGCGGCGTCCAGGTCGGGACGTTCCTCGGTGGTGGTCATGGTGTCTCTCCCAACCGTCACAGGTGCCCGGACAGGGCGAGCTCGATGCCCTGGTCGACCTTCGCCGCGAGGACGTCCGAGAACGCGTGGACCGCGAGCTCGGACAGTGCCGCCGTGACCGTCAGGCCGTCGATCTGCTTGCCGTGGAACCCCTTCAGGGTGCGCTTCTCGCACGCCTGGAGGACGAAGCAGGAGCCGGCCGCGTTGTCGAGGAGGAAGTCCCGCAGGACGGCGCGGACGAACTCGTCGAGCCAGACGCCGTCCCCCTGCGGGTCGGAGCGCAGCGCCCCGAGCCCTTCCTCGAGGCCGCCGGTGCGCTGCACGAGACGCTCGACGAAGCGCTCCGCCGCGGTGTTGAGGAGGAAGTCGAACTGGGCGCGCTCGTGGAGGTCCATGTCAGGCGCCCGCCACGGAGGAGGCCGACTGGGTGCCGACGCCCTGCAGCGCCGCGTCGATGTCCCGCAGCGCCGCGTCAACGGTGACGAGGGCGCCGGAGTCGCCGCCGGCCGCGAAGAGCGCGCGGGCCTCGTCGAGCCGCTCCCGGGCCCGGTCGTGGATGCCCAGGTGCGACAGCGCCGTCCCCTGGTTCGCGAGCACCCGCGCGTAGCCGAGCGGGTCGTCGTCCGCGCTGCGCACCGCGAGCACCTCGTCGTAGAGCCCGACCGCCTCGACGAGGTTCTCGACCGGGTGCGTCGTCGGCAGGTACTGCATGGCGTTCGCGAGGTTGAGCGTCACCGACGCCCACTCGGCCGGGTGCTCCTCGCGGGTGTAGTACTTCAGCGCCTCGCGCAGCGACTGGACGGCGACCCCGCGGCGGAGCTTGTCGCGGTCACCGGTCATCGGCATCGCGAGGTAGCACAGCGCGAGGTTGGAGTGGGCGAACGCGTACCGCTCGGGGCGCTCCTGCGGGCGGCCCTCGGGCGCCTTGAGGATGCGCAGCGCGAGGTGGTAGCAGCGCACGGCCTCGACGAGCAGGCCAGAGCCCTCCTCCCGGGAGGCCGCGAGCTCGTGGTACGCCGTGCCCAGACCGAGCGCCAGCTCGCCGAGCGCGTGCTCGACGGCGGTCATCCCGCGCAGCGCGTCGACCGCCTCGACGTAGGCGTTGACGACGTCGGGGTCGGCCCCCTGCGCCTCCTGGAGCAGGCCCGCCTGCTGGCCGAGGAGGAGCGCGCCGAGGACGCTGCTCACGGGGGTGGCCGCCTCCTCGGCGGCGACGAGCGCGTCGAGCGCGGACTGGACGTCCCGCTGCTCGAGGAAGGCCGCCGCCGTCGCGGCGAGGACGTGCGCGCGGACCTCGCCGTCGAGGGCGTCGGCGTCCGGCAGCCGGTCGGTGTGGCCGAGCGCGTACGCCGCGACCTCGACGAGGGCCGCGAGGTCCCCGTCGGCGCCGGCCCGGGCCAGCTCCAGGGAGGACGGCTCCCCGGTGAGGACGAAGTGGTTGTACGCGTGCTCGGGGCCGGCCGCCGGGTCGACGTGCGCGGCCGCGGCGGGGGGGTCGCCACCGGCGGCGGTGGCGTGGGCGGGGGGGGGCGC
>JACRAB010000018.1 GCA_016213575.1 Actinomycetota bacterium
AGCCCGCGTTCACCGCCGAGTCGGCCACGAGGTCGAGGTCGGCGTCGGGCAGCACGAGCACGTCGTTCATCGCGCCGCCGAGGGCCTGCACGCGCTTGCCGTTGCGGGTGCCGGTCTCGTAGACGTAGCGCGCGATCGGCGTGGAGCCGACGAACGAGACGGCCTTGATGTCGGGGTGCTCGAGGAGCCGGTCGACGGCCTCCTTGTCGCCGTGGACGACGTTGAGCACGCCCGGCGGCAGGCCGGCGTCGGCGAACGCCTCGGCGATGAGGACCGCCGCGGTCGGGTCCTTCTCGCTGGGCTTGAGCACGACGGCGTTGCCGGACGCGATCGCCACGGGCACGAACCACAGCGGCACCATCGACGGGAAGTTGAACGGCGAGATGACGGCGACGACGCCGAGCGGCTGGCGGATCGAGTAGACGTCGACGCCGGTCGAGACGCCCTCGCTGAACCCGCCCTTGAGCAGGTGCGGGATGCCGCACGCGAACTCGACGACCTCGAGGCCGCGCTGCACCTCGCCGGCGGCGTCGGAGAGCACCTTGCCGTGCTCGGCGGTGATCGCCTCGGCGATCTTCGGGGCGCGGGCCGCGATGAGCTCACGGGCGGCGAAGAGCACCTTCTGCCGGGTCGCGAGCGAGGAGTTGCGCCACGCGGCCGCGGCCGTGACGGCGGAGGCGACGACGTCGTCGACGTCGGCGGACGACGCGAGCCGGACCTGCGCCTGCTGGGCGCCGGTCGCGGGGTCGTAGACGGGGGCGGTCCGGTCGCCGGCGCCGCTGTACGGCTTGCCGTCGACGAAGTGGGCGATGGTCCTCAGGTCGGTCATGACCTCAGTCTGCCGGGTCGACGTCCCGACCTCCGCCGACATGTCGCTCCCATGTCACCCGTTCGATCGACACTCTGTAAGCCCGTCGCCCGTCCTCTGGCCCCCTACGCACCCCAGAAGCGCGTTCTGAGGTGCAGGACCCGCCACAGGACGGGTCAGGAGTCGAAGCCGAGGCCCAGCCTGTCGAGGGTGCGGAGCCAGACGTCGCGCCGGCCCTCGGTCGCGTCGGCGCGGGCGATGCTGCGCCGGGTCAGCTGGATGCCGGCCCAGCGGAACGGCTCGGGCGGGAACGGCACGGGCTTGCGGCGGACCATCCCGAGCCGGGTCCGCGGGGTGTCCGCACCGTCGAGCAGGTCGAGGGCGACCTGGGCGCCGAACCGGGACGCCCCGACCCCGAGCCCGGTGTAGCCCTGGACCGCGGCGACCTTGTCCCCCATCGCCTGGGCCCAGAACGCGGTGAACCGGGTGCACGTGTCGATCGCGCCGCCCCAGGTGTGCCCGATCCGCACGCCCTCGAGCTGGGGGAAGGTCTCCAGGAGGTGCTCGGTGAGCAGCTGCTCGGTCGCCGGGCTGCGCCGACGACGCGCGGCGAGGTCGCTGCCGAAGTAGTAGAGCGCGTCGTACCCGCCGAAGACGAGCCGGTCGTCGGCGGTGAGCCGGTAGTAGTGGAACTGGTTGCCGGCGTCGCCGATCCCCTGCCGGCCGCTCCAGCCGATCGCCGCGAGCTGGTCGGCGGTCAGCGGCTCGGTCGCGAGGACGTGGTCCCAGACCGGCACGACGTACGGGCGCAGCCGGTGCAGCGGCGAGGGGAACGCGTTGGTCCCGAGGAGCACCTGCCGGGCCCGGACCCGGCCCGACGTCGTGTCGAGCCGCACCCTGTCCCCCTCGTCGTGCATCCCGACGACCCGGGTGCGCTCGTGCAGGGTGACGCCGAGCCGCTCGGCGACGTCGGCCAGGCCCCACACGAGGCGCGCGGGGTCGACGATCGCCGTCGAGCGCGGGTCGTGCAGCGACCCGAGGTAGGTCGGGGAGTCGACGAGCGCCCGGGTCTCCTCCGCGCCGAGCAGCTCGACCTTCTCGCCGAGCCCGCGGGCGGCCTCGGCGAGCTCCCCGTGCTCGGCGACCTGCCACGGCTCGACGGCCACCGTCAGCTCGCCGCTGCGGCGGAAGTCGCACGCGATGCCGTGCTCGGCGACGGTCGCCTCGATCGCGTCGAGGTTCTCCTCCCCCATGGCGAGCAGCGTCGGCATCTCGTCCGGCCAGCGCGAGAGCCCGTTGGCGAGGCCGTGGGTCAGGCTCGACGAGCAGAACCCGCCGTTGCGCCCGCTCGCGGCCCACGCGAGGTCGCCGCCCTCGAGGAGAGCCACGGACCGCGCCGGGGCGGCCTGGGCTGCCTGGACGGCGCCCCACAGGCCGGTGAGCCCGCCGCCGACGATCGCGAGGTCGACGACGAGGTCGCCGTCCAGCGCCGCGCGGCGGGCGGGCCGGTCCGGGGTGTCGAGCCAGACCGGGACGTCCCGCACGCCGACGAGCGCCGCCCGGGCGGCGTCCGCGAACCGGGTGCTGGGTGCCGACATGGTGCTGCTCCGCCTCTACTTCGGTGCGCGACGACGCCGCACGATATCGGCGACCAGGACGATCGTCAGCGCGAGGAAGAACATGAACGCGCCGATGACGTACGCCTGCGCCGGGATGCCGCGCTGCGCCGAGACGTACACGAACTTCGGGAACGTGTTGACGTTGCCCGAGACGAAGTTCGTGATGATGAAGTCGTCGAACGACAGGCTGAACGCGAGCAGCGCGCCGCCGGCGATGCCCGGCGCGACGAGCGGCAGGGTGATCCGCCGGAACGCCTGCCACTCGGTCGCGTAGAGGTCCGCCGCCGCCTGCTCGAGCCGCGGGTCGAGGCCCGCGATCCGGGCCTTGACGGTCACGACGACGAAGCTCAGGCAGAACATCACGTGCGCGATGACGATCGTCGTCACACCGAGCTGGATGCCGATCGGGGCCAGCTGGAGGAACAGCGTGAGCAGCGACGCCGCGAGCACGACCTCGGGCGTGGCCATCGGCAGGAAGAGCACGAGGTTGGTCGCCGTCCGGCCGCGGAACCGGTGCCGGCCGAGGGCGAACGCGACCATCGTGCCGAGCACGGTCGCGATGAACGTCGCCGTGATCCCGATCTTCAGGCTGTTCCCGACGGCGGAGCACACCTCCGGCGCACCGCAGGGGTTCGCCCAGTTCTTCAGCGTGAACCCGCGCCACACGAGGTTGGACCGGCCGCCGTCGTTGAACGAGAAGACCGTGATGTAGGCGATCGGCGTGAAGAGGTAGGCGAACGCGAGCGCGCCGTAGATGCGCAGTGCGTTGCGGCCCAGCCAGCGCCGGGCGCGCAGCAGCGCGGGGGCGGACGGCGCGGGCCGGGCGGCCCGCGGGCCCGCCGTCCCGCCCGGGGTGGTGACCGTGGTCGTCACACGAGCTCCTCGGTGCCGGCCTTGCGGATGTAGAGGAAGACGAGCACGAGGATCGCCGCCATGAGGACGAACGACAGCGACGCCGCGGTCGGGTAGTCGACGATCCGGAAGAACCGGCTCTCGACGACGTTGCCGATCATCGCCGTCCCCGGCTGGCGGCCGAGCAGCGCGGCGTTGACGTAGTCGCCCGCCGCCGGGATGAACGTGAGCAGCGTGCCGGCGACGACCCCGGGCAGCGACAGCGGGAACGTCACCTTCCGGAAGACGGTGAAGCCGTTGCCGTAGAGGTCCGACCCGGCCTCGAGCAGTCGCGGGTCGATCCGCTCCAGGCTCGCGTAGAGCGGCAGGGTCATGAACGGCAGGAAGTTGTACGTGATGCCGGCGACGACGGCGACCGCGCTCGCGGTGACCGTCGCCGTCTGCGGGATGACGTGCAGCCACTTGAGCGAGGAGACGACGAACCCCTCGTCGGCGAGGATCTGCCGCCACGCGATCGTCCGCAGGATGAAGCTCGCGAAGAACGGCGCGACGACGAGCACGAGGAGCAGGTTGCGCAGCTTGCCGGCCTTAAACGCGATCATGTACGCGAGCGGGTAGCCGATGGCGAGCGCGAGCACGGTCGCGATGCCCGCGTAGACGAACGACCGGGAGAACTGCGCCCAGTACTCCGTGACCGCGTCGACGTAGTTGGCGAAGCGGAACGCCTGCACGAACACGCCGGTCTCGCCGCCCTCGGCGGGGACCTGCAGCGAGGTGCCGAAGAGCGTGACGATCGGGACGACGAAGAAGATCGTCAGCCAGGCGATGCCGGGCAGGAGCAGCAGGTACGGCGTCAGCGAGCGGCTGCGGCCCGCGGGGGCCGGCGGCGGCGCCGCCGGACCGGTGTGCGCGACGGAGGCGATGGCCATGTCAGCCCACCGGGACCGCGAGGTCGCTCTCGACGCCCGCGGTCGCGTCGCCGGCGAGGGCGAACGTGTGCGCGGGCTCCCAGGAGAGCGTCACGCGGGAGCCGACCGGGTACTGCTCGCCGATGCCGCGGTTCTGGGCGAAGACCGTGAGGTCCTGCCCCCACGGCAGCCGGACGAGGTACTGGGTCGAGACGCCCATGAAGCTCGCGTCGCTGACGATCCCGCCGGCGAAGCTGTTGAGCCCCGCGGCGACCTCCTGCGCCTCGCCGCCGAGGTGGATCTTCTCGGGCCGGACGCCGAGGAGCACGTCGACGTCCTCGGTGCCGCAGCGGCTCACCGGCACGTGGAGCGTCTGGCCGTGGCAGAGCACGGTGACCGTCTCGGTGTCGGCGGCGATCCGGCGGCCCGTGACGAGGTTGGACTGGCCGAGGAAGTTCGCCACGAAGGTCGTGGACGGCGCCTCGTACAGCTCGCTCGGCGCGCCCATCTGCTCGATCCGGCCGTTGTTCATGACCGCGACGGTGTCGGCCATGGTCATGGCCTCCTCCTGGTCGTGGGTCACGTGGACGAACGTCAGGCCGACCTCGGTCTGGATCCGCTTGAGCTCGATCTGCATCTGCCGGCGGAGCTTGAGGTCGAGCGCGCCGAGCGGCTCGTCGAGCAGGAGCACCTGCGGCCGGTTGACGACCGCCCGCGCCAGCGCGATGCGCTGCTGCTGGCCGCCCGAGAGCTGCCCCGGCTTGCGCCGGGCCAGGTGCGGCAGCTCGACGAGGGCGAGGGCCTCCATGACCTGCTTGTCGACGTCCTTGGCACGACGCCGGCGCAGGCCGAACGCGACGTTCTCGTAGATGTCGAGGTGCGGGAAGAGCGCGTAGTTCTGGAAGACCGTGTTCACCGGGCGCTTGTACGGCTTGGCGTGGGTGATGTCCCGCTCGCCGAGCGTGATGGACCCGACGGTCGGCTCCTCGAGGCCGGCGATCATCCGCAGCGTCGTCGTCTTCCCGCACCCGGACGGACCGAGCAGCGCGAAGAACGAGCCCTGCGGGATCGTCAGGGTGAGGTCGTCGACGGCGGTGAAGGTGCCGAAGCTCTTCGTGACGTCCCGCAGGTGCAGGTCGCCGCCCGTGTCGTCGGCCATCAGTTGCCCAGCACCTTCTGGAACTGCTCCGTGTACTTGGTCTCGGTCTCCGGGTCGAGCGAGTAGAAGACCTGGACCTTGGCGAGGTCGGTCTCCGTCGGGAAGATCAGCTTGCTCTTCGCGAGCTCGGCGTCGATCTTCTCCATCTCGGCCTGGGCGCCCTGGACCGGGCAGATGTAGTTGACGTACGCGGCGACCTCGGCGGCGACCTTCGGGTCGTAGTAGTAGTTCATGAGCGTCGAGGCGTTCTTCGCGTGCGGCGAGCCCACAGGGATGAGCATGTTGTCGCTCCACAGCGTGCCGCCGGCCTCGGGGATGGCGAAGTCCCACTTGTCGCCGTTCTCCGCGACGAGCTGGAAGATGTCGCCCGACCAGCCGATGACGGCCAGGGCGTCCTCGGAGATGAGGTCCTCCTTGTAGGAGTTGCCCTTGACCTGGCGGATCTGACCGTCGTTGAGCTGCTTCTCGAGCACCGCGAGCGCGTTCTCGAAGTCGGCGTCGGCGAACTTGCCGTCGATCCGCTTGCCCTGCTCCATCATGATCAGCCCGAGCGTGTCCCGCCACTCCGAGAGCACCTCGACCCGGCCCTTGAGGTCGGGGTTCCACAGGTCGCTGACGTTCTTCAGGCCGCCGGGCACCTTGGCCTTGTTCCACGCCAGGCCGGCGTAGCCGGACTGCCAGGTGAGCGACTGCTTGCGGCCCTGGTCGTAGGAGACCTCGGCGAGGTTGGGCAGGATCCTCGTCTTGTTCGGCATGACCGACTCGACGAGCGGCTGCACGAGGCCCTGCCGGATGACCCGCGCGGCCATGTAGTCGGTGAGGACGATGATGTCCTTGCCGATGTCCTGGCCCGCCTTGAGCTGGGCCTGCACCTTGCCGTAGTAGCTGTCGTTGTCCTCGATGTCCTCGGTGTACGTCGCCTTGATCCCGGTCTTCTTCTGGAAGGCCTCGAGGGTCGGGTACGTCTTGGACTTGTCGTCGAAGTCCAGGTACAGCGTCCAGTTCGCCCAGTTGACGACCTTGTCGGTGTCGGACGTGTCGACGGCGGGGCTCGGCTTGCCGGCGGGGGCGGTGCCGGTGCCGGCCGCACCGCCCGTGGCCGAACCGGTCGCACCGGGGGCGGACGTCGAGCAGGCCGCCAGGAAGGCGCCCATGCCGAGGGCTCCGGCTCCGGTGAGCATCGAGCGACGGGACGGCCGGCCGGCCTGCAGGGCGCGGACGATCTGGGCCGCCTCGGGCGACAGCGGAGGCCTGCGGTGGGACTTCGACATCTCGGGGTCCTTCCGGGAAGACGTCCGCGCGCGGGGGCGGCGCGCGGGCGGGCGGGGCAGGTGCGGGGGCGGACGGGGCGGGCGGCGTTGCTCGCGGTCGACGGGTCCGGGCTCAGTCGCCCGGGCGGCGCCGAAGGTTTGCCGTGCTGTTGCAGTGCCTGGTGCCGGTGCGGGTATGTGACAGGTGGTGATCATGCTGCGGTCCGGTTCTGACGCTGAGTGACCTTTCGGGCGGACCTGTCACGTCCGGATACTCGCACGGCAGCAGGCGGTGCCTCAACCGCCGTTCGCGCTTTTCGTCGTGGTAGCGGCACGACGCAACGAATCCGTTACATGGGAGCGTTGTCGAGTAGCGTGGACAGCAGAATCTGACCGCTATCACCGACGGATTGACTCACTGTTGATCTGCGATGGCGTAGCGTTACCAACTCCTCGCCCACCCGTCGTCCGGAGGTGCTGTGGCGCCGACCATGGCCGATGTCCTGGCCCTGCCGGCGCTCGCCGCCGGCGGCCCGCGCGTGGTCGCCGGGGCGGGCCGGCTCGACACCCCAGTCCGGTGGGCGCACGTCGCGGAGATCCCCGAGATCCCGACCCTGCTGCGCGGCGGCGAGCTCGTCCTGACGACCGGCATCGGGCTGCCGACCGACCCGGCGGGCCGGGCGGCCTTCCTCCGGGCACTCGCCGACGTGCCGGTCGCCGGTCTCGTCGTCGAGCTCGGCCGTGCCTTCGTCGGCCGGCTGCCGGCGGCGATGGTCTCCCAGGCGGAGCAGCTCGGGCTGGTCCTCGTCGAGCTGCCGCGGGAGGTCGCGTTCGTCGAGGTGACCGAGGCGGTGCACGCCCTGGTCCTCGACGCGCAGATCGCCCTGATGCGCGCGACCCAGGCGGTCCACGAGGCGTTCACGGAGATGTCCGTCGAGGGCGCCGAGCCCGAGCACGTGCTGCGCCTCGTGGCGCGGCTCGCCCGCACGCCCGTCGTCCTGGAGAACCTCGCCCACCAGGTGCTCGCCCACGACGCGGCGGGCGGCGAGCCCGGCCGGCTGCTCGACCGCTGGGAGTCCCGCTCCCGGCAGGCCCGGCCGGAGGGCCGCACCGGCTGGGACGCCGACGCCGGGCTGCTCGTGACGACCGTCGGGGCCCGCGGCCACGACTGGGGGCGGCTGCTCCTCGTGCGGCCCGAGCCGCCCGAGCCGCTCGACGTCCTCCTCGTCGAGCGCGCGGCGGCGACGCTCGCCCTGAACCGGCTGCTCGCCCGCGACCTCGAGGGCCTCGAGCGACAGACCCACCGCAGCCTGCTCGCCGCGCTCCTCGCGCACACCGAGCCGGACGCGGACGTCGTCCTGCGGGCCCGCGCGCTCGGCGTCCCGCTCGAGGGCCGCCGGCTCCTCGGGGTCGTCGTCCGGCCGTGGAGCCCGCCCGGCTCCCCCACCGGCGGTCTCGAGGGCCAGGCCCGGCTGCGCGACCTCGGCGAGTGCGTCGCGCACGCGGCGCGTGCGGCCGGTGTCGCGGCCCTCGTCGGCGCCCTCGACGACCGCGGGATCGGCGTCCTCGCGGCGCTGTCCCCGCGCCAGCGCGACGTCGACGTGCTGCCGCTGCTCGCCGAGGAGGTGCGGCGCAGCGTCAAGGGCCGGCTGCCGCACGTGGACGCCGACCGGCTCGTCGTCGCCGCGGGCTCGGTCGTCGGCGGCCCGCGGGACGCCCGCCGCTCGCTCGTGGAGGCCGGTCAGGTCGCGGACGCCGCGGCGCACCTGTCGACGACCGCGCCCTTCCTGCGGCTGCCGGACCTGCGGCTGCGCGGCCTGCTCCAGCTGCTGCGGGACGACCCGCGCGTGCACACCTTCACCGAGCGCGAGATCGGCGCCCTGCTCGCCCACGACGCCGCGACCGGCGACGACCTCACCGGCACCCTGCGCACGTACCTCGCGGCGGGCCGGAACAAGTCCGTCGCGGCCCAGCACGCGCACCTGTCACGCCCGGCGTTCTACGACCGCCTCGCGAAGGTCGAGCAGGTGCTCGGCGCCGACCTCGACGACGTCGAGACGTGCACCTCCCTGCACGTGGCCCTGCTGGCCCACGACACCCGCTGACCCACCCCTGCTCGTGCTCGCGCCCCGTACCGTTCCGGCCCGGTGCGGGCGCGGTTCCCGGTACGGGGCGCGAGCATGAGCGGTGGGGCGGACCGCGTCAGTCCAGGGCGGCCATGACGTGCTTGACGCGCGTGTAGTCCTCGAAGCCGTACATCGACAGGTCCTTGCCGTAGCCGGAGTGCTTGAAGCCGCCGTGCGGCATCTCGGCGACGAGCGGGATGTGCGTGTTGATCCAGACGCAGCCGAAGTCGAGGCGGCGGGCCATCCGCATCGCACGGCCGAAGTCCTTGGTCCACACCGAGGACGCGAGGCCGTACTTGACGCCGTTGGCCCACGTCAGGGCCTCGTCCTCGTCGGTGAACCGCTGGATCGTCATGACCGGGCCGAAGATCTCGTTCTGGACCATCTCGTCGTCCTGGAGCAGGTTCGCGACGACGGTCGGGGCGACGTAGAAGCCCCGGTCGCCCTGCCGGGCGCCGCCCGCGACGACCTCGGCGTGGCCGGGCACCCGGTCGAGGAAGCCGAGCACCTGGTTCATCTGGTTGACGTTGTTGACCGGCGGGACGAGGGCGTCCTCGTCGGTCGGGCCGCCCTCGAACGTCGTCTTCGTGCCCTTGGCCTGCTCGGCGAGGGCCGCGACGAAGCTGTCGTAGACCTTCGGGCCGACGAGCACCCGGGTCGCGGCGGTGCAGTCCTGGCCGGCGTTGAAGTAGCCGGCGACGGCGAGCCACTCGGCGGCGGCCTCGACGTCCGCGTCGTCGAAGACGACGACCGGGGCCTTGCCGCCCAGCTCGAGGTGCACGCGCTTGAGGTCCTTGGACGCCGACTCGGCGACCTGCATGCCCGCCCGGACCGAGCCGGTGATGGCGACCATGGACGGCGTGGGGTGCTCGACGAGCGCGCGGCCGGTGTCGCGGTCGCCCGCGATGACGTTGAAGACGCCCGGCGGCAGGATGTCGGCCTCGGCGACGAGCTCGGCGATCCGGGTCGTGGAGACCGGGGTCGTGTCCGACGGCTTGAGGACGACGGCGTTGCCGGCGGCGATCGCCGGGGCGAACTTCCAGACCGCCATCATCATCGGGTAGTTCCACGGCGCGACCTGGCCGACGACGCCGATCGGCTCGCGACGGATCATCGACGTGAAGCCGCTCATGTACTCGCCCGCGGAACGGCCCTCGAGGACGCGCGCGGCACCCGCGAAGAAGCGGATCTGGTCGACCATCGGCGGGATCTCCTCGGCCGTGGTCACCGCGATCGGCTTGCCGGTGTTCTGCGACTCGAGCGCGACGAGCTCCTCGGCGTTCGCCTCGATGACGTCCGCGATCTTCAGCAGGGCGCGCTGGCGCTCCGACGGGGTGCTGTCCCGCCACGTCTCGAAAGCCGCAGCGGCCGCCCGGTAGGCACGGTCGACGTCCTCGGCGCCGCTCAGCGGCGCGGTGCCGAAGACCTCGCCCGTCGACGGGTCGACGAGGTCGGTCGTCCGGCCGTCGACCGCGTCGACGGACTCGCCGTTGATGACGTTGCGCACCACGCGCTTGACGGACTCGCTCACGGGACTTCCCTTCCGAAGGAGGTCGCTGGGGGTTCGCACGGTTCCGCGGGGCCGGACCGCCTGCAGGGACTCTAACCAGCGGGCACCGGTTTCGACAGCCCCGAGGCTGCCAAACTGAAGATTCAGTGTCCAGAAACCATCGGGACGACGGAATCACTTGCACCAGGGACGTTCGACCCGTCAGGATCGGGGCGTGGTGAACCGCCCTTCGCGGCCCCGAAGCCTCCATGCCCTCCTCGACGAGACGTCCAAGCGGATCATCGAGCAGCTCCAGGAGGACGGCCGCCGCGCCTACGCGACGATCGGCAAGGCCGTCGGCCTGTCCGAGGCCGCCGTGCGTCAACGCGTCCAGCGGCTGCTCGACAGCGGGGTCATGCAGATCGTCGCCGTCACCGATCCGCTCCAGGTCGGCTTCGCCCGCCAGGCGATGATCGGCCTGAAGGTGTCGGGCGACATGGTCGCGGTCGCCGACCGGCTCGCCGAGCTGCCGGAGATCGAGTACGTCGTCGTCACGGCGGGCTCGTTCGACGTCATCGTCGAGGTCGTCTGCGAGGACGACGACCACCTGCTCGAGCTCCTCACGCAGAAGATCCGGACCCTTCCCGGGGTCGAGTCCACCGAGACGTTCGTCTACCTGAAGCTGCGCAAACAGCTCTACAACTGGGGTACCCGATGACCATCAGCCCGCAGGCGTTCTCCGAGCCCGGCAAGGACTCTCTTGCCGACAAGGCCCGGGACCACCTCTGGATGCACTTCACCCGGCACTCGACGTACGAGAGCGGTGCCGGGCACGTGCCGGTCATCGTGCGCGGTGAGGGCGCCTACATCTGGGACGACCAGGGCCGGCGCTACCTCGACGGCCTGGCCGGGCTGTTCACCGTGCAGGTCGGCCACGGCCGCCAGGAGCTCGCCGACGCCGCCGCGATGCAGGCCCGCGAGCTGGCGTTCTTCCCGCTGTGGTCCTACGCCCACCCCCGGGCCATCGAGCTCGCCGAACGCCTCGCCGCGTCCGCGCCCGGCGACCTGAACCGGGTGTTCTTCACCACCGGCGGCGGCGAGGCCGTCGAGACCGCCTGGAAGCTCGCCAAGCAGTACTGGAAGCTCGTCGGCAAGCCGCTCAAGCACAAGGTCGTCTCCCGCAACGTCGCCTACCACGGCACCCCGCAGGGCGCGCTGTCCATCACCGGCATCCCCGCCGCCAAGGAGATGTTCGAGCCCCTCGTCCCCGGCGGCCTCAAGGTCCCGAACACGAACATCTACCGGGCCGAGGAGCAGCACCGCGACGACCCCAAGGCGTTCGGCCTGTGGGCCGCGAACCGGATCGCCGAGGCCATCGAGTTCGAGGGCCCCGACACCGTCGCCGCGGTCTTCCTCGAGCCCGTGCAGAACTCCGGCGGCTGCTTCCCCCCGCCCCCGGGCTACTTCGACCGGGTCCGCGAGAGCTGCGACCAGTACGCCGTCCTGCTCGTCGCCGACGAGACGATGTGCGCGTTCGGCCGGATCGGCGGCATGTTCGCCTCCGAGGACCTCGCCATCAAACCCGACATGATCACCTGCGCCAAGGGCATGACCTCCGGGTACTCCCCGATCGGGGCGATGATCGCCTCCGACCGGGTCTTCGAGCCGTTCCGGCACGGCACGACGTACTTCCCGCACGGGTACACGTTCGGCGGGCACCCCGTCTCGGCCGCCGTCGCGATGGCCAACCTCGACATCTTCGACCGCGAGGACCTCTACACCCACGTCCGCACCCAGGGCCCGAACTTCCGGGCCACCCTGGAGAAGCTCACCGACCTGCCGATCGTCGGCGACGTCCGCGGCGAGGGCTTCTTCTACGGCATCGAGCTCGTCAAGGACAAGACCACCCGCGAGACCTTCGACGACGACGAGAGCGAACGGCTCCTGCGCGGCTTCCTCTCGAAGGCGCTGTTCGACGCCGGCCTGTACTGCCGCGCCGACGACCGCGGCGACCCCGTCATCCAGCTCGCACCGCCGGTCATCATCGGCCAGAAGGAGTTCGACGACATCGAGGGCATCCTCCGCTCGGTGCTGACGGAGGCGTGGTCGCGGCTGTGACCGACCGGCGCGGCCGCACCCGCACCGACGTCCGGCGCGCACCGCAGAAGCAGGTGCGCGACCGGGCGGCGCTCGACGCGCTGCTCGACAGCGCGCTCGTCGCGCACCTCGCGGTCGTCGAGACGACGGCGGACGGCGTCGTGCAGCCGTACGTCGTCCCCGTCGGCGTCGCGCGGGACGGGGACCGGCTGCTCGTGCACGGGTCGACGGCGTCCCGGGCGTTCCGGGCGCTCGCGGCCGGGGCGCCGACGTGCGCGACCGTGACGATCCTCGACGCGGTCGTCGTCGCGCGCAGCCAGTTCGAGTCGTCGATGAACTACCGCAGCGCGATGGTCCTCGGCCGGTGCACCGAGCTCGCCGGCGAGGACAAGGAGCGGGCGCTCGCCGTCCTCTCCGAGCACCTCCTGCCGGGGCTCACCGAGCAGCGGACGCCGACCCGCAAGGAGAGCGCGGCGACGTCGGTGCTCGCGCTGCCGCTCGAGGAGTGGTCGCTCAAGGTCTCGGCGAAGGACGGCCCCGAGGACGACCCGGCCGACCTCGACCGGGAGGCGTGGGCGGGCATCGTGCCGCTGCACCACACGTGGGGCGAACCCGTCGACGCCCCGGACCTCGCGGCGCCGTACCCGGTGCCCGCGCAGATCGCCGACTGGCCGCAGGGGCGCACCTGACCGCGGTGCTGCCCGCACGCCGTCCGCCCAGCCGTCCGACCCGTTGTCCTGGAAGGGTTCTGCGATGACCGCCCCGACGAGCGCCGGCTACCGCTCGCTGTCCCTGTGGCACGACACGCTCGCCGCCTCCGGTGACGACGACCTCACCCCGCGGCCCGGGCTCGACGGGGACGCCGACGTCGACGTGTGCATCGTCGGCGGCGGCTACACCGGTCTGTGGACGGCGTACTACCTGCTCGTCGCGGACCCCTCGCTCTCGGTGCTCGTCGTCGAGGCGGAGGTGGCCGGCTTCGGCGCGAGCGGCCGCAACGGCGGCTGGTGCTCGGCGCTGTTCCCCGCGTCGTCCTCGTCGCTGGCCCGACGGCACGGCCGGGAGGCGGCGCTCGCGATGCGCCGGGCCATGAACGACACCGTCGCCGAGGTCGGCCGGGTCGCGCGGGCCGAGGACGTCGACTGCCACTGGGCGCCGGGCGGCACGGTCCGGCTGGCGCGCACCGAGGTCCAGCTCGGGCGGGCCCGCGCCGAGCTCGCCGAGGACGCCCGGTTCGACGGCGTCGACGGGGTCGAGCTGCTCTCCCGCGAGGAGGCCCTGGCGCACGTCGGGGCGACCGGCGTGCTCGGCGGCACGTACATCCCGCACTGCGCGCGGATCCACCCCGCCCGCCTCGTGCGGGGTCTGGCCCGTGCGGTGGAGCGTCGCGGCGGGCGGATCGTCGAGCGCACCCGCGCGATGCGGATCGAACCCGGCACGATGCCCGCCCGCAGCGGTGCGAACCCGGTGCGGGACAACGCCTCCGGTCCCCGGGTCGTCACCTCGCGCGGCACCGTCCGGGCCCGGCACGTCGTCCGGGCCACCGAGGCCTGGACGGCGACGCTGCCCGGCTCCGCGCGCGACGTCATCCCGGTCTACTCGCTCGTCGTCGCGACCGAGCCGCTGCCGGCGTCGTTCTGGGCCGGCGCGGGCCTGGCGAAGGGCGAGACGTTCTCCGACCACCGGCACCTCATCGTCTACGGCCAGCGCACGGCCGACGACCGGCTCGTCTTCGGCGGTCGCGGGGCGCCGTACCACCGCGGCTCCCGGATCGAGCCGGAGTTCGACCGCGAGCCGCAGGTCTTCGCCGGCCTGCGCGCCGCCGTCGCCGACCTGTTCCCCGCGATCCGCGGGCACGCCTTCACCCACGCCTGGGGCGGGCCGCTCGCCATCGCCCGGGACTGGCACGCGAGCGTCGGCCTCGACCGGCTCTCCGGCGTCGCCTGGGCCGGCGGCTACGTCGGCGACGGCGTCGGGACGGCGAACCTCGCCGGCCGCACGCTCGCCGACCTGCTCACCGGGCGGACCACGGAGCTCACCCGGCTGCCCTGGGTCGGGCACCGTTCGCCGCGCTGGGAGCCGGAGCCGCTGCGCTGGCTCGAGGTCAACGCCGGGCTGCGCACGATGAGCCTGGCGGACGGCGAGGAGCGGCTCACGAAGCGCGGCTCGCTCGCTGCCCGGCTGCTCGCCCCGATGCTCGGGCACTGACGGCACTGACGGCACTGACGGCACCGACGCTGCGGTGCGTCGACGGTCCCGGCCGGAACCGGTCGCAGGACGCGGGCAACCTGTCGCGGTCCCCGGGCGACAGGAGGGTGTGGCCGCAACCGCCCCGTCGCAGGCGCCTGCCCGGACGCCGTCCCCCGACGGGACGCCGGGCCGGTACGACGATGCCGTGACGCAGGCCCGCCCACAGGTCGCCGAGGCGTTCGAGGCGTTCTTCGAGAAGCACCATGCCGAGCTGTCCCGGCTGGCCTTCCTCGTCACGGGGAGCTCCGGGACCGCCGACGAGGTCGCGGCCGACGCCCTGCTCGCGACGTGGACGCAGTGGGACCGGGTCTGCGCGGCGGACTCCCCCATCGCCTACGTGCGCCGGATGGTCGTGAACATCGGCACGAGCCGGGTGCGCCGCACGATCCACGAGCGCCGGCTCCTGCCGATGATGGTCGCCGACGACGACGAGGACGCCCCGGACCTCACGACCGCGGACGTGCTCGACGTCCGCGAGGCGCTGCGCGCGCTGCCGCCGCGCCGACGGGCCTGCATCGTGCTGCGGTACGGCCTGGACCTGTCCGAGGAGGAGGTCGCCCGGACGCTCGAGATCAGCCCGGGGACCGTGAAGAGCCAGACGTCGAAGGCGGCCGCGCAGCTGCGCGGGCTGCTCGGCGGGAGGCCGCGATGCGCGACGACGACCGGCGGGACATGAGCGCCCGCGCCGCCCGCGAGCACAGCCCGGACCGGGCCCGGATCCGGGCCCGGTTCGAGAGCGGCCGTGCCGGGCTGGAGGCGGGCCGCCCGCCCCGCGCCGCCGTCGGTGCGCCCAGGCGGGGCTGGGTCCAGCCGACGGCCTGGGCGTTCGCAGCGGCGTGCGCCGTGACGGCGTTCGCCCTAGGTACC
>JACRAB010000115.1 GCA_016213575.1 Actinomycetota bacterium
GGACCCGGGCGGCAACGACCACGTCGCCCGCGTCCTCGCCTACCGGATCAAGGACGGCCGGGTCGGCGTCGTCGCGCAGTTCGACAGCGCGCTCTTCGGCGTGAGCGACCCGGCCGGGACGACGCCCGACACCCGCGCGGTCCTCACGACCGACGAGGAGTCGAGCGGCATCATCGACACCGCGGACCTGTTCGGCAAGGGCACGTTCCTCTTCGACGCCCAGGTCCACACGAAGAAGAACCTGCCCGCCGGGACCGGCGCCGGCACGGTCGAGGAGCTCGTCGAGAACGGGCAGCTCCTCCTGCTCGACGTCGACGACTGGGACGGGGTCTACGGCGGCTGACCCGCCACGCCCACCGTCCGCAGCGGCCCGCCGGGATCCCGGCGGGCCGCTGCGCCGTCCCCGCCCGTGCCGAGCACGGCGACACACGGGCGACGCCATGACGTAACCCGGGGTGACAGACCGTTTACAGTTCTGTCGCGCCGGCGTAGCCCGTCGGCGACGAACCGTCCGTAGCGTCGAGGAGCATGACAACCACGACGTGCTGCCTCGAGTGCGGGAGCCGGCCCTCCGAGGAGCGACCCGCCCTGCTGTGGTCCATGTCCGTCCGGGAGGGGCACCGGGCCTGGACCTGCTCGCCCTGCACCCGCCGGCACCTGCACGCGATCGAGACCGTCGCGCTCTGACTCCGGGGCGATCCGTCCGACGAGGGTCGGGGCGACGAAATCCGGGGTGAGAACTCCGCCGAACGGACGGTTTCCGTCGTATCGTCGGAACATCGACAGGGATTCAGGCGTGGATCCCTCGCGGGGCAACGGTTTCGGGCGTACGCTCCAGGTGTGACCGAGCCCACAACGTCCTCGACCCTGCCCGCGGCAACGGTGCCGTCCCAAGGGTCCGCGATGGTCTGCCTCACCTGCGGCGCCGCGGCGCCGTCCGACCCGCCGCCGCTCACGTGGTCCGCGGGCACCGAGCGCGGCCGCCGGGTCTGGACCTGCGAGACGTGCATGCGGGCCAACATCCGCAGCATCGAGGGCAAGCTCGACTCCGCCTGGTGGTGACCCGCCCGCCGGGCACCGGGCCGGGCACCAGGTCGGCCCGCTCTCAGGGCTCGACCGGCTCGCCGTCGTCGTCGACCCACTCGATGTAGTCGAGCGAGGCCACGTCGAAGTCGGGCAGCCACTCGGCGAGCACCTCGAGCACGGGCACCTCGCCCTCGATCTGGCACAGCACCCCGATACCGCCGAGCCACACCCGGTGGATGAGCAGGTACTCGGGCGGCAGGTTGAGCTTGAGGCCCAGCGACCACTGCGGCCGGCGGACGTCGTTGACGTGCGCGAACAGCTCGCGCATCCACGCCCGCGAGAACGTCCACGTCGTGTGCCGGGCCGGCTCGAGGAACGGCGCGAGGTAGTCGAGCAGCGCCCGGCCGTCGATCTCGATCGACGCCTTGATGAAGCCCTCGTCGCGCAGCCCGGCGACGACGCCGTCGGCGTCGTTCTGCAGCGCGCGGGTGAGCAGCCGGCCGATCTCCGGGGGCATCCCGTCCGGCAGTCGCTTGACCGCGCCGAAGTCGAGGATGCCGAACCGGCCGTCCGGGGTGAGCCGGTCGTTGCCGGGGTGCGGGTCGGCGTGCAGGAGGCCGGCCCGGGCCGGGCCGGCGAGGAGGAACTCCAGGTAGCGCCGGGCCCCGAGGTTGCGCTCCTCCGGGGTGCCCGTCGCGATGAGCTTGGAGAGGGCGACCCCCTCGAGCCACTCGCTGACGATGAGGTGCGGTGTCGCGATGACGACCTCGGGGACGACGAAGACGGGGTCGTCCCGGAAGGCGTCGGCGAACTGCGTCTGGGACTCCGCCTCGAGCGTGTAGTTGAGCTCCTCGACGATCCGGGCCTTGAGCTCCTCGAGGATCGGCTTGATGTCGAGGCCCGGGATCCAGCCGGCGGCGACCCGGCCGACCCGGGCGACCTGGGTGAAGTCGGAGATGAGCGCGTCGCCGGCGCCGGGGTACTGCACCTTGACCGCGACGTCGCGCCCGTCCTTCCAGACGGCGCGGTGCACCTGGCCGATCGAGGCGGCCGCCGCGGGCGTCTCGTCGAACTCCTTGAACTTGCGCCGCCACTGCGGGCCCAGCTCGGCGGCGAGCACCTTGTGCACCGTCGCCGTGGGCATCGGGGGAGCGGCGTCCTGGAGCTTGGTGAGCGTCGCCCGGTAGGGGCCGGCGAGCTCCTCGGGCATCGCGGCCTCGAAGATGCTCAGCGCCTGGCCGAACTTCATCGCGCCGCCCTTGAGCTCGCCGAGCACGCGGAACAGCTGCTCCGCCGTCCGGGCCTGCATCTCGGCGGCGACGATCTCCGCCGGCCTGCCCCCGACCCGCTTGCCGAAGCCGAGGGCCGTGCGGCCGGCGAAGGCGAGCGGGAGGCTGGCGAGCTTCGCCGTGCGGGTGACAGCACGGCGGGGGAGGTCCGTCACGGCTCCATTGTCACGGTCGCGGGCTGCGGCCGCGCGCGGTGGGCGGGTGACGTCGTCGTCCCGGGCGCGTCGCCGCCCTCGTCGGCGGGCGGCCAGCGGCACCCGCACTGCGGGTGGGCGGGCCACGGACGCCGGGTGACGAGGCCGTCCGGCAGCTCGACCTCGAGCGTCGCACCGCAGGCCGCGGGCGTCGTGCGACCGTCGAGCAGGGTGAGGACGGCGAGCGCTGCGAGCCGGCCCGCGAGGGCCGCCACGGTGGTCTCCTCGGGCGCGTCCCGGGGGCCGGAGAGCAGCTGGGCCAGGACGCCTGGCCAGTCGGGGTCGAGTGCGGTGCGGTGCAGGTCGAGGCAGCGCAGGCACGGGTCGGTGCCGGGCCGCACGAGCGGCCCGACCACGACGTCGCCCTCGCGGACGACGACGGACAGGTGCGGGACGTCCCGCCGGCCGAGGTCGCCCGCCCGGGCGGAGTCGGCGACCACCGGCTCGACGAGGACGACGCAGGCCGGCCGGGGGACCCCGCGCTCGGTGAGCCGGGGCCGGCGGTCCGTCGTCCCGATGCCGGCGGCGGTCAGGGCGGTCGCGACGGCGTCGGCCACCCGGCCCTCGCCGACGACGAGGACGGTCCGGGCGGCCCGGGCCGCGAGCAGGTCCCAGCCGTCGCCGCAGCCGCGGTGGACGAGCGCCCAGGTCGCGGCGTCCGGCTCGAGCTCCTCGTGCCGGCCCACGACGCTGCGTGCGGAGCGGCCGGCCCGCGCGGGGACGAGCGCCCCGGCGTCGCGCAGGAGTGCCACGAGATCGTCCGGGGCGGTGAGCTCGGTGGGGTCGAGGCCGCCGTCGAGGCGCTCGACGAGCCGGACGTCGGCCGGGGTGAGTCCTTCGAGCAGGACCGAGCGGCGCGGGCTCACGCCGAGCTGGAGGGTCGTCGGCCCGCGCCACGCGCGCTGGAGGCCGGGCAGCAGCTGGATGCGCACCCGGGGAGCGTGCCACGTCCGGCGCCGGGACCTCCGCCGTCGTCCACAGGCCCGCCCGCACGGCCCGGTTCGTCCACAGGCCGGGAACGGCGACGGGCGGCCCACCGGTCGGTGGGCCGCCCGTCGTGGCGGAGCGGTGAGGCTCAGGCCTTGCCGAGGATGCGGTTGAGGTTCGTCCCGCACACGGGGCACTGGCCCTTGGCCATGCGGCGGCCGTTGGTCTCGACGACCTTGCCCTCCGCCTGGCGCTTCTCCTTGCACTTCACGCAGTAGAACTCGCCGCTGTACGTCTCGTCGGCCACGATGGCGCTCCTCATGTCGTATGGCTTGGTCAACCGCGACGGCCAGTGGTGCCGCTCGCGGGCCGGTCGGGACGCGCTCTGGCGGCCCCCTCCGTGCGTCAGACCCGGCGTGAAGCCTAGCCGAGCGTGAGCGTGGCGCCGGTCAAGTCGGCCTTGGCGCGTCGGAAGATCGTGGGAACGGCTGACGTCCGAGGATCACGCCACGCACGAATCACCGGACATATCCGAACAAGGCAGGCGCCGGTCCGGACCGCGCCGCCGTCCCGGTGCGTCCTGAACACGTCGCGCTGCGTGAACGGAGAAACCCCGGGGCCGGGGCCGACGCACCTTCCCCAGCGCGCCGCCCCCGGACACCCGGGGTCTTGGACCGAACCTAGGAGCACCGGGCGGACGTCGTCAACGCCGCTGTCCCCAGGCCTGTGGACAAACCTGTGGACATCGTGGGGAGAGTGTCGCGTGTCGCTGTGGACACCTCGGTCAGGGCCTGTGGAGGGGGATCGTCACCACGCCGCGACAGCCCGTCTGACCTGCGGCGGAGCCGTCCACCGGATGTGGATGGAAGATTTTCTCGGTCCGGCGCCGTAGCCTCGACCCATGGCCGGCGTGCCCGCGTATGCCCCGCCACCTGACGTCGAGGTACGTCGGAGCAGGCGGCGCGTCCGCACGGTCACGGCCTACCGCGACGGTGACCGCACGATCGTGCTCATCCCGGCCCGCTTCACCCGCGCCCAGGAGCGCGAGTGGGTCGAGCGGATGGTCGCCCGGCTCTCGGCCCAGGACCGGCGCCGCCGCCCCGGCGACGACGACCTCATGGCCCGCGCGACGGAGCTGTCCCGCCGCTACCTCGACGGGCTGGCCCGGCCCGCGAGCGTCGCGTGGGTGCCCAACCAGAACTCCCGCTGGGGGTCCTGCACGCCGTCCGAGCGGACGATCCGGCTCTCGACCCGGCTGCAGGGCATGCCGCCGTGGGTCATCGACTACGTGCTCCTCCACGAGCTCGCGCACCTCGTCGAGCACGGCCACGGCCCGCGGTTCTGGGCGCTGCTCGCGGACTACCCGAGGACCGAGCGGGCCCGCGGCTTCCTCGAGGGGTTCGCGGCGGCCCGCGACGGGAGCATCGGGGACGGCACGGACGACGACCACGCCGACCGGGTCGACGACACGCCCGCCTTCGGCGTCAACGTCCGCACGGACCTCGACGGCACGGGCTGAGGCCGCCGGGCTGCCCGGGCTGCCCGGCTACCCGGCCGCGAGCACCGCGCGCGCGGCGGCGACCCCGTCCGGCACACCGCTGGCGAGATCGGCCGGCAGGGCGTCGACGTCGAACCAGCGGACGTCCTTCGACTCCGCGCTGACCGCCGGGGCGGTCGCCTGCGCGACGAGCACGTGCTGGACGTCGAGGTGCCAGTCGACGACCCCCGGGCGGCAGGGGGCACCGTGCCGGGAGAGCTGGGCGAGCCGGGGCAGGACCGTGCCCGTCAGCCCCGTCTCCTCCAGGACCTCGCGGGCCGCGGCGGCCGCCAGGCTCGTGTCGCCGGGCTCGAGGTGCCCGCCGGGCTGGACCCACAGGCCGATCCGGCCGTGCAGGACCAGACAGGTGCGCCGGCCGTCCGGGGACAGGACGAGCGCGGACGCCGTGACGTGCGCGGGTGCCGCGTGCCGGGTGAGCAGCGCCGCGCCGTCCTCGTCGAGCATCGCCCGCCAGGCCCAGGCCTCGAAGCGGGCCTGCGGAGTGTCCCGCGGGGCGTGCGCGAAGGCGTGCCGGACGTCCGCGACGAGCTGCTCGTCCGGCGTCCACAGCGGTTCGGCGCCGGCCGCGTCGCCGTGCGGGGCGGACGGGTCGGACACCGGGTGGAGCGTGGGGGTCACCGGGCCTCGCCCCCGGGCCGCTCGCCGTCCGGGCCTGCCTCGTCCGGGCCTGCCTCGTCCGGGCCTGCCTCGTCCGGGCCTGCCTCGTCGCGCCCTGCCTCGTCCCGGTCCGCCTCGTCGAGGATCGCCGCGAGAGCGGCGTCGAGGTCCTGGCCGCCCGCGTCGGACCCGGAGCCGCGGGCGAAGCCCTCGGGGTCGCCGAAGGACTCGGCTCCGGGCACGAGGTCGGGGTGCTCCCAGAGCGCGTCCCGGCCGCCGACGCCGCGCGCGGCCGTGAGCGCCGCCCACACCGCGGCGGCCTCGCGCAGCCGGCGCGGGCGCAGCTCCAGGCCGACGAGCGAGGCGAAGGTGTGCTCGGCCGGGCCGCCGGCGGCGCGCCGCCGCCGGACGGTCTCCCGGAGCTGGACGGCGTGCGGCAGCGACGTGCGCGCCGCAGCGTCGACGACCTCGTCGACCCAGCCCTCGACGAGCGCGAGGGCGATCTCGAGGCGGTCCAGGGCGGCCTGCTGGGCCGGCGTCCGCTCGGGCTCGAAGATCCCCGAGGAGAGCGCCTCCTGGAGGGCCTGCGGGTCGCCCGGGTCGATCTGCCGGACGGCCTGCTCGATCATGTCGGTGTCGATCGCGATGCCGCGGGCGTACTCGTCGACGGCGCCGAGGATGTGCGCGCGCAGCCACGGGACGCCGGCGAAGAGCCGGGCGTGCGCCGCCTCGCGGAGCGCGAGGTAGAGCCGCACCTCGTCCTCCGGCAGGCCGAGCCCCTCGCCGAAGGCGGCGATGTTCGCCGGCACGAGCGCCGCCGCACCCGCCGGGAGCAGCGGCAGGCCGACGTCCCCGCCGCTGACGACCTCGCGGGACAGTGCCCCGACCGCCTGACCGACCTGGGCGCCGAAGAACGCCCCGCCCATCCGGCGCATCATCGGCAGCGCCGCGCCGAGCATCGGCGCGATCTCCGGCGGCGCCTGGGACGACATCGCCTCGCCCATCGCCTGCCCGACCCGCTCGGCGACCGGCTCGACGACGCCCTTCCACACCGGCAGGGTCTGGGCGACCCACTCCGAGCGGCTCCACGCGTGGGTGCGCCCGGCGGCCGCGGGCAGGTCGGTGGCCCGGTCGAGCCACAGGTCCGCCGTCCGCAGCGCCTCGGTGACGGCTCGCTGCTGGGCGTCGCCGACGCTCGGGTCGCCGCCCTCGGCGGCAGCCTGCCGGGCGATGTTCTCCGCGAGGTCCCAGTTCACCGGACCGTCGCTGCCCCCGGCGAGCATCTGCTGAACCTGGAGGAACATCGCCTGGAGCGCCGCCGGGTCCTGCGGCAGGCCCGGCATGTTCGCGAGCTCGGGCGGCAGCTGGCCGCCGGGGCCGAACATCGCCTTGAACAGCTCGCCCATCGGGTCGCCGTCGTCGCCCTCGCTGCGGTCGGGCAGGTCCCTGCCGAAGCCGGTCATGCGCACCTCATTCACACGGTTCGTCCACCGGAGCGCGGCCCGCGCGCGGCCGCTCTCGGCGAGGATGGGGTCCAACCTACGCAACAGCCAACGACGGGGGGTCGTCCGGTGAGCCCGCAGCGCGCGACGGTTCGCTCACGGCGCAGCAGCCCGCGGGTCGCCGTGGTCGGGGCGGCCGGTCCGGCGGGCTCGGCGGTCGCGTCGGCGTTCGTCGCGGCCGGGTTCGCGGTGATCTCCGTGGACGACCGCCGGGGCGGCGCACCGGGCACCTGGCGGGTCGGGGACGTCGCCGCGCCGGGCGGGGCGGCGCTGCTCGCCGGCGCGCAGGTCGTCGTCCACGTCGCCGCCGCCGAC
>JACRAB010000114.1 GCA_016213575.1 Actinomycetota bacterium
GGCGGCCTGCTCCTCGACGGCCGAGGCGATCGTCATGCTGAACTCGTTGATCTGGCCGATGACCTCGCGGATCCCGGTGACGGCCCCGGCCGCCGCAGACGTCGTGTTCTGGATCGAGGTGATCCGGCTCGTGATGTCGTCGGTCGCGCGGGCCGTCTGGTGCGCGAGCTGCTTGACCTCCTCGGCGACGACGGCGAAGCCCTTGCCCGCCGCACCGGCGCGGGCGGCCTCGATCGTCGCGTTGAGCGCGAGGAGGTTGGTCTGCTCGGCGATGGCGGTGATGAGCCGGACGACCGAGTCGATCTCGGCGCTCGCGACCCCGAGCTGCTCGATCTGCTCGTTCGCGGCGTCGGCGGCGACGACGGACTCGTTGGCCACGGCCGCGGCACGGGAGGCGTTGCTGGCGATCTCGGCGACGGACGCCGCCATCTGCTCGGCGCCGGCCATCACCGACTGCACCTCCTCGTCGACCTGGGTCGAGCCGGTCCGGGCCTCGGTGGCCCGGTCGGCGGCGTCCCTGGCCCCACGGCTCAGGTCCTCGGGGACCGCGGACAGCTCGAGGGCGGCCTCGGCGAGCGAGCCGCCCGTGGCGGCGAGGTCGCGCATCATCGACTGCAGGGAGCGGACCGCGGTGTCGATGCCGTCCCCCATCGCACCGAACTCGTCGCCGCGCCGCAGGTCGCACGTGCGGGTGAGGTCGCCGGCGGCGAGGCCGGCGGCCACCGCGGCGACCGTCTGCAGCGGGCGCACGACGCTGCGGCCGATCGCCCGCCAGAGCAGGACGAGGAGCAGGGCCGAGGCCGCTGCGGCGCCGGCGAGGGTCCGTGTCGCGGAGGTGCGGGACGCGTGGACCGCGGCCGCCGCGTCGGAGACGTGGCCGCCCAGGGCGTCCCCGATCCGGGGCATGGCCTCCTCGACGGCCGAGAACGAGGTCCGGAACGTCGTCGTCGACGCGGCCGTCGCGGTGCCGGTGACCCCGGCGCCCGCGGCCCGGTGCGCCTCCTCGAGGTACGTCGCGACGAGCGGGGCGACCTCGTCGGCGGCCCGGCGGACGTCCTCGGGCATGGTCCCCGTCCGGAAGGTGGCGACGCCGTCCGACAGGATCGCGGAGTGGTCGTCCAGGTCGGCGAGCGCCTCGCGGCCCGAGGCGCTGTCGCCGTCGAGGATCGCCTGCTGCACGTCGCCCTTGATCGCGTCGTGCGCCATGTCGGCCTCGAGCGCGAGCCGGGTCATCTTCTGCAGGGACTGCAGGCGCTCGGCCTGCGTCGAGGCGGCCCGCAGCTCCTGCAGGCCCACCGCGCCGACCGCGAGGACCCCGACGAGGGCGACCCCGACGAGCGTGGCCAGCTTGACGGCGACGGACCGGTCGTCGAGCCAGGCGGACGGGCCGCGCCGCCGGGCGTACTGCGACGGCGTCGTCGGTCCCGGGTCGCCATGGACTGGCGTCACGAGGTGCCTCCTCCATGGATCGATGTCCTGCAACCCTGCGGATACCTCGGGTGTCGACAGGACGTTGGTCCATGTTGAGGAGGTCCGGCACAGCCGGGATCGTTCCCATGCCCGGCGGGTGACCGGGGCCGCCCGGGTGATCCACCCGTTCGGCCCCGGCGCCGCACGTCCGGGTGCCGGTGTCCTAGGCGAGAGCCCTGCGGAGCGCGTCGACCCGCAGGGCCCAGATCCGCCGGGACAGGGCGGCGTCCGGGGCGAAGACCTCGGAGGCGTGGTAGCTGCCGGGGTTGACGTGGAGCTCGCAGGGGACGCCGGCCTGCATGAGCCGGTTCGCGAACGCGATGTCCTCGTCGCGGAACAAGTCGACCGTGCCGACGTCGATGAACGCCGGGGGCAGGCCGCTCAGGTCGGTGGCGCTGGCGGGTGCGGCGTACTGGTCCGCGGGCTTGCCGCCGAGGTACCAGGCCCAGGCCTCGATGTTCCCGGCCCGGTCCCAGATCCCGATGTCGGTGATCTCGTGGCTGGAGCCGGAGGTGTTCGTGTCGTCGATCATCGGGTAGATCGGCATCATGAAGGCCAGCGCCGGGCCGCCGCGGTCCCGGGCGAGCAGGACGGTGCCGAGCGTGAGGCCGCCGCCGGCGCTGCCCCCGTAGATCGCGAGCCGGGCCGGGTCGATGCCGAGGTCGGCCGCGTTGGCCGCCGTCCAGGTGAGCCCGGCGTAGCAGTCCTCGACGGGGGCCGGGTGCGGGTGCTCGGGGGCGAGCCGGTACTCCACGGACACGACGACGGCGCCGACCTCCTCGCAGAGTCTCGCCGCGTTGGCGTCCTCGCCGGCGACGTCGCCGAGGACCATGCCGCCGCCGTGGATGTAGTAGATGCCCGGCAGCGTCCCGGTGGTCGCGGAGGTCCCGACGGGGCGGTAGATCCGGACGCTGATGTCGGGGTCGCCCGCCGGGCCGGGCACGGTGCGGTCCTCGGTCGTCACGTTGGGGTTCGGCGGGACGGGCATGGAGGCGAGGATCTGCGCGACGGTCGCGCGCCGGGTGACGATGTCGGGGATCGCGTTGAAACCACCGGGCATGAAGCCGAGCAGGGCGTCGAGCGGGACGCGGGACTCCGGGTCGATCAGGTCACGACGGGACATGTTCCCTCCAGCAGCGTGGACGTGGACGGGAGACGGACCGGTGCGGTCCGGCCGCGGCCCGACAGTACGGCCGCCGTGCCGCAGCGGGAAGAGGCCCGGGCGTCGAGGTCGCCGTCAGGTGCAGGGCCGGTTGGAGAGCCCGCCCGCCGCACCGGTGACCTTGTTGCTGCAGGCCACGGTGTTCGGCACGTCCTTGTGGAGGTAGTACCCGACACCGCTGCCGCCGGCGAGGTCCGCGACGTTGCCGCGGAAGACGTTGTCCCGCCCCCAGCCGTCGGCGACGACATGGGTCTGGAAGCCGTCCATGGGCGAGCGCGTGCCGCGGTTGCCGGTGACGAGCCACCCGTTGCCCTTGACGTCGACGCTCTCGGCGGTGGTCGGCCCGATCCTGTTGTCCAGCACGAAGTTGCCGTCGCTGCGGTCCGGGCTGCAGCCGTTGACGTCGCACC
>JACRAB010000111.1 GCA_016213575.1 Actinomycetota bacterium
ACATGGCAACACTGCTCTGGCTCGAGGGCGGGGCGTGCAGCGGCAACACGATGTCCTTCCTCAACGCCGAGGAACCGACCGCCGTCGACCTCGTGACGGACTTCGGCATCGAGGTGATCTGGCACCCGTCGCTGGGCATGGAGCTCGGCGAGGCGGCGCAGCAGATCATGCGCGACTGTGCCTCCGGCGCCCGCCAGGTCGACATCCTCGTCTACGAGGGGTCGGTGCTCACGGGCCCGAACGGCACGGGCCGCTACGACATGTTCGCCGAGCGGCCGATGCAGGAGTGGGTCGCGGAGATCGCGCCCCGGGCCGGCGTCGTCGTCGCCGTCGGCGACTGCTCGGCGTGGGGCGGCATCCCGGCGATGCCGCCGAACCCGACCGACGCGATCGGCCTGCAGTACCTCAGGGGCGAGCGCGGCGGCTTCCTCGGCAGGGACTTCACGAGCGCGATGGGTCTGCCCGTGGTGAACATCCCGGGCTGCCCGGCGCACCCGGACTGGATCACCCAGGTCGTCGTGGCGCTCGCCGCGGGCCGGGTCGGCGACATCGCGCTCGACGACCTGCAGCGGCCCAAGACGTTCTTCTCGTCGTTCACCCAGACCGGGTGCACGCGCGTGCAGTTCTTCGAGTACAAGCAGTCGGCGATGGACTTCGGGCAGGGCACCCGCACCGGCTGCCTGTTCTCCGAGTTCGGCTGCCGCGGCTCGATGACGCACTCGCCGTGCAACCGGATCCTGTGGAACCGCCAGTCCTCCAAGACGCGGGCGGGCCACCCCTGCACCGGGTGCACGGAGCCGGGCTACCCGCACGGCGACCTCATGCCCGGCACGGTGTTCAAGACGGTCAAGATCTCCGGGCGCGTGCCCGAGGAGTTCCCCACCGGGACCGACCGCCTGACGTACATGGCCCACGCGGCCGTCGCCCGGATCGCCGCTCCGCAGTGGTCCAAGGAGGACATGTTCGTCGTCTGACCCGTTGACCCCGGCCGGCCGGTGCACGGCTCGAGGGTCGAGCGGCCGCCCGGCGTCGCTACGGCGGGCTGACGGCACCTGCCGCCCCGTCGCTCGCAGGGAGGTCCTGCAGCACCCGGCTGGTCGCGAAGTCCACCGGCTCGAGGGTCTGCAGCGCCGTCCGCCCGACGACGCCGCCGGTGTCGACGAGCCGGTGGGCCTGCCGCATCCGCGCCCGGTCGATCGCGTTGCGGATGCTGCGGGCGTTACCGAAACGGGGTTGCTCCATCCGCCGGGCGACGTACTGCGCGAAGACCGGCTCGCACTCCGGGGACAGCCGCAGACCGGCGGCGTCGAGCATCCGGCGGCCGATCTCGACGAGCTCGCCGTGTGCGTACGGCGGGAAGTCGACGTGGTGGGCCACCCGCGACCCCAGGCCCGGGTTGGAGGCGAGGAAGGCTTCCATCCGGTCCGCGTACCCGGCCAGGACGACGACGAGGTCGTCGCGGTGCTCCTCCATCGCCTGCATGAGCACCTCGACCGCCTCCGTGCCGTAGTCCCGCTCGTTGCCGGCACGGTGCAGGGAGTAGGCCTCGTCCACGAAGAGCACCCCGCCCATCGCTCGCTGCACGAGCTCGCGCACTCGCGGGCCGGTGTGGCCGACGAACTGCCCGACGAGGTCCTCGCGCCCCGCCGTGACGACATGCCCGCGACGCAGGTGGCCGAGCCGGTGGAGCAGCTCCGCGACTCGCAGTGCGACGGTCGTCTTGCCGGTACCCGGGTCGCCCGTGAAGCACATGTGCAGCGACGGCCGGGCACGGACGAGCCCGAACCGCTCGCGCTGGCAGTCGACGAGCAGGAGCGCCGCGAGCTCCGCGACGCGCCGCTTCACGGGGGCCAGCCCGACGAGGTCCGCGTCGAGGTCGGCGAGGACGGCGTCGGTCCCGCTGTCCCGGCGCACGACGTCGAGGTCCACGACGTCCGCGTCGCCGAGCGGTGCCGCGCTCCCGGCGTCCTCGGACGGGCGGGCGGCCATCCCGAACGCGTTGCGGGGGGCCGCCCGGCCGCCCGTGGTCACCGGGCCCGTTCGACGGTGTAGGCGATCCGCCGGTCGGCGCCCTCGGAGCGGACGAGGCGGTAGGTCGCCTCGACCGCGGGCCGGTGCACGAGGAACGACATCGCCGTCGTCTGCCGGCCCAGGCGCGCGTCGTAGGCGTTGAGCCGGACGTAGTGGTCCGGGAAGGCGTCGCGCGCGCGGCGGACCTCGGCGAGCACCGCGGCGGGGTCGCCGACGTCGAACATCGGCAGGTCCCACATGGACCAGTACGTGTTGCGCGGGTGCGGGTCGTCGGTGTGCTCCAGGGACAGCGGCCAGCCGTGGTCCATCGCCCACGCCACCTGCTCGGCGATCTCCGCGTCGGTGAGCGGCGGCAGGTAGGCGAACATGCCTTGCGTGATCATGGTGCTCCTCGGTGGTCAGGCGGGCACGGGTGTCGCAGCGACGTCGGGCGTGTCGGTCGAGGCGTAGTCGAAGGTGACCTGGCCCCAGGTGGCGAGCGCGGCGTCCAGCGCCGGGCAGTGCCGCGCAGCGGCGCGGAGCACGTCCGGCCCCTCCCGGAGCAGGTCACGCCCGGCGTTGCGGGCCTTGACCATGGCCTCGAGGGCGACCCGGTTGGCCTCGGCACCGGCCGCGATTCCCATCGGGTGACCGATCGTGCCGCCGCCGAACTGCAGGACGACGTCGTCGCCGAACAGGTCGAGCAGCTGGTGCATCTGTCCGGCGTGGATACCGCCCGAGGCCACCGGCAGGACCGGTGCCATGGCGGCCCACTCCTGCTCGAAGTACAGACCCCGCGACGGGTCGGCCTCGATCCGGTCCTTGCGCAGCACGTCGTAGAAGCCGCTGACGGAGGCGGGGTCCCCCTCGAGCTTGCCGACGACGGTGCCGGCGTGGAGGTGGTCGACGCCGGCCAGACGCAGCCACTTCGCGAGCACCCGGAAGCTCACCCCGTGGCTCTTCTGCCGCGTGAAGGTCGAGTGCCCCGCGCGGTGCAGGTGCAGCAGGACCCCGTGGCGCCGGGCCCAGGCGGACATCGACTGGATCGCCGTGTAGCCGACGGTGAGGTCGACCATGACGACGACGCTGCCGAGGTCGCGGGCGAAGTCGGCGCGCTCGTACATCTGCTCCATCGTCCCGGCGGTGACGTTGAGGTAGTGGCCTTTGATCTCGCCGGTCTCGGCGCAGGCCCGGTTCACGGCCTCCATGCCGAAGAGGAACCGGTCGCGCCAGCGCATGAACGGCTGGCTGTTGATGTTCTCGTCGTCCTTCGTGAAGTCCAGCCCGCCGCGCAACGCCTCGTAGACGACGCGTCCGTAGTTGCGGGCCGACAGGCCGAGCTTCGGCTTGACCGTCGCGCCCAGCAGGGGACGGCCGTACTTGCCGAGGTACTCGCGCTCCATCACCACCCCGTGCGGCGGCCCGGCGAAGGTCTTCACGTAGGCGACGGGGATCCGCATGTCCTCCAGGCGCAGCGCCTTGAGCGGCTTGAAGCCGAAGACGTTCCCGATGATGGAGGACGTGAGGTTCGCGACCGAGCCCTCCTCGAACAGGTCCAGGTCGTAGGCGATGTACGCGAGGAACTGGCCCGGGGTCCCGGGCACGGGCTCCACCCGGTAGCACTTCGCCTGGTAGTGGTCGTGCGCCGTGAGCCGGTCGGTCCACACCACGGTCCACGTTGCGGTCGACGACTCGCCGGCGACCGCGGCGCCCGCCTCCTCCGGCGGGACTCCGTCCTGCGGGGTCATCCGGAACACGGCGAGGACGTCGGTCTCCCGCGGGACGTAGTCCGGCTGCCAGTAGCCCATGTCGGCGTAGGCGAGCACCCCGGCGCCCCAGCGGTCTTCGGCCATGTCGCGTCCTCCGTCGTGAAAGTGCGGCATCTCGTCGCACGGTGCGTCCTGGCACGCCCGGACGGGAGCCCGACGTGCTGTCCTTCTGATCGCCACTATCGAGGACATGGCTCAACTCGTCTATTGACTGTTCGACGCCAAAGCGTGAGTATTCACTCAACCAATAAGGAGTGGCGAAGTGACAGAGTCGCGCTGGCGGGCACTGATCGAGGTGGCGGAGACGGGATCCATCCGGGCTGCCGCTGCGCGGCTCGTCGTCACCGAGTCGGCGGTGTCGGCGTCCGTGGCCTCCCTCGCCAAGGATCTCGGTATGCCGCTGCTCACGCGGTCCGGGCGGGGCGTCGAGCTCACCCCTGCGGGGGCCCGCTACGTCGAGTACCTGCGGCGCGTCCTCGGCCTGCTCGAGGAGGGCGGCGTCGCGGCCCGCGGCGAGTTCGCCCCCGAGCACGGCCGGCTGCGCCTCGGGTGCGTCACGACGGTCGGCGACAGCGTCGTGCCCGCCCTGCTGGGCCGGTTCCACGCCGCCTACCCGGCCGTGGAGCTCGGCCTGGAGGTCGGGCCGAGCGCCCGTGTCTGGTCGCTGTTCGAGGACCACCGGCTCGACGTCGTCGTCGCCGGCCGGCCGCCGCAGCTCCAGGACGTCGTCCCGCGGGCGCAGTGCGACAACCGGCTCGTCGTCGTCGGCGCGCCCGCGGTCGTCGCGACGTTCGACGCCGCCGCGACGGCCTGGCTGCTGCGGGAGGACGGTTCGGGCATCCGCGGAGCCTGCGACCAGTTGCGGGCCGACCTCGCGGTGTCCGGCCCCGCCATGACCCTGGGCTCCAACGGGGCCGTGCTCGCCGGGGCCGTCGCCGGGCTGGGCGTCACCCTCGTCCCGCACGAGGCCGCGGCGGGCCACGTCGCCGCCGGGGACCTCGCCGTCCTCGACCTGCCCGGCACCCCGCTCGTCCGGCCGTGGTTCGCGAGCACCCGCCAGGGCCCGACGGCGACCGCCGCGCTCTTCGTGCGCTTCCTGCTCACCGACCCCGAGGCCGGTCGGCGCTGGTCCGCGGTGCTGGTCCGCACGCACGGTCCGGCGTCACCCGTACCGTCCCCCGGCGGGGGGAGGCAGGGGCTCCTCACGGCGACCTAGCGTCGGCCCATGCCGACGACGCCGCAGCTCACGAGACCGACGCCCGCCCCCTCCCCTGCACCCGACCACGACACGGCCGGCGGGCCGGGCTGGCTCGACGCCGTCGCCCTCGGCTGCGTCGCGGCGACCGAGGCCGCCGTACTGGCCGCCGCCCCCTGGATCGGGCGCGGCGACAAGCACGCGGTGGACGGCGCAGCCGTCGCCGCGATGCGCGCCGCGCTGACCGTCGTCCCGTTCGACGGCACCGTCGCGATCGGCGAGGGCGAGAAGGACGCGGCGCCGAGGATCCACAACGGTGAGCGGGTCGGTGCCGGGGCCGGCCCTCGGGCCGACGTCGCCGTCGACCCGGTCGACGGGACCACGCTCACGGCGGACGGTGCCCCGGGTGCGGTCGCCGTCCTCGCGCTCGCCCCCGCGGGGTCGATGCAGGTGCCGACCGACGTCTTCTACATGGAGCGTCTGGTCTGCGGCCCGGCCGGCCACGGCGTCGTGGACATCTCGCGCACCCCCGAGGACAACGTCCGCGCCCTCGCCGCGGCGACCGGCCGTGCCGCTGCCGACATCACGGTGGCGGTGCTCGACCGTCCCCGTCACGTGGACCTCGTCGCGCGGCTGCGCGCGGCAGGCGCCCGGGTCCAGGTCTTCCCCGACGGCGACGTCGTCGCCGCCGTCCTCGCCGCCGCCGGGCCCGGCCGGCTGCCGGGGGCCGACGCGGGTACCGACCTGTTCCTCGGCGTCGGCGGCACCCCGG
>JACRAB010000113.1 GCA_016213575.1 Actinomycetota bacterium
ACTGGAACTGGAGCGTGCCCAGCCCGTCGGCGTCCGCGACGTCGTTCGTCGAGGTGATCGGGCGGCCCTGGAGCGGCGTGGTGTCGTCCAGGGTGACCGTCCCGGTCGGTGCGTCGTTCACGGCGACGACCGGGCCGACGACGGCCGACTCCCTGCTCTCGGGGGTGCCGAGGTTGTCGAGGAAGTTCGCGACCACCTTGACGAACTGCCCGGCGACCGCGTCGCTGAGCGGGAGCGTCGTCCCGGTGCCCACCTGGCCGAACGGACCGGCCGCGGCCGGGGCGGCGAACCAGGTGTAGGTGATCGACGTGACGTTCACACCGTTCGGGTCGTCGAACGCCCGGACGGCGGTGAGCGTCTGGTCCTCCGCCAGGGTGCCGGTGACGTCCACGGTGCCGGTGGCCGGCTGCGGCGGGATCGGACCACCGATCTGGACGGTCGCGTCGGCGAACTGCACGAACTCGATGTTCTGCAGCGTGTCGACGCCGTCGGTGCCGACGTTGTCGGTGATCCGGGCGTTGCCGTCACCCAGGACGTCGACGGTGTAGTTCGCCCGCGGCCCGGCGAAGAAGGCCGTGTCCGAGTCACCCGGGGTCGGGGTCGTCGTGATGTAACGGCGGATCTCCAGCGTGCCCGGGTCGAGGGTGCCGGCGAAGACGGCGGCCTCGACGGCCCCCATGCTCTCGACCGTCGTCGCCCCGTTGCGGATGCCGACCTCGAGCATCGCGTCGCCGTCGATGAGGTCGTCACCGCCCCGGCCCTCGAGGGTGTCGCTGCCGGCACCGCCGAGGATGATGTTGCCGCCGTTGAAGGTCGTCGCACCGCCGAGCACGGTGTCCAGGCCCTCGATCCGGGCGATGCCCTCCGCCGTCAGCTCGTGGTTGTCGGTCGCCGGGTCGCCGACCGCCGCGGCGAGGTCCGCCGCCGTCCGGTCGTCGCCCCGCAGGATGTCGTCCTGCGGACCGCCGGACAGGCCCTCGACGAGGTCGAACCGGTCGCGGATGTTGTCCAGGTCCGGCGGGAGCGGGATGCCGGTGATCGCCAGGTCGGCGTTCGCGGCCTGCGGGTCACGCTCGTAGGTCGTCCAGTCGAAGCCGAAGACGCCCTCGTTCCGCTCGATCCCGGGGCCGGTCACCATGATGTCGTCGCCGGCCTCGGCGTCGTAGTCGTCGTTGCCCGCGTCGCCGATGATGACGTCGTGGCCGCGCAGGTCGCTGTTGAGCTCCCGGCCGCCGAGGCCGCCCTGGAGCAGGTCGGCGCCCGCGCCGCCCTCGATCCAGTCGGACCCCTCGTCACCGAAGACGGTGCTCTCGGAGTCGCCGCCCTTGACGAAGTCGTCGCCGTCGTCGGCGAACGTCTCCTTGATGTCGACGCCGGCGTTGACGAAGTCCTTGCCGGAGCCGGCGAGGATGAGGTCGCCGGTGCCGGGGCCGCCGTTGATCGCGTCGTCGCCGGCGCCGCCCTTGAGGACGTCGATGCCGAAGGTGTCGGTCATGATGTCGTCGCCGTCACCGCCGAGGACGAAGTCGTTGCCCGCACCGCCCTCGAGCCGGTCGTTGCCGCCGTCGCCCCAGAGCGAGTCGTCGCCGTCGCCGGCCGTGAGCCGGTCGTTGTTCGGCGAACCACCCATGACGATGTGCTCGCCGCCGGTGAAGCGGACCGTGCCGTTGCTGAGCCGGGTCACGAGCGACGCCTCGACGACCGTGGTGTCCGGGTCGTCGATGACGTTGCCGTTGCTGTTGTCGATCTCGATCACGTGGTTCGGGGTCGAGAAGACGTCGTGCGGCAGGTGGGTCTCGGACGTCGGGAGCCCGATGTCGGTGTTCTTGAGGATGATCTCGGCGAACGAGTTCGACTCGAGCTCCGTGAGGAAGTTCAGGCCGACGTTGCGGCTCAGGTAGTAGAGCCGGTCGCCGTCCTGGAGCGCCTCCATCTGGGTCTCGAAGACGAAGTTGAACGAGGAGCCGAGCATGCCGCCGAACGGCATCGGACGCTCCGCGAGGCCGCCGATCCAGAAGTCGACGTCGTCCAGGCCGCCCTTGCCGGTGTAGGCGCCGGTCGCACCGAGGAAGTCGCCACGGTCGGCCGGTGCACCCGGGCCGCCGTCGACGAGCAGCAGGGCCGCCGCCTTCTTGCCGGCGAGCGTGTCCGCGTTGTCGGCCGACTCGTCGGTCGTCGTCAGCCCGTCGTCGACGAGGATGCCGTCCGCACCGGCGTCCGTCAGGGCCGGGTGGACGCCGTACGCCGCGACGAAGTTCACGAGCGACTCGGGGTTGCGCAGCTCGAGCCCGAACTCCTCCCAGCTGTCGTACGGGCGCAGCGCCGGGTGGTTCGTCGCCGCGAAGAAGTCGGCGCGCGCCGCGTTGAGCGGCGGGATGCCGGTGTCACGACCGCGGGCCAGGTTGAGCGCCGCGAGGTCGAGCGGCAGCCCGAGGAGGTTGTCCCGGACGGCGTCGGTGACGAACTCGTCGAGCTCGTTGCCGACCTGCTGCGTCATGCCGCGGACGACCTGACCGGCACCCTCGTCCGGGGTGATGCCGTCGGTGCCGTCCTGGGTGAACGCCTGCGGGTTGAGGAACGCCTCGATGAGACCCATCGAGTTGTCCGAGCCGTCCGCCGCCTCGCGGTCGACGGTCTCGGTGAGCATCGAGTGCCCGAACCGGTAGACGGTGTGCGCGAACTCGGCGGTGATCGCCGGGTCGATGTTCGTCTCGTAGCCGGTGAAGATGTTCACCTCGGGCTGCAGCTTGCGGGCGAACTCCTCGAACACGAGGTGCTGGTACTGCATCTCCGTGCCGAAGCGCGCGGCCTGGAAGATGCGCTCGCCGTTCCACTCCTGCGCGGCGACGTAGGCGTTGAGCTCGGCCGCGTCGTCGACGTCCTCGGCCGCGGGCAGGGCGGCGACCGGGGTCGCGAGCCACTCGTTGAGGAACGCGAGGCTGCCGCGGGACAACGCCGTCTGGACGACGGACGTCTTCACCGCACCCGCGAGCCGGTTGTGCTCGGAGTGGAAGACGTGGTGGACGGCGGTCAGCCCGATGTTCTCGTTGCCGCGGCCGTCACCGGTGATGAAGTGCGCCCCGAGCATCTCGTCGTCGTACGTGCCGGGCAGGCCGTCGTCCGTCGTCCCGGGGTCGGTGTCCGGGGTCTGCGGGACCTTCGGCGTCGCGGGGTTGTTGTCGTCGTCCCAGGTGCCCGGGACGGCGTGGTGGGCGATGTCGTCGAGGAAGGCGTGGTTGGTGCGGACGACGCCGCTCGTGGAGGCGGCGCCGTCCGGGCCGCCGTCCCGGAAGCCGCCGGCCGAGAGCTCGAGCTGGGCGTAGCCGTTGCCGGCGAGGACGAGCCTGCCGTAGGCGTCGGTGCGCAGCTTCGGCACGTTGAGGACGTCCTGGTCGGTCAGCGTCACGCCGAGCAGGGTGCGTGCCTGGGACTTGACGTCGGCCCAGGTCGCGAGGCCGTTGCCGCCGTTGAGGACGGAGTCGAGGAACTTGCCGGTCGCGACGGTCTGGCCGCCGCGCCGGACGTGCTCGCGCAGGAACGCCTGGTGGGCCGGGTGCGAGGTGTACGTCTGGTTCTGGTCGACGAACGGCGTCGTCGTGTTCGTGTGCTCGTGGACGTCGTCCGCGCTCTCGTCGACCGTGGGCGTCGAGGGGTCGTCGCCGACCCGGCCGTCGAGGCCGGGCTGGTTCGTCGCGCGGGTGAGGGTCATGAACCGCCGCTCGGGCGGCAGGTCGTCGGCCGCCTCGTCGGTGGCGGTCCCCGGGTCGTCGCCGCGGACGCCGTCCGGGCCGGCGATGAGCGGGTCGTCGTCCTTGAGCGGCACGATGACCGTGCCGGAGCCGCCCTTCGTCACGAGGTCGAGCCCGTGGTCGAAGAACTGGCCGAAGAGGGTGAACCACGAGTTGTACGGCGCGGAGAGGCCCTCGTCCGGCGCCGTGTTCGGGATGAAGTTGATCCCGCCGGAGACGCTGCTGCCGACCGGCTCGTTGTCCGCCGTCCGGCCCCGCGCGGCGTTGGCCGCCGCGTTGTCCGTGGACTGGTCGACGATCGCGTTGCTCACGAAGCGGGGGTCGGCGTCGACGACGAGGCCGGACTTCTGCTGGTACGTCGAGACGGGTGCTCCGGGCGGGCCGAAGACGCCCGGCTGGTCCGCCGTCCGGAAGACCGGGGTCGTCAGGCGCGGGAAGACCCGGTCGGCCGCCCCGTACGCGCTCTGGCCGGGCTGGAGGTTGTTGAACCGGCCGTCGACGGTCCGCAGACCGTACGGCAGCGACGGGTCGGGCACCATCGTCGGCCCGAGCAGCGGCGTACCGGCCGCGTTCTGCTCGGCGATCTGGATCTGTCGGAGGAAGAAGTCGAGGTCGCTGTCGTTGAGCACGACCGCGTTCGCCGCCCCCGGTGCGCCGACGACGAGCGCCGCGCAGACCGCGGCCCCCAACGTCGCCCTGATGGTTCCCCTCATGGTCAGCCCCTTGTGAACGACCGGCGGCGCGTCGACATCGACCGCCGCCGGGCATGCGTCATCGCGGACGCACGCATGACTGGATCCGCACGAGCGAGCGTGCGGTGGTCTCGGGCGCCCGTGACGACGGGCACCTCCGGGACGAGGTCCCGGGCCTCCATGGTGGATATCCAATTCACGAATCGGTACTACTGATCGCGAATTCCCCCTGAATTGGGGGGGCCTCACCCAGGGGGGTGGGGGAGCCCCGATGGGGGGTTCTGATCGAGCACTCACAGTGACGGCACCTGTGGGCGGGACGGGCGACGCACCCGCCGGGACGATGGAAGGATGGCGAGGACCACCCGCGTGGCGCCCCGGCCGGACGGTCAGTCCCCGGCGCGCAGCCCGCACACCGAGAGGAGCACATCGTGGCCGGCGACTCGTCGTTCGACGTCGTGAGCAAGATCGACCGCCAGGAGGTCGACAACGCGCTGAACCAGGCGGCGAAGGAGATCTCGCAGCGGTACGACTTCAAGGGGGTCGGCGCGTCCATCGAGTGGAGCGGCACCGAGATGATCGTCATGAAGGCGAACAGCGAGGACCGGGTCAAGGCCGTCCTCGACGTCTTCGAGACCAAGCTCATCAAGCGCGGCGTCTCGCTCAAGGTGCTCGACAAGGGCGACCCGAAGGTCTCGGGCAAGGAGTACCGGCTCGAGGCGACCCTCAAGGAGGGCCTCAGCCAGGAGAACGCGAAGAAGATCTCGAAGATCATCCGCGAGGAGGGGCCCAAGGGCGTGAAGGCGTCGATCACGGGCGACGAGCTCCGGGTGACGAGCAAGAGCCGCGACGACCTGCAGGCGATCATCGCGCTGCTCAAGGGTGCCGACCTCGACGTGGCGTTGCAGTTCACGAACTACCGGTGACGCCTGGGCACTCGGACGGAGATCGCAGGCGTCGGGCCACGGGCGGGTGCGCGGGCAGCGCTCCGGCTGATCGCGGCCCGGTGGGTTCCGCGGACGCCTGTGACGCGGCGTCCGATGCTCGGGTCGATGCTCGGGTCCGGCCGGCTGTGACCACGACGTGCAGCACCCGAGCACGGACCCGAGCAACCGCGATCGTTGCTGCAGGGATCGTTGCTGCAGCGGTCGTCGCAGGGCGATGCACGCCAGGGCGTGCAGGTGGCTGCAACGAACCGGACGACGACCGTCCTCCCGTGGGCGAACGGCGGATCCGCGACCCGGACCGGTGCGCGAGCGGGCTGCGGCATCCTTGCGTGCATGGACCCCGACCGGCCGCGTGACCAGTCGACCCGCCGCGCGTCCGGTCGCACTTGGATGATCGCCGGCGCCGTGCTCGCTGTTCTCGGCGTCGTCCTCGTCCCGCTGCCCGGGCCCGGGTTCCTCGTCCTGTGCACCGCGGCGCCGGTCATGGCGGTCGGCATCGTCCTGGCACGCTCCGGCCGCCCACCCACGTAGGCCACCCCGCCCCCACACCCCCGTCGCCCGTCGCGCCGCGGCGGCACGGCGTCTGCGGGGATGTCCGCGCGGCAGGTTGCCGTCGTCGTTACCCCGCAAGGGCGCCGGAGGGGGTCGCGCGGCGTCGGCAGACCGTCAGCAGGTGCAGTCGCGCTTGTGCCCGCAGGCGGAGACCTTCGGGCACTCCTGCCGCGGCACCTCGCAGTCGGCGCCGACCCGGTCGAGCATCGAGCCGTCGCAGAAGCAGCACAGCACCGCCTGCTCGACCTCGACGAGCGGCACCCCGTTCGCCTCCACGAGGACGAGCCGCAGCGCATCGCGCAGCGCGGCCGGCCGACCCTCGGGAGAGAACATCTTCAGAGGATCGGCGCGAAGGGCGAGGGCTTGAGCCACGGGCGACCGATCCACCCGGTCGGAGTCGCTCAGGCCTCGTCGAACACCTCGTCCGGGACCGGTACGTCGAGCACCTCGAGGAACCGCCGGAGCTTGAGCTCGACGAACACGTCCTCGTCGTCCCGGTCGTCATCCTCGCCGGCGTCGACGTCGTCCACGTCGTCCACGTCGTCGGACGCGAGGAACGGCAGCAGCTCGACCGCCTTGGTCTCCGCCTCGTCGACGCCCCGGCCGTGGACGGCGGCCCACCACATCGCGAGCGAGGCTGCCTCGAGCGAGACGTCGGTCGGCGGCGAGGCGCCGTCGTCCGCGAAGTAGACCCGCGGCGTGTACCCGAGGTAGGCGGTGCCGCTGCCCGGGCCGGCGGGCAGGTACTGCACGAACGCCAGGTCGCTGTCGTGGACGGCGACGAGCAGCGCCGGCATCGGCACCTCCCCCACGGCCGCGGGGTCGACGGCCGACCAGGTGCCGCCGGTGTACAGGAAGCCGCCGAAGAATCCCATGGGCCGCAGTGTGTCAGCGCACGCCGAGGTGCACCGCGAGACCGGCCGCGACGCCTGCGGCCACCGGCATGTCGAGCGACTCGACGACACCGCGCGCGAACAGCCAGCGGACGACGCGGTTCGGGTCGACGTCGAGCAGGCCGGCCATCCGGCGGGCCAGGCCCACCGGGTCGGCGGCGAGCCGGTCCGGGCAGTTGAGCAGGTGCTGGGTGGCGTCGTACGCGGCGTCCCCGACGTGCGGCTTCGGGTCGATGGCGAGCCACGGCTCGCGCCGCGCCGAGAGCACGTTGCCCGCGTGCAGGTCCGTGCAGAGCAGCACCTGCTCGGGGGCCGACGCCGCGAGCGCGAGGTACTCGGCGAGCCCGGCCTCGACGAGGGCGTCGTCCAGCGGCGCCGCAGCACCCCGGGCCGCACGGCGCAGCCGGAACTCGGCGACCCACCTCGCGCACATCGCCTCGAGCGCCGGCAGCCCGTCCGGAGCGGGTGAGGCCCAGAGCCTGCGCAGCAGTCCCGCGAGGACCACGTCCTGCTCGGGCTCGTCGGCACCCACGAACGTCCGCCCCAGCGTCACCCCCGGGTCGCACCGCTCGAGCAGGAGCGCCCGGGTGCCGTCCGGGTCGAGCCCGTCGAGGACGTCGAGCAGCAGCGCCGCGCCGTCACCGCCCCACAGGCGCAGCGCCACCGGTTCCCACGTCGAGTCCTCGTGCGGCCAGCCGACCTTGAGGACGACGGACCGCCCGCCGCCGTCGACGCCCGGCGCGACCCACGAGCAGTACCCGCCCGGCTCGTACGGCGGCTCCAGGCGCAGCGCCCAGCGCCGCGTCGCGGCACGGACGGCGGCGGGCAGCCGGTCCGCGACCCACTCGCCGAGACCGGGTTCGTCCCCGGACGCCGCGACCGCCCTCAGCTGTGAGGGCAGAGCAAGCACGGGCGGGCTCCCGGTCATGCCCCGCCCGCCCGCCGGGCCCGCCGCCGCCGCGCGACGCCCGCGACCGCGGCGGCGAGCCGCAGCCCCAGCGCCTCGCCGACCCGGGTCGCGATCGACTGCGGCGGCTCGGCGTAGCCGCCGACCCGGGCGACGAGCCGCTCCTGGGCACCGGTCTCGGGCACCTTGCGGCGGCGGGCCTTCGCGAGCACCGCCCAGGCCTCCTGCGGCCGCAGGCCCTCGCGGACGAGAACCGTCGCGGCGACCGTCGACGATCGGCCGATGCCGCCGCGGCAGTGCACGACGACGTGCGCGCCGTCCGCGAGGCGCTCGGTGACCACCTCGGCGAGCGTCGCCGCGTCGTCGTCGGCCGGCACGCCGAAGTCCGGGACCGGCAGCCGGTGCACGCGCAAACCCTTGCGGGCCAGCAGGTCCGGCTCGGCCGCGAGCCCGAGCCGGCCGAGCTCCTCGTCGGGCAGCAGGCACACGACGTCCGTGACGCCGGCCGCCGCGAGCGCCACGACGTCGTCCTCGAGCGCCTCCCCCGGCCGCGGCGCCGCCATGAGCGCCAGGGTGCCGCGCCCGCTGCGGGGCACCGGGTAGAGCTCGGGCGAGGTGGCGTCGGCCATGGCGGCATCATGCCCCCTGGCTCACGCCCGGACGACCTCGATCCCCTCCGGGGCGACGACCCGGACCTCCCCGGTCCGGTCGACCTCGACGTCGAGCCGGTCGCCGGCCATCGTCAGCCCGCGGACGGCGAGCGCCCCGACGGGCAGCGGGCCGGCGCCACGGCGGACGACGAGCCGGCCGGCCGGTGCGTCCGGTTCCAGGCCGAGCAGGGCCGCCGTCATCGCGACCGGGGCGGCGGCGGCCCAGGCCTGCGGGCGGCAGGCGGCCGGGTACGCCACCGGCCCGGGGACGGCGTCCCGCGCGTCCCCGGACCACAGCTCCGGGAGCCGGTCACGGAAGGCCGGCGCGGCGTCGAGCACACCGCCGAGCAGCCCGGCCGCGACGTCCCGGTGCCCGGTGCGGACCAGCCCCGCGACCGCCGCGGCGGTGTCGTGCGGCCAGACGGTGCCGCAGTGGTAGCGCATCACCCCGAAGCCGCCCGCCCGCGCGGACATCGTCCGCAGCCCGAAGCCGCCCGCCATGTCCGGGGCGCCGAGCCGGGCGGCCACGTCGGCGGCCTCCCCGGCGTCGAGGATCCCGGTGCCGAGCAGGTGGCCCATGTTGCTCGCGACGGCGTCGACGACCCGGCCGGCACCGTCGAGCGCGAGCGCCGGGTAGCGGCCGTCGGCGCGGTCCACCCAGTACCGCTCCCGGAAGCGGACGGCGAGGTCGGCGGCGAACTCCCGCCAGCGCCCGCCCCCGGGCAGGCCGAACGCGTCGAGCAGGTCCGCCCCGCAGACGGCCGCCTCGTAGGCGTAGCCCTGCACCTCGGCGAGCGCGACGGGCGGCGCCGCCAGGGCGCCGTCGTCGAACCGGACGGCGTCACCGGAGTCCTTCCAGCCCTGGTTCGCCAGCCCGCTGCCGCTGTGGTCGACGTACGAGAGGAAGCCACCGCCCGCCGTGGCCGCGGCGCCGACCCAGTCCAGCGCCGCGACGAGCGCGGGCAGCAGCGGCTCGACGTCCCCGGCGGGCAGCCCCCAGCGCCACGCGTCGTGGAGCAGGCACACCCACAGCGGCGTCGCGTCGACGGTGCCGTAGTAGGGGACGTAGGGGACCTCGCCGGCGCGCGCCATCTCGCCGCTGCGCAGCTCGTGAAGGATCTTGCCCGGCTCCTCCTCGGCGGCCGGGTCGGTGCGGACGCCCTGGTACGCCGCGAGGGTGCGCAACGTGCCGAGCGCGAGGTCGGTGCCGAGCGGGAGCAGCATCCGGGCCGCCCAGAGGCTGTCCCGGCCGAACAGCGTGAGGAACCACGGGGCCCCCGCCGCGAGGAACGTGTCGCCGGGCGCGGACGCCGTCGCCATCCGCAGCGACTCGAGGTCGTCGAGGCTCTGCGCGAGCAGCGCCGGCAGCCGGCGGTCGTCTGCGGTCACCTCGGGCCGGCGCCACGGCGGCGTCGACGCGGGGACGACGGCGGCCCCCGGGTCGGTGACGGCCAGGACGAGCCGGACGTCGGTCGCGGTGTCCGGGGCGACGTCGAGGACCCAGGTGAGGGTGCCGCGCACGCCGTCGGCGACCGCCCCCGGCGCCGACACGAGGACCTGGACGGCGTCGTCCCCCCAGCGCAGCGCGGCCGTGCCGGGCGCGGCCGGCGGTTGGCTCCCGGCCGGGCCCGCGGGTGGCCGCGGAGGCAGACCGGCCTTGGCGTGCTCGACCGGCACGAGGTCCCCGGCGACCTCGACGCGCAGCGCGAGCCGGACGGCGCCCGTCGCCGACGAGCGCACCGTGAAGGTCTCCTCGAGCCGGCCCGGGGTGACCCGGCGGGCCCGCTCGACGCGCACCGTCGGGTCGGCGACGTCGTCCCCGAGGCCCCGCGCCAGCCCGACGAACCGGGTGCGACCGGGGCCGTCCGCAG
>JACRAB010000106.1 GCA_016213575.1 Actinomycetota bacterium
CATCTGCTCCGAGAAGGCCGAGGACGCCGGCCCGACGAACAACTGGAAGGACCCGGGCGAGATGCGCGCCCTCATGTCCGACCTGTACAGCGGCTCGATGAAGGGCCGCACGATGTACGTCATCCCGTTCGTCATGGGCCACCTCGACGCGATGAAGCCGTTCTTCGGTGTCGAGATCACCGACAGAGCATACGTCGTCGCCTCGATGCGGGTCATGGCCCGCGTCGGCACCGAGGTGCTCGCGGTCATGGGCACGGACGCCGCGTTCGTCCCGTGCCTGCACTCGGTCGGCGCCCCGCTGGAGCCCGGCCAGGCCGACGTCTCGTGGCCGTGCAACGACACCAAGTACATCGTCCACTTCCCCGAGGCCCGGGAGATCTGGTCCTACGGCTCGGGCTCCGGCGGCAACGCCCTGCTCGGCAAGAAGTGCTACTCGCTGCGCATCGCCTCCGTCATGGCGCGCGACGAGGGCTGGCTCGCCGAGCACATGCTCATCCTCAAGCTGACGAATCCCGAGAACAAGGTGCACTACATCGCCGCGGCGTTCCCGAGCGCGTGCGGCAAGACCAACCTCGCGATGCTCCAGCCGACGATCCCGGGCTGGAAGGTCGAGACCCTCGGCGACGACATCGCGTGGATGCGCTTCGGGGACGACGGCCGGCTCTACGCCGTCAACCCCGAGAACGGCCTCTTCGGTGTCGCGCCCGGCACCGGCTGGGACACCAACCCCAACGCGATGCACGCGATCGAGAAGGGCGACAGCGTGTTCACGAACGTCGCCCTCACCGACGACGGCGACGTGTGGTGGGAGGGCATGACCCCGGAGAAGCCCGCGCACCTCACGGACTGGAAGGGCCGCGACTGGACGCCGGACTCCGAGGAGCCGTCGTCGCACCCGAACAGCCGGTTCTGCACGCCGATCCGGAACTGCCCGATCCTCGCGCCGGAGTACGACGACCCGAACGGCGTCCCGATCTCGGCGATCCTCTTCGGCGGCCGCCGCAAGACGACGATCCCGCTGGTCACCGAGGCCCGGGACTGGGCGCACGGCGTCTTCATGGGCTCGACGATCTCCAGCGAGACGACGGCCGCCGCGACCGGTGCCGTCGGCGTCGTCCGCCGCGACCCGATGGCCATGCTGCCGTTCATGGGCTACCACGCCGGTGACTACTTCCAGCACTGGCTGAACGTCGGCAAGCAGGCCGACGCCTCCAAGCTGCCGAAGATCTTCTACGTCAACTGGTTCCGCCGCGACGCCGACGGCGGCTTCGTGTGGCCCGGCTACGGCGAGAACAGCCGCGTCCTCAAGTGGGTCATCGAGCGCATCGAGGGCACCGCGGACGCCACCGAGACCTTCATCGGCCACGTCCCGGCGCCCGGTGCGCTCGACACCGACGGCCTCGGCCTCACCGCCGAGCAGCTCGAGGTCGCCCTCGCCGTCGACGCCGAGGAGTGGAAGAAGGAGGTCCCGCAGATCGAGGAGTGGTTCGCCAAGATCGGCGACAAGGTCCCCTCGACGCTGCTCACCGAGCTCGACGGACTCAAGGCGCGCCTGGGGCTCTAGTCCTCCCAGGACGAACCGCACGCGAACGGCCGGGCGGGGACCTCCCCGCCCGGCCGTTCGCCGTCCCGGGCACTCTTCCCACATCGCCCGCGGCACCGCAGTATGGAGTTCAGCCCGAACGACCCACTGCTGTGTCATCGGGGGACGCCATGGGGAAAGACCCGGTCCTCGCGACGGCGGACGCCCGAGCGGCGTTCCTCGCCGACGAGCCGGTCCCGGCTGCCGTCAGGCCGCCGATCCTCGCGTCCTGGGCCCGCTCCCGGGAGCACCACGTCGCCCCCGACCGGATCGACCTCGGCCAGGAGAACGACGCCTACCGGTCGTCGCCGCTGCTCGACGCTGCCCGCCCCGTCGTCGAGGCGGCCGCCGACCTGCTCGCGACCGAGCCGGTCAGCCTCATCCTCTGCGACGACAACGGCACCGTCCTCGAGCGCCGCACCGGCGACTCCGCGCTCCAGCAGCACCTCGACCGGGTCTGGCTCGCCCCCGGCTTCTCCTACGCGGAGCGGAACGTCGGCACCAACGGCATCGGGACCGCCCTGGAGAGCCGCGGCCCGGCGGACGTCGTCGGCGCCGAGCACTGGGCCGAGGGGCTCGAGGACCTCGCCTGCACGGCGGTCCCGGTCCGGCACCCGGTGACCGGCCGCATCGTCGGCGTCCTCAACCTCACGTGCTGGCGCAAGGACGCCGGCCCGCTCCTCATGGCGACGACGGCGATCACCGCGCAGCAGGTCGAGCAGCGGCTGCGCGAGCACGTCGGACGCCGCGAGGCCGCCGTCCTCGAGGACTTCGTCACCGCGTGCCGCCGCAGCCCGGACGCCGTCGTCGCGGTGAGCGAGGACGTCCTCATGCTCAACGACCGGGCCCGCGACCTCATCGTCCCCGGGGACCACGACCGGCTCGTCGAGGTCGCCTCCGAGGCCCTCGCGGGCGGACGGCGCACCCGCCTCGTCGTGGACCTGCCGAGCGGCACCTCGGCCCGGGTCGACTGCCGCCCGACGTGGGCCGCCGACGGCACCGGCGGCGGCGTCCTCGTCGTCCGGTCGACGAGCGGCCGGGCCGAGACCGGCGAACCGGCGCCCCGGGTCCGGGCCCGGCAGCGGACGCCGTCCGCACCGCCCGGCCGCCGGCACCTGCCGACCGTCGCCGTCGGCTCGGGGACGCTCTGGACGATGTGCCGGTCCGCCGTCGAGCGGCACGTCGCCGCCCGGGAGTGGGTCGTCCTCGCCGGCGAGCCGGGCTCCGGACGCCGCACCCTCGCCCGCGCCGCGCACGAGGCCTACGCCCCGGCGACCCCCTTCGAGGTGTTCGCGGCCGAGGACTTCGGCCCGCAGTGGCTCGCGGACGTCGCCCGGGCCGCCGCCGACCCCGAGGGCACCCTCGTGCTCTCGGACGTCGACCGGCTGCCTGCCGGGGCCGGCCGCCGGCTCACCGACGTCCTCGAGCCGCGACGCTGGTGCGAGGAGACCGAGCGCGCCTGGGTCGTCGTCACCGTCACCTCGGGCCCGCTCGCGGACGACGTCGCCGACCTCGTCGAGCGGGTCCCCTTCACGGTCGAGGTGCCGCCGCTGCGCCACCACGTCGAGGACGTCCCGGACCTCGTCCGGCACGCCCTCGCCGCGGTCGCCGTCCGCCCCGGCCAGGAGCGGCCGACGATGTCGCCGGAGGCGATGCGGGTGCTCGCGCGCTGCCGCTGGCCCGGCAACACCGCCCAACTGCGGCAGGTCGTCGAGCGGGTGCTCGCGCGCCGCCGCACCGGGGTCGTCGGCGTCGACGACCTGCCGGCCGAGGTGTTCGTCGGGGTCCGCCGGGTGCTCACGCCGGTCGAGGCGCTCGAGTGCGACGCGCTCGGCGACGCACTGCGCAGCACCGGTGGCAGCCGGACGCAGGCGGCCGCCGTGCTCGGGCTGTCGCGCGCGACGGTCTACCGCAAGGTGCGCGAGTACGGCCTGGCGCTGCCGTAGCGCCAGGCCGTACTCGCTGCCTCGATCCGGCCGGTCGGTCCGGCCTCGGGTCAGCTGCCCGCGGCCGGTCCCCCGTACCGCGCCTCGAAGAGGCTGCGGCAGTACTCGCCGTTCGTCTCGATGCCGACCCGCACGAGCCGCGCCCGCCGCAGGTGCAGCGGGACCTGCTCGACGGGCAGCGGTGCCCCGTCGAACGTCAGCAGGAGCGGGGCGTCGTCGTCCGCGGGCTGCCCGATGAACCGGCGACGGGCCCGCAGCCGCTCCAGGTCGGCGGACGGCGGCACCTCACCCAGGCGCATCGTGGCCAGCTCGTCCGGGGTCGCCCCCGCGTCGACGAGCGGCCGGGCGACCCGGTCCTGCCCGGCCATGACGGCCTTGCGGATGCAGGTCGCCCGCAGCTCGTCGAGCTCCTCGACGGCCTCGCCGTCGAAGGTCTGGACGAACCCGGCCCCGGCCGCCACACCACCGTTGATCTCCGCGGAGGCGTGGTGGTCCAGGAGCGAGACGTCGGCCCGGGTCACGCCGGGGACGGCGCTCACCGCCTCGAACGCGTCGGCGACCATGAGGAACGAGAAGTTCGGCGCGCAGAAGAACGTCGGCAGCCGCAGCCGGACGGTGGCGACGCCGTCCGCACCGACCTCGGCCCGCTCCACGAACCCCAGCGTCGTCACCGGCTCGTCGAGCTCGGGGTCGAGAACCGTCCCGAGCGCTGCCCACACGGCGTCCCGCAGCGCGCCCGCGCCGGCCGTGGCCGACGCGGGCGCCACCTGCACGGTCATGTCAGCTCCCGGCGACGAGCTGCTCGCCCGGCTGCTCGACGACGTCGACCTGGGCCTCCGGCAGCCGGCACTCGGCCGGCACGTCGAGGCCGTAGAGCCGCGCGGCGTTGAGGCCGAGGATCTTCTTCTTGGCCGCCGTGCTGAGCCGCGGGTAGTCGCTGAACGCCTCCTCGTCGGGCATCTGCCAGTCGACGAAGCCCTCGATCTGCCACTTCGGCGTCCAGATGTGGTAGTCGCCGCCGTAGGTCATGCGGTCCTCGCCGACCCAGAAGAGCAGCTCTCCCATGACCTTCGCGAAGAACTTCGGCCGCGCGTGCATGAGGCCGCCGATGACGACGGACAGGCCCGCGTAGACGTTCGGCTCCTGCACCGCCATGAAGGCGAAGTCCTCGATGCGCGGCAGGCCCACGTGCTCGACGATGAAGTTCAGGCCCTGGAAGTCGGTCGCGACCTGGTCGACGTCCGACATGTCGAACGCGTCCTTGTTGAGCGGCCAGATCGTCGGGCCCTTGTGCACGTGCTGGTTGACGATCCCCAGCTCCTGGCACTTCTCCAGGTAGCGGTAGGACATCGGGTCCGTGAGCTTCCAGCCGCGGGAGCCGTCCTGCCACTCGGCCGTGTAGAGCTTGACGCCCTTGAGCTTGTAGGCCTCGGCCTCGGCCTCGAGCTTCTCCAGGCCGGCCTCGCCGTCACGGGGGTCCCAGCGGCCGTTGACGATGAGCCGCTCCGGGTACTTCTCGACCATGGAGCTGTTGCGCTCCAACGTGTTGAAGCCCGTGGTGTACCAGTCCTTGAGGTACGTCGACTGGAAGATCGCGACGTCGACGTAGCCCTCGGTGAACATGTCCCGGACGAAGTCGGCCTCGTCGACCTTGAGGTAGCGCTCGTAGTCCCAGTGCGTCTCGGGCGGGCCGAGCTGGTGGTAGCCGTAGAAGCAGTCGATCCATCCCTTCGCGTACTCCTCGCGGCCGGGCTTCCAGTTCTCCCGGCTCGCGTCCCAGAAGTGGCTGTGGGAGTCGACGATGAAGTACTTCTCGCCGTCCTTCTCGTACATGGCAGACTCCTTGCGGCAGAAGGGTTCTCAGGGGAAGGGCGGGACGTCAGGGGACGAGGATCGCCCGGCCGCGGACCTTGCCCGCGTCGAGGTCGTGCAGCGCGTCGAGCGCCGCGGAGAGCGGGTACTGCTGGGTGTGCAGGGTGACCTTGCCGGCCTGCGCGAGCACCATGAGCTCGGCGAGGTCGGTGTACGTGCCGACGATGTTGCCGATGACGTTCTTCTCGCCGGCGACGAAGTCGAGGGTCGGGATGCGCAGCTCGCCGCCGTAGCCGATGACGAACTGCGAGCCCGCGGGCGCGGTCATCGCCCAGCCGTTGTTCTCCGCGCCCTGCTCGGCGACGAAGTCGAACACGACGTTCGCGCCCGCACCGCCGGTGAGCTCCTTGACCTGGTCGACCTCTGTGCCGTCGGCGACGACGGTCACGTCGGCACCGAGCTTGGAGGCGAGCGCGAGGGCGTCCGGGTTGCGGTCGACGACGACGATCCGGGTCGCGGTCAGTGCTGCGAGGCACTGGATCCCGATGTGGCCGAGACCGCCGGCACCCTGGACGACCGCGGTCGTGCCCGGGGTGAGCAGCGGGACGGCCTTGCGGACCGCGTGGTAGGCGGTGATCCCCGCGTCGGCGAGCGCCGCGACGTCCGCGGGGTTCGTCGACGGGTCGAGCGGCACGCAGGCGCGCGCCGTCGTCCGCAGGTACTCCGCCATGCCGCCGTCGTTGTTCGACAGCCCGGGGAAGAACGCGTTCTGGCACTGCATGTCCCGGCCGGCCCGGCAGGGCAGGCAGAGCCCGCAGCTCGGCTGCGGGTGCAGGATCACGGTGTCGCCGACGGCGACGTTCGTGACCCCGGCGCCGATCTCGGCGACCCACCCGGCGTTCTCGTGGCCGATGACGTAGGGCAGCGTCGGACCCATCGCCTCGGCCCACTGGCCCTCGAGGATGTGCAGGTCGGTGCGGCAGACGCCCGCGCCCCCGACCTTGATGATGACGTCGAGCGGAGCGGTGATCGTCGGCTCGGGGATGTCGTCGATGCTCGGGTCGACGTGGTACTCGTGCACGCGGACGGCCTTCACCGCCACCTCCTCGTGACTGCGTGGACCCACCCGGTCCGACGGCGACGCCGTCGGCGAGGTCTGTGCGAGGAGGCTAAGGACGTGCGGGGGACCCCGACCGTCTCAGTTTGAGACGAGGGGACCTCGGACCCTGGACGACGGGCCGTCCGCCGGGCCCGCGGCGCGGGGTCAGCGGGTCAGGAACACCTGTCGCACAGGGGGTGCGAGCCGGACCAGCCGGTCGATCGTCCCGCCGTCCAGCTGGACCGTCCGCAGCCCGTTCGACACCGTCGCGCACGGGCCGGTGTGCCCGACGACGAGCCGCAGCTCCTCGCCGACGGTCGGCGTCGCACCCGGCCGGTACCGCAGGAGGACGACGGCGACGCCGACCTCGGGGCCGGCGGCCGGCTCCGGCTCGCGGCAGCGCGCGGCCACGTCCGGCAGGTCCTCGACGAGCCCGGCGAGCTCGGCGACCGCGGTCGGGTCGAGGGTGCTGCTCGCCGCGAGCCGGGCGACTCCTGGGTCGGCGACCGCGGCCCCTGGGTACCCGCACACGCGGCCGGACACCGGGCCCCAGGGCACGAGGAACGTCGAGGACGGCGACGTCGCCGGCACCGCGTCGGCGAGGACGGCGGGGCACGGCGGCGGTGGCAGCACGTTCGGCGCCGACGGCGGCCCCGCCACCGCGCGCCCGGTGAGCGCGGCCCCGACGAGCAGGCCGCCGACCACGACGGCCGCGAGGGCCCGGGCGGTCGTCGGCGGCACGGTCACCGGGCCATCCTGCCAAGCCGCCGTCGCACCCCGCCCGGCGCGGCGGTCGTCGCCGAGGTCACAGCGACGAAACACCTGGTCAGGACGTTGCTGGGACCTCCGTCATGGGTAAGGACAGCCTTGGTAGCCCTACGGTCGAAGCGATCCGCCAACGCAGCCGCCGCGAGGCCACGAGCTACCGGTGACAGGCCCCCGGGGAGGTTCCCCGGAGCGCCCGACGAGCGGGCACGAGCACGAGGAAGGGCAGCCCCGTGACAACCACCGACACGAGGACCACGATCAGCGACGCCCCGACCCGGCACGCGGCACTGGCCGCCTGGGTCGCCGAGGTCGCCGCTCTCACCACCCCCGACGCCGTCCAGTGGGTCGACGGCAGCGACGAGGAGAACGCCGCGATCGTCGACACGCTCGTCGCGAGCGGCACGTTCACCCGGCTGACCGGCAAGCCGGACAGCTACTGGTGCGCCAGCGACCCGAGCGACGTGGCGCGCGTCGAGGACCGGACGTACATCTGCTCGAAGCTCGAGGAGGACGCCGGCCCGACGAACCACTGGATGGACCCGGACGACATGCGGGCCACCATGACCGAGCTGTACCGCGGCGCCATGAAGGGCCGCACGATGTACGTCATCCCGTTCGTCATGGGCCGCCTCAACGCAGACCGTCCGTTCTTCGGTGTGGAGATCACCGACAGCGCGTACGTCGTCGCGAGCATGCGGATCATGGCCCGGATCGGCACCGACGTGCTCGACGCGATGGGCACGCAGGCGCCGTTCGTCAAGGCCCTGCACTCCGTCGGCGCACCGCTCGAGGCCGGCCAGGACGACGTCCCGTGGCCCTGCAGCGAGACGAAGTACATCACCCACTTCCCCGAGGCCCGCGAGATCTGGTCGTACGGCTCCGGGTACGGCGGCAACGCCCTGCTCGGCAAGAAGTGCTACTCGCTGCGGATCGCCTCGGCGATGGCGCGCGACGAGGGCTGGCTCGCCGAGCACATGCTCATCCTCAAGCTGACGAGCCCGGAGAAGAAGGTCACGTACGTGGCCGCGGCCTTCCCGAGCGCCTGCGGCAAGACGAACATGGCGATGATCGAGCCGACCGTGCCGGGCTGGACCGCCGAGATGATCGGCGACGACATCTGCTGGATGCACTTCGGCGAGGACGGCCGGCTCTACGCCCAGAACCCCGAGGCGGGTCTGTTCGGCGTGGCCCCCGGGACCGGTTGGCACACCAACCCGGCCGCGATGCGCGCCGTCGAGAAGGGCCGCTCGATCTTCACGAACGTCGCGCTCACCGACGACGGCGACGTCTGGTGGGAGGGCATGACGGAGGACAAGCCCGCGCACCTCACCTCGTGGAAGCACGAGGAGTGGACGCCGGACGCCGGGTTCGTCTCCTCGCACCCGAACAGCAGGTTCTGCACCCCCATCAGCAACTGCGACATCCTCGCCTCCGAGTACTACGACCCGAAGGGCGTCCCGATCTCGGCGATCCTCTTCGGCGGCCGCCGTGCCGGCGTCATCCCGCTCGTCACGCAGGCGCGCGACTGGGCGCACGGCGTCTTCCTCGGCGCGACGACGAGCAGCGAGACCACGGCCGCGGCGACCGGTGCGGTCGGGGTCGTCCGGCGTGACCCGATGGCCATGCTGCCCTTCATCGGGTACCACGCCGGCGACTACTTCCGGCACTGGCTCGAGGTGGGCAAGGGTGCCGACGCGGACAAGCTGCCGAAGGTCTTCTTCGTCAACTGGTTCCGCAAGGGGGCCGACGGCCGCTTCCTGTGGCCGGGCTTCGGCGACAACAGCCGCGTCCTCACGTGGGTCGTCGGCCGGCTCGAGGGCACGAAGGACGCCGTCGAGACGCCGATCGGGCTCGTCCCGACGCCCGCATCGCTCGACACCGAGGGCCTGGACCTGCCGGCCGAGGACCTCGAGCGGGTGCTCGCGGTCGACGTCGAGGAGTGGAAGCACGAGGTCGAGCTCATCGAGGAGTGGTTCGCCACGATCGGTGAGAAGACCCCGACGAGCCTGGTCGACGAGCTCGACGCGCTCAAGGTGCGCCTCGGGATCGCCTGACCATCTTCTCCCGCACCCGCCGACGACGGCGGGCGGGGGACGAGCAGACGGCGCCGTCCGGACACGATCCGGGCGGCGCCGCCGCACGTCCGGGCTCCTCGCGGGGGCCCGGGCCGGGTCACTCGTAGCAGACGTAGTCCGGGGCGGGGTCGAGCGCGAGCACCTCGGGCGGGGTCATGATCCGCGAGCTGCCGCGCTCGTCCTCGACGAGGAAGAGCTTGAACCCCGGGCGCAGGACGCCGGCCCCGGTCGCGGCCTCCCGGGCGGCGGGGTCCCGGACGCCGTCCGCCTGGACCCGCTCCCAGGACCGGCGTTTGGCGGCCTTGGTGCCGATGCCGTCCGCGCTGCGCACCCAGCGCACCCCCGGCCGGCGGCGCAGCGCACCGGGCGAGCGCAGGACCGACGGCGCGAGCACGTGGACGACGACGAGCTTCTCCGGCAGGTCGTGCTCGGCGACGAGCGCGGCGAGCCAGGCGGACACGGCGTCGAGGTCCTTGCCGGTCGTCGACCCGAAGGCCTCCCCGGGACGGACCCGGCCGCGGACCGCCCACTCGGGGTCGAGGGCCAGCCCGACGTCAGGCTCGCGGAGCCAGCGCTCGAGGGCGCGCACCTCGTCGAGGAACGACGCCCGGCCGGGCTGGATGTTCAGCAGGAGCAGCGCCCGCCGACGCCGTGCGGCGGCGAGGTGCGCGGCGACGACGTCGGACCCGACCCGCACCCGGTAGGTGCCGTCCGGGCCGGGCCGGGACTGGGCGACGACGGCGATCAGCTCGAGCGCGGGCAGCGGCTCGCGCCGGTCCGCAGCGCGGCCGGTGTAGCGGGCCGCGAGCTTCTCCAGTTCGGCGGTCCGGGCGTCGAGGTCGCCGATCCCGAGCCGGCCGAGGGCGGGCGCCCCGGGCAGCCCGGCATAGGCGACCACCCGGTGCCGGGGGAAGAGCTCCCGCCCGCCGCGGGGCAGCTCGGGCCGGTCCGCCGGGGCCGGCTCCGGCGACGGCTCCGCGGGCCCGGTCGCCGACGGGGCCGGCAGGGGCGCCGTCCGGACGCCGCC
>JACRAB010000107.1 GCA_016213575.1 Actinomycetota bacterium
CGCCGCGGCCCGCGCCCTCCTCACCCACCTCCCCGCCCTCGGCCTCTGACCGCGCCCCCGCCCACCGCTCAAGCTCGCGGCGTGTACCGCAAACCCGCCCCGCAGAGCGGGTTTCCGGTACGGACCGCGAGCATGAGCGGTGGGCGGGGCGGGCAGGGGGGCGGCGCGGGTTACGCGTCGACGGTCTCCTCGGCCGGGACGCGGTCGCGGCCCGGGGGGACGAAGCGGTAGCCGACGTTGCGGACGGTGCCGATGAGCGCCTCGTGCTCGGGGCCGAGCTTGGCGCGCAGCCGCCGGACGTGGACGTCGACGGTGCGGGTGCCGCCGAAGTAGTCGTAGCCCCAGACCTCCTGGAGCAGCTGGGCCCGGGTGAAGACCCGCCCCGGGTGCTGCGCGAGGAACTTGAGGAGCTCGAACTCCTTGTACGTGAGGTCGAGCAGACGGCCACGGACCTTGGCGCTGTAGGTGACCTCGTCGACGACGACGTCCCCCGCGCGGATCTCGGACGTCTCCGGCTCACGGGCGGCCTCGGCGATCCGGCTGCGGCCGGCGGCCAGCCGCAGCCGGGCCTCGACCTCGGCCGGGCCGGCGGAGTCGAGCAGGACGTCGTCCGCGCCCCAGTCCGCCGCGACGGCGGCCATGCCGCCCTCGGTGAGGACGAGCAGGAGCGGTGCCGACAGGCCCGTCGTGCGCAGCAGGCGGCACAGCGAGCGGGCGCCGCCGAGGTCCCGCCGGCCGTCGACGATGACCGCGTCCGCGGGCGGGGCGTCGACGAGGACGGCCGCCTCGGCGGGCAGCACACGGACCTGGTGGGGCAGCAGGCCGAGGGCGGGAAGCACCTCGGCCGAAGGAGCGAGTGCGTTGGTCAGGAGCAGCAGCTGGGCCATGACGGCCTCCTCCGCAAGGTCACCCGATCCGGGGCGAACGCCGGGGCGTGCGCACCGACCGGCTCCACCGGCCAGCACACCGCTCCTTTGCGGGACGCTGAAAGCACGAGGATAGCGTTCACACCCCGTGTTTGTGCATGCCCCAGCAAGCACTTCGTGACGTGCGCGACACCGCGGCGACACCTGGCGCGTTGTGAGAACGGTCCTCGGCGCGCCATAGCGGGTGTTTGGGAACACTTCTGTCATGTGCTGCGAACGTGCGCGACACCGACCGGAACGGGCCGCGCGCGCCGGAGCGGGACGCACCGGATGATGGTCCCCGTGCCCGCAGCCCGCGTCCGTGCCCTGGTCGCCGCCGCCGGCCGCCGCAGCATCGGCCGCCGCGCCGCGCGCAGCGGCCCGGACGACGTCCTCGTCACCGCGGACGGCGAGCGGCTCAGCGCACGGCACGACCCGCCGTCCGACGGCGCCGACCCGGCGCTCGCGTTCGTCGTCGCGCACGGGTTCACCGGCTCGTGGCGCCGCCCCGACGTCGCGGCGGTCGTCGCGTTGCTGCGGGACAGCGGCGGCGTGGTGTCGTTCGACTTCCGCGGGCACGGCGCGTCGACCGGGCGCTGCACCGTCGGCGACCTCGAGGTGCTCGCCCTCGCCACCGCCGTCGCGCACGCCCGCGGGCTCGGCTACGGGCGGGTCGTCACCGTCGGCTGGTCGATGGGTGCCGCGGTCGCGGTGCTGCACGCGGCGGGCACGCTGCGGACGGCGTGGTCCGCCGCGGCGGGGCTCGACGCGCTCGGCGTGCTCGACGACCGGGTGGACGCCGTCGTCGCGGTGAGCGGGCCGGGGCGCTGGCACTTCCGCGGGAGCGCCCCGATGCGGCGCGCGCACGTCGGCTTCGAGACCCGGTTCGGCCGGGCCGTCGTCGAGGCGGTCTTCGGCGCCCGGCTCGACGGCGGCGGCTGGGACCCGGGCCCCGAGCCGCCGGACGCCGTCGCCGGCCGGATCGCCCCGACCCCGCTGCTCGTCGTCCACGGGGACGCCGACCAGTGGTTCGGGACCGACCACGCCCGCTGGGTGGCCCGGGCCGCCGGCCCGACCGCGACGCTGTGGGTCGAGCCGGGCTTCGGCCACGCCGAGGCGTCCGCCCGCCCGGACCTCGTGCGCCGGATCGCGGCGTGGGCGCGGACCGCCGCGGCCGAGGGCTCCGGGGCCGGCCCCGGCTCTGCCAGGATGCCCGCGTGACCGCCGTCCTCGCCGCGCTGGCCTCCGTCGCGCTCGCCGGGCTCGTCGGGCTGGCCGGCGTCGTGAACCCCCCGCTGCTCGCGGCCGCCGTCGGGCTCGTCGTGCTCGTCGTCGCCCTCGGGTCCGGCGTCCTGCTCGGGCTGCCGCACCCGAACGGCAGCGCCCTGCTCGTGCTCCTCACCGGCTGGGCGGGCGTCGCGGTGACGACCTTCCTGCCGGACGTCGAGCCGCTCGGCCTGCTCGCGGCCTTCCTCGCGCTGTCGCTGCTCCTCGCGTTCGCCCACGAGCTGCTGCGGCGGGACGGCCGCGTCGACCTCGTCGAGTCCGTCACCGGCACGGTCGCCGCGCAGGTCTGCGTGCTCCTCGCCGCCGGCTGGGTGCTGCTGCCGGGGACGGCGCTGGGCCGGGCCGCGGTCTTCGTCGCCGCCGTCTCGGTGGGCGTCGCGCGGGCCGCCACGGCGCTGCCGCTGCGCGGCTGGCCGGGGGCGTGGGTGCCGTTCGTCGCCGGCATCGCCGGTGCGGTCGTCGCCGCCCAGTTCACCGACCCGGTGCGGCTCGTCCCGGCGCTGGCCACCGGCGTCGTCGTCTCGGCCGCCGCGGCCGGCCTCGACCGGCTGCTCCGGCAGACCCCCGGCGCCCGGACCCCGCTCGGGCTGCTCGCCGCCGCCGCGGCCCCCGTCTCGGCCGTCGGCACCGTCGCCTACGCGGTGAGCCGGCTCGTCACCGGCTGAGCCGACCACCTCTGGCGGGTCACCTCTGGCGGGTCAGCCACCTCAAAGCTCAGGTTTGGGGTGCGTAGGACACCAGAGGACGAGCCCTGACGAAGGGTGGACGCCGCGTCTCAGGATGTGGATGGCGGGATGACGTCGGCATTGTTGACTGTTCTCATCAGGTATGAGCTCGCCGACCCTCCGTCTCGCCGCCCTCCTCGTGGCGCTCGCGCTCGCCTGCGCCGTCGGGCTCTGGGTGCAGCGGCGCAACGGCCGGAGCCGGGCCGTCGCGGCCGGTGACGTCCTCACCGCGGCCGACCTCGGGGCCCCGCTCGGCGACCGGGCGACGTTCCTCCAGTTCTCCTCCGAGGTCTGCGCGCCGTGCCGCGCGACCCGGCGCGTGCTCGACGCGCTCGTCCCGGGCCTGGACGGCGTCGCGCACGTCGAGGTGGACGCCGCCGAGCGCCTCGACCTGGCCCGCCGGCTGTCCGTCGTCCGGACCCCGACCGTGCTCGTGCTCGACCCCGCGGGCCGCGTCGTCACGCGGACCTCCGGCGCCATGACGCCCGCGCAGGCCCGGGCCGCCGTGGCGCCGCTGCTCGCGGGCTCCGGCTCCGCCACCGCCACCGCCACTGCCACCGCCACCGCCGCCGATGCAGCCTCCGTCTCCGACGCCCTGGGAGCCTCCCGATGACCACCCCGACCACGCCGGCCGGCATCGACCCCAGGGGGCCGCGCTTCGGTGCGCTCGTGACGGCCGTCGTCCTCGCGGCGATCGTCCTCACCGGGAGCGTGTGGCTGCTCGCCGTCCAGACGGCCGTCTTCGCGGTGGGCGCGTTCGCCGGGATCGGCGCCTCGCCGTACGGCTGGCTGTTCCGCACCCTCGTCCGGCCCCGGCTCGCGCCGCCCGCCGAGCTCGAGGACCCCCGCCCGCCGACCTTCTCCCAGCTCGTCGGGCTCGTCGTCGCCGGTGCCGGCCTCGTGCTCGCGCTGCTCGGCGTCGGGGGAGCCGTCGTCGTCGCGGCCGCCCTCGCGTTCGTCGCGGCCTTCCTCAACGCGGCGTTCGGGCTCTGCCTCGGCTGCGAGCTCTACCTGCTCCTCGCCCGTCTGAGGGCACCCCGCGCCGCCGCCCAGTAGGCTCCCGGGCGTGCCCATCCAGATCGACCCGGACCTGCCCGCCCCGCTCGTCCCGCTCGCCTGGCTCGTCGGCACGTGGGCCGGTGCGGGTGTCGTCGGCTACCCGACGATGCCCGAGGACCTGCGCTTCGGCCAGGAGGTCGAGTTCCGGCACGACGGCCGCCCGTTCCTGCACTACCGCTCGCAGGCCTGGCTGCTCGACGAGAACGGCGAGCAGGTCCGGCCGCTGTCGACCGAGACCGGGTTCTGGCGCCCCGGCGCGGCGATCACCCGGGACGGCGAGGCCGGCATCGAGCTCGAGGTGCTCCTCGCGCACCCGACCGGGTTCGTCGAGATCTACGTCGGCACCGCGGTCGGCCCGCGGATCACCCTGGAGACCGACCTCGTCGCCCGGACGCAGAGCGCCAAGGAGTACAACGCGGCCACCCGGCTCTACGGGCTCGTCGAGGGCGACCTGCTGTGGGCGATGGACATGGCCGCCGTCGGGGTACCGCTGAAGTCCCACGCCTCGGCGCGGCTCAAGCGGCTCTGACGCCCCCGCCTATGCTGACGTGATGGTCACGCAGCGCGGGTCGGACGTCCTCGGGGACGCCCTGCGCTCACGCGGGTTGCGGATGACGCCGCAGCGCCGGCTCGTCCTCGACGCCGTCCAGGCGCTCGGCCACGGCACGCCCGAGCAGGTCGCGGAGCGGGTGCAGGAGGTCGTCCCGAGCCTGTCGCTATCGACCGTCTACCGCACCCTGGACCTGCTCGAGGAGATGGGCGTCGTCTCGCACACCCACCTCGGGCACCGGGCCCCGACGTACCACGCGGTCGGTCACGCCGACCACATCCACCTCGTCTGCCGTCGGTGCGGCGGGGTCGAGGAGGCCGACGTCGACGGGGCCCGCGCGCTCGCGGACGAGGTCCGCACCCGGTACGGGTTCAGCACCGACGTCACGCACCTGTCGCTGGACGGCCTCTGCGCGCACTGCCACGCCGCCGGCGGGAAGCACGGCGCCCCCGCCGACGCTGAGGACTGACATGACCGCCGACACGAGCGCCGACCCGACCGCCGACCCGACCGCGCAACCGGCCACCACGGCACCCGTGAGCCCGCTGCTCGCCCGGCCCGCCGCCGTCCCGGCGGAGGGGTCGGACGCCGGAGTCGCGTGGCACTACGGCGACCCGAACCGCGAGCAGCGCCTGCTCGCGACCGGCGCCGCGGTGACCGACCTGTCGCACCGGGGCGTCCTCACGGTCACCGGCCCGGACCGGCTCTCCTGGCTGCACTCGCTGACGACGCAGTCGCTCACCGGCCTGCCGGCGGGCGAGGGGGTCGAGTCGCTCGTCCTCTCCCCGCACGGGCACGTCGAGCACGCCCTCCACGTCGTCGACGACGGCGTCACGGTGTGGCTCACGGTCGAGCCGGGGACGGCGCCCGCGCTCGTCGACTGGCTGCGCCGGATGCAGTTCATGCTCCGCGTCGAGGTCGCCGACGTCACCGCCGCCTGGGCCGTCCTCGGCCTCGTGGCCGCCGCGGGGGCCACGCTGCCGGCCGGGCTGCGGGTGCCGGACGACGCACCTCCCGCCTGGCAGGACCCGTGGCCCCGGCTCGGGGCGACGTCCGCGTCGTACGCGGCGGTGCCGGACGACGAGCACCCCGGCCTCGAGCGGCCCTGGCGGGAGGTCCTCGTGCCGCGGGAGTCGCTCGACGCGGTCGTCGGGGACACCCCGCTCGCCGGCTCCTGGGCGAGCGAGGCGCTGCGGGTCGCCGCGTGGCGGCCGCGCCTGGGTCACGAGAGCGACCACCGGACGATCCCGCACGAGGACGACTGGCTGCGGACCGCCGTCCACCTCCAGAAGGGCTGCTACCGCGGCCAGGAGACCGTGGCGCGGGTGCACAACCTCGGCCGGCCGCCGCGCCGGCTCGTCCTGCTCCACCTCGACGGCTCCGAGCACGCCCTGCCCGCCGCCGGGGCGGCCGTGGTCCACGGCGGCCGGCAGGTCGGGTTCGTCACGACGTCCGCGCGCCACCACGAGCTCGGGCCGGTGGCGCTCGCGCTCGTCAAGCGCTCGCTGCCCGTCGACGCGACGCTCGCGGTCTCGCTCGCCGGGGCCGACGGCGTGCCGGCCGTCCCGGGCAGCGTCGACGCCGAGGTCGACGCCGGGAGCCTCGCGGCGTCCCAGGAGGTCATCGTCCGGCCGTGACCGGCAGCAAGATTTCCCGCGTGTCGACCGGGGCGACGCAGGATCTTCCGTTGTAGGACGGTTCGATGGCACGATGTCCGTCGTGACGAAGACGCTCATCACCGTGGCCCCGACCGGCGCGGAGCTCTCCAAGGCGGAGTTCCCCCAGCTCCCGACGACGCTCGACGAGCTCGTCGCGGAGGCGAAGGCGGCGCAGGCCGCAGGGGCGGCGCTCGTCCACGTCCACATCCGGGACGACGACGCGCGCCCGACGCTCGACCTCGGCCGGCTGCGGGAGACCGTGGCGGCGCTGCGCGAGAGCACGACCCTCGTCGTCCAGCTGTCCACCGGCGGCAGCGTCAAGGACCCGCTCGAGGCGCGGCTCGCCGTCCTCGACGCGGCGCCCGACTCCTGCTCGCTCACGTGCGGCACGGTGAACTTCGGCGACGACGTCTTCCTCAACCCGTGGCCGTTCATGGTGGACCTCTTCGAGAAGGCCCGGGAGCTGCGGGTCGTCCCCGAGTTCGAGCTGTTCGACCTCGGCCAGGTGCACGCGCTGCGCCGGCTCCTGGACACGTGCGGGCTGCCCTTCGGCGGCCGCGAGCACTGCGACTTCGTCATGGGCGTCCCCGGGGGCATGCCCGGCACCGTCGAGGCGCTCGTCGCGGCGGTCCAGGCGCTGCCGGCCGAGGTCACCTCGTGGTCGGCGACCGGGATCGGCCGCGCGCACCTGCCGGTCGCCGCCGCGGCCCTCGCGCTCGGCGGTCACCTGCGGGTGGGCATGGAGGACAACCTCGTCTACGCCAAGGGCCGTGCCGTGCAGTCGAACGCCGAGCTCGTCGAGCGCGCCGCCCGGCTCGCCACCGAGATGCAGCGGCCCCCGATGACCACCGACGAGGCCCGCGAGCTGCTCGCCGTCCGCGCCGCCTGAGCCCTGCGGCCGGCGGGCCCGGCCGGCGCCCGGGACCTTCGTCACCTCGAGCGCGCGGCGCGTCCGGCCGAGAAGCGGGGGTCGCCCCGAAACAGCCGGGGCCAAGTCCTCTGCTGGGAGCGCCCATGCCTGTCACGACCGCCACGACGATCACCGAGGTCTTCGAGGGCCTCCAGCGACAGCTCGCGGGCAACAACCTGTCGCTCGGCCCGATCTGCACCCGGGTCATGCTCCGCACGGGCGTCAACCTCAAGGACCCGCGGTACGACCAGAACACGGATGCGGCGCTCGTCGCGAAGGTCCTCGCGGCCCTGGCGGACATGGGCCACGCGCTCTGACCGTCGGCTCGCCCGAGCCGGCCCCGGCCGGCGCCCGCAGTGTCCTCAGACCCCGCTCCACGGATCCCCGACAGGAGACCACCCACGTGACCACCCTTCTCAGCACGCTCACCGCCGCCAGCGCCCACGCGACCGGCCCGGTGGCGGACGCCGTCCCCGCCCTGACCCGTGACCTGCTCGCCGGCCTCGCCGGCCGGTCCGCCGGCGCCGTCGTCTGGTTCGCCTCGAGCGCCTACGCGCCGGGCGACCTCGCCGCGCCGATCGCGCAGGCCTTCCCCGGCGTGCCCGTCCTCGGCTGCTCGACGGCGGGCGAGTTCACCCAGGGCGGCACCGGGACCGGCGGCGTCAGCGCCGTCGCCCTGCCCGAGGGCGTCGTCGTCCGGGCGGCCGCGGCCCTCGGGGACCTCTCCGCCGACGTCGCGACCGGGACCGACGCCGCCGTCGCGGACCTCGAGGCCCGGCTCGGCGCGCCGCTGCGCTCCCTCGACCCGGCCCGGCACCTGCTGCTCGTGCTCATCGACGGCATGCACGGGGTCGAGGAGCTCGTCAACGAGCGTCTCGGCAACGCCGCGCCCGCGCTGGACGTCGTCGGCGGCTCGGCGGGCGACGACCTCGCCTTCGCCTCGACGTGGGTCGCGGTCGGCGACCGGGTGAGCGACCACGGGGTGGCGCTGCTCCTGCTCGAGACCGGCGTGCCCTTCCGCGTCGTCAAGACGTGCTCGTTCGTGCCGGCCGGCCGGGTCCTGCGGATCACCAAGGCCGACGTGCCGAACCGGGTCGTCCTCGAGCTCGACGGCCGTCCGGCCGTCGAGGCGTACGCCGACGCCGTGGGGTGCGCGCCCGACGAGGTCGACGCGGCGCAGTTCATGGCGCACCCGGTCGGGCTCATGATGGACGGGCAGGCCTGGATCCGCAGCCCCCGCGCCGTCGTCGAGGGCGGCGGGCTCGCCTTCTACGCGCAGATCCTCGAGGGCATGGACGTCGAGCTCATGAACGCGACCGACATGGTCGCCGAGACCCGGTCCGCGGTCACGGCCGCGGTCGCCGACCTCGGCGGCACCAGCGGCGGTGCCGTGATGTTCAACTGCATCCTGCGCCGCCTCCAGATGGACGCCGAGGGCACCGGCGGGCGCTTCGTCGAGTCGTTCGGCGGCATCCCGCTCGCGGGCTTCCACACGTACGGCGAGACGTGGCTCGGGCACGTGAACCAGACCCTCACCGGGGTCGTCTTCGGCTGACCCCCGCACGGCCCGCGCGCCCGCGCCCGCCGGACCCGCTCGCGGGGCGGCGTCCGGCGGGCGCGGTCGTTCCCGGGCGCCGGCCGGGCGCCGTCGGACGCGGTCGTAGCGGGGCCCGCGGACCTCAAGCAGGACCGCGCGGACGCCGACAACCCAGCATCGGCCCGAGCAGCGGGCCCGGGAGCGGGAGCGTGTGATGCCAGTGGCGGCGGACGCCGACCTCGTGGACGTCCTCGCGGGGCTGGAGCGCCGCCTCGGCGGGCCCGGGGCCGCCCTCGCGACGATCTGCACCCGGGTCGCGCTGCGCACCGGGGTGGACCTGCGCAGCCCCCGCCCGGAGCAGGTCGGTGACGCCGCGGTCGTCCGCTCGGTGCTCGCCGCGCTGTCCGACCTGGGCTTCCCGCTCTGACCCGCGTCCGGATCGGCCCGCCCGGCGGGCCGCGACAGGAGTGACATGAGCATCGCGACGCACCGCGACCTCGCCGCGGCGAGCGGCCG
>JACRAB010000108.1 GCA_016213575.1 Actinomycetota bacterium
AGCGGGTCGAGGACCGGCACCAGCCCGGCAGCACCGCCCGCGACACCGCCCGCGGCACCGGGGGCGGGCGCGACGCCGTCCAGCCGGACGCCCGCGGCGAGCGTCGTGCCCGCGGCGGTGACGCCGTCCACACCGAGCGCCCGGACGGCCGCCGTCGCCATCGGCCCGGGGACGAGCCCGAGAACGAGGACGGCGAGCGCACCGACCGCGGCGGCGAGCCGCTCCGCGCGGCCGACCTCGTGCGCGGCCGCCGCCCCGTCGCTGCGCGGCCGGCCGAGGAACGCGATCCCGAACGCCTTGGTGAACGTCATGAGGGCCAGCCCGGCGGTGAGCGCCACGACCGTGACCGCGAGCGCGGAGACGAGACCGAGCCGGGGGTCGGCCGGGCCGCCGGCGTGCACGAGCGCCTGGAGCAGCGTCCACTCCGCGACGAACCCGGCGGTCACGGGCAGCCCGGCGGCGCCGAGCGCGGCGACGCCGAACGCGCCGCACGTCCACGGCATCGTGCGGCCGAGGCCGCCGAGCCGGTCGAGGTCCCGCAGACCGGTGGCGTGCAGCACTGATCCCGCGGTGAGGAAGAGCACCGACTTCGCCGCGGCGTGCCCGAAGGTCAGCAGGAGCGCGGCGACGAGCAGGACGTGGCCGGTCTCGACGTCCCCGCGCGCCGTCGTCACCTGCGCGGCGCCGACGGCGACGAGGATGAGGCCGACGTTCTCGGTCGTCGAGTACGCGAGCAGCCGCTTGAGGTCCGCGGCGACACCCGCCTGGAGGATCCCGAAGACCGCGGACGCCGACCCGACGACGAGCAGCGCGAGCCCCCACCACGACGGCCCGGCCGGGAACAGCCGGACGACGACGAGCAGCACCCCGCAGACGCCCGCCTTGACCATGGCGGCGCTCATGAGCGCGCTGACGTGGCTCGGCGCCTCGGGGTGCGCGCGGGGCAGCCAGACGTGCACGGGCACCGCACCTGCCTTGGTGACGAACCCGAGCAGCAGCAGCCCGACCCCGACCCCGGTGGCGCCGGCGTCCGGGGCCAGCCGCGCCAGGTCGTCCCACCCGGTGCCGCCCGCGGCCGACGCCAGGACGGCGAACCCGCCGAGGACGAGGAGGAAGGAGAGCTGGGTCATCCCGGCGTACCACAGGCCCGCGCCGACGACCTCGGGACGACGGGCGTGGTCGGCCAGGACGAGGACCGCGGACGCGACGGCCATGACCTCCCAGGCGAGGAGGAACGCGACGACGTCCGCCGCGGCCATGACCCCGAGCAGCCCGAGGACGAAGAGCGGGTAGGCGACCCAGGCCGTCCGGGAGGCGGCGGTGCCGCGTGCACCGTCGAACGCCCACACCGAGGCGAGCACCGTCACCCCGCCGACGAGCACGAGGAAGGCGCCGCCGAGCCGGTCCGGGGCGTAGCCGGCGCCGACGCCGGGCAGGACGGTGCCCACGACGACGCGCCCGGTGCCGCCCGACCAGGCGAGCGCCCCGGTCCACACCGCGGCCGCGCCGACGAGAGCGCCGAGCAGCGGCGAGACCCGTTGCCGGGCAGCGGTTCCCAGCACGCCACCGACGACCGCCGCGACGAGCGCGAGCGACAGGACCGCGAGCAGCCCGAGGCGCACGCTCATCGGCGCGTGACCGTGCGGAGGGCCTCGACGACCGCTTCCGGGCGCGGCGGGCACCCGGGGATCTCGAGGTCGACGTCGACGACGTCCTTCACCGCGCCGACGACGCCGTACCCGCCGGCGAAGACGCCGCAGTCGCGCGCGCAGTCGCCCATCGCGACGACGAGGCGCGGCCGCGGCGTCGCGTCGACCGTGCGGCGCAACGGCTCTGCCATGTTGCGGGTGACGACCCCGGTGACGAGGACGACGTCCGCGTGCCGCGGCGAGGCGACGAGCCGGGCGCCGTAGCGCTCCCCGTCGTGGACCGGCCCGAAGGCGGCCGCCACCTCGATCTCGCAGCCGTTGCACGACCCGGCGTCGACGTGCCGGACCTGCACCGATCCCGCGAGGATCCCGGCGTCCGCCCGTGCCTCACCCGCGGGGCCGGCCGGCCGCGGGGCCGCGGGCTCCGCGATCCGCCCGGTGCGACGTGCGAGGGCGAGCCAGCCGCGCAGGCTCACGGCGCACCTCCGCCGAGCTCGCTGCGCAACTGCTCCTGGCCGGCGAGGACCGCCGCGAGGATCGCGCGGGCGGCCAGCAGCAGGTCCCGGACCTCGGCGACGCTGATCGCGTACACGACGGCACCGGCCTCGCGGCGCTGGACGACGAGCCCGGCCCTCCGGAGCACGGCCAGCTGCTGGGACAGGTTGCTCTGCTCGATCTCGATGGCGTCGAGCAGCTCGTGGACGGCGTGGTCGCGCTCGCTGAGGAGCTCGAGCACCCGGATGCGGGCGGGGTGGCCGAGGGTCCGGAAGAACTCGGCCTTGGCCTGGTACAGCGGAACGGGCACGATCGCAGACATTAGCACTTGAACACTTCTTCAAGTAACTGCAGACCCCGGGACGCCCCGCGGGTCCTCACGAGGACGTGGGGTTGACTGGCGGCATGCTGCCGCTCGCCGGGATCACCGTCGTCGCGTGCGAGCAGGCCGTCGCGGCGCCGTTCGCGACCCGCCAGCTCGCCGACCTCGGGGCACGCGTCGTCAAGGTGGAACGCCCCGGGCGCGGGGACTTCGCGCGCGACTACGACGCCACGGTCCACGGGCAGTCGAGCCACTTCGTCTGGCTGAACCGGAGCAAGGAGTCCGTCGTCCTCGACCTCAAGGACGACGCGGACCGGGCACGCCTGCTGGGCCTCGTCGACACCGCGGACGTCTTCGTGGAGAACCTCGCCCCCGGCGCGGCCGCGCGGCTCGGGCTCGGCGAGGCGCTCCGGGAGACCCGGCCGCGGCTCGTGACGTGCTCGGTGAGCGGGTACGGCACGGGCGGTGACCTCGAGCACGCGAAGGCGTACGACGCGCTGATCCAGGCCGAGGCCGGGACGATCTCCGTGACGGGGACCCCGGCCGACCCCGCCAAGGCCGGCATCCCCGTGGCCGACATCGCCGGCGGGACGGCCGCGTTCTCGGGCATCCTCGCCGCCCTGCTGCACCGCGAGCGGACCGGCGTCGGCACGCACGTCTCCGTGAGCCTGTTCGACGCCCTCGTGGAGTGGATGGGCCACCCGATGTACTACGCGCTCCACGGCGGGACGCCGCCGCCGCGGGCCGGGACCAGCCACGCCGCCATCGCGCCGTACGGGATCTTCGCCGCCGGCGACGGGACGGCGTTCATGCTCTCCGTGCAGAACGAGCGCGAGTGGGCGGACTTCTGCGCGCACGTCCTCGGGGACGACCCCGCCGCCCCCGGCTCCGTCGCGGCCGACCCCCGCTTCGCCGGGGTGGCCGCCCGGGTGGCGCACCGGGACGCCCTGCACGCCACGAGCGACGCCGTCCTGCGCACGCTCGACGGCCCCGGGCTCGAGCGGCGCCTGCAGGCCGGGCGGATCGCGCACTCCCGCGTGCGCGGCGTCGAGGACCTGCGCACCCACCCGCAGCGGGCCCAGCGCGACCGGTGGCGCGTCGTCCGGACCCCGGGCGGCCCGGTCGACGCCCTCCTGCCGGCGATCGGCCTCACGGGGTTCGTCCCCCGGATGGACCCGGTGCCCGGGCTCGGCGAGCACCAGGCCGTCCTGGACGACGCCCGGCGGCGTGACTGAGCGTCCCGCCCGGCTCAGCCGACGAGCGGGCGCAGCGTCTCGCCGGCGAGGGCCACGACCCCGGGGACGTGGCCGTTGACGACCATGTTCACGGTGAGGCCGCCGATGCCGGCGTCGATGACGTCGGTCTTCAGCTGGTCGGCGACCTGGTCCGCCGTCCCGGCGAAGATCCGCGCACGGCGGTCCGGCGGCACCTGGGCGAGGAAGCCCTCTGCCTGCGCCGCGTTCTCGGCGATGAAGACGAACGCGAGGTAGCTCGTCTCGATCGTCCCCGGGTCACGGCCCGCCTCCTCGCAGCGCTGCGCGAGCGCGGCGAGCTTGCGGGGGATGTCCTGCTTGTCGCAGATGATGTTCATGTGGTCGGCGAACAGCGCGGCCAGCCGGAACGTCTTCTGCTCGCCCGAGCCGCCGAGCATCACGGGGATCGAGGGCCGAAGGCGAGGCTCGTTCATCGCGTTCTGCACGTGGTACCACTGGCCGTCGTACGTCGGGTTCTCCCCGCGCAGCATCGGCGTGATGATGTTCAGCGCCCCCTCGAGGCGCACGAACCGGTCGCTGAACGTGCCGAACTCGATGCCGTAGTCGAGGTGCTCGCGCTCGAACCACCCGGCCCCGATGCCGAGCACCGCCCGGCCGCCGGAGACGACGTCGAGCGTCGTCACGGTCTTCGCGAGGATCGCGGGGTTGCGGTAGGTGTTGCCCGTGACGAGCGAGGAGAGCTGGATCGTCGACGTCGCACCGGCGAGCGCACCGAGCGCCGTGTAGCACTCGAGCATCGGCTGGTCCGGCGTCCCGAGCCCGGGCAGCTGGTAGAAGTGGTCCATCACGAGGACGGTGTCGAAACCGGCCGCCTCGGCCTCGCGCGCCTGCGCGACGACCGTGGGGAAGAGGGCGTCGACGCCTGTCCCGTAGGAGAAGTTGGGGATCTGGTATCCGAGTCGAAGGCTCACCGGCGGAGCGTAACCCGGGGCGGCTCGGCGAGAGACCCGGGGACGGACGGCGCGTCCCGGCCGAGCAGCCGGCAGGCCGTCGCGAGCACGTCGTCCCACGCCGGGTCGCAGTCGGCGGCGAGCAGCAGCCGGGCGGCGTGGACGGCGGCGCCGACCCGTTCGCCGCGCTCCAGCCCGTCGGCGGCACCGAGCAGGGGGACCGCCTCGAGCACCTGCGCGACGGTGTCGTCGCCCGGCAGCGGCCGGCTCGGCGCCAGGTAGGGGTCGACGGCGTGCAGCGACACGTCGGCGGCACCGATCCGGTCGAGCCGGGCGGTGACCCGGGTGACCGCGTGCACGAGCCGTTCCGCGCGCCGGCGCTGCGCCTCGCAGGCGACCGGACCGGTGGCGGGCCGGCGCAGGCGGCGCTCGCGCAGCCGGTCGAGCAGTGCCGTCCGGCGGCCGTCCGGCGTCGTCGTCTGGTCGGCGTACGTGACGACGTCGGAGAGCGTCGGCTCGGGGCGGGGCAGACGGCCCAGGCGGGTCAGGTAGGCGTCGGCGCCGGGCAGCAGGACGGCCTCGGAGTGGTGGGCGACGACCCCGGCGACATCAGCAGGTGCGCCGTGCGCACGCAGCCACTCCGCGCCGTCCAGGGGGTGGAAGCCGGTGCCGCGGACCGCCTCGGCGTACCCGATGTCGTGCAGGACGGTCGCGCTGAGCAGGACCTCGAGCCGGTCCGGGGCCACCGTCTCGGAGGCGGTCAGCGCGACGGCCGCCGCGGTCCGCAGGTGGCGCAGGCGCTCCGGGGAGCCGACGAGGAGCACCGCCGCGAGCCGCTCGGCGGCGACGACGTCCGGCAGGGCCCGGACGAACGCCGAGATCTCGACCGGCTCACCGGGCCGCGAGCCCGTGACACCGCTCCACGACCTGCGCCGCACGCCCACCGGGTGGTCCTCCGCTCGCCCCCGGGGCGGCCGTCGCGGCGCCCCTTGTGCCCATCGTCACGCGCCGACCGGCCCGCCGGAACCCGACGGCACGCCGTGCATCGTGGTTTCACCGGTCCGTCGCCGACCGTTCACCGCCACGGCGCCGGCCCTGGCGCTCAGGCGCTGAGCGCGGCCTCGTCGGCCCCGCGCAGCGAGACCGCGTGCGGGGAGCGCTCGCCGGCGTAGTCCCGGTCGAGGTCGCGCAGCTGGGCGTCCGCGGCCCGCTCGACGAGGACGGGCAGGTAGGTCCGCACCCTGGCGTCCGCGTACTCCTCGAACAGCCGCGTGACGAGCCGCTCGACCGTCTGCGGCGCGAAGAGCGGGTGGCGCACTGCGAGGGTGGCCGAGAGACGGCGGATCTCCTGGTCGACGTCCATGGTGCGACCTCCGGGCGGCTGTGACATGGAACCGTTTGCAGTCTAGGCACGCGCCGTTCACCGTCGTCAGGGCGTTCAGCGAACGTTCACCAGGACGACGGCGTGGCGCCGGACACAGCACGCCACGTGGTCGGGGCGTCCCGCTGTCATGAGCGGTCCGAACTGCCCGCGGACGCCCGAGCACACCCGAGGAAGAAGGACGCATGACCACCGCCGCGACCACCCGCACCCGGATCCACCCCTCGGCGGAGGTCCACCCCTCCGCCCGGGTCGGGGACGGTACCTCCGTGTGGCACCTGGCGCAGGTGCGGGAGGACGCCGTCCTCGGCGAGGACGTCGTCGTCGGGCGAGGTGTGTACGTCGGCACAGGTGTCCGGGTGGGGTCCCGCTGCAAGATCCAGAACTACGCGCTCGTCTACGAGCCGGCCGTCCTCGAGGACGGTGTCTTCGTCGGCCCCGCGGTCGTCTTCACGAACGACCACAACCCGCGGGCGGTGACCCCGGACGGCGACCTCAAGTCGGCGTCCGACTGGGACGCCGTCGGGGTGACGGTGCGCGAGGGAGCGTCGATCGGCGCCCGGGCCGTCTGCGTCGCCCCGGTGACGGTCGGCCGCTGGGCGCTCGTCGCCGCGGGCGCGGTCGTCGTCGACGACGTCCCGGACCACGCGCTCGTCGTGGGTGTGCCCGCACGCCGGATCGGCTGGGTGGGCCGGGCCGGCGTCCGGCTCGTCGCGAGCGGCCCGGCGGACGCCGGGCAGCGCTGGGTCTGCCCGCAGACGGGCGAGTGCTACGTCGAGGGCCCGGACGGCGTCACGCGCGTCGACGGGTGACCGCCCGGGGCCGGCCGGCCGCACGGGTCCGGCCGGCCTCGGCGCACAGGCTCAGGGGGCGCCGATGACGCGCCGCGTGACCCCGGTCCACAGCGCGGGGTCGGTGACCCGGCGGCCGTCGACGAGCGTCCGGACCCCGGGCAGGTCCGCGGGGGTCAGGTCCCGGTACCCGGCGTGGTCGGCCTGGACCACGGCCGCGTCGACGGGGGTGCCGAGCGCGTAGGGGGTGAGCCCCAGCCGCTCCAGCTCGTCGTCGGTGTAGAGCGGGTCGTGCACGACCGGCTCGGCGCCGCGACCGGCGAGCGCCTCGACGGTCGGGAAGACGCCGGAGAACGCCGTCTCCTTGACGCCGCCGCGGTACGCCGCGCCGAGGACGACCACCCGCTGCCCGGTGAGGTCCCCGTGCGCCTCCTCGAGCAGGTCGACCGCGTGGTCGGGCATCTCGGCGTTGGCCCGCCGGGCCGCGCGGACGACGGTCGCGTCCGGGTCGTTCCACAGGTACAGGCGCGGGTACACGGGGATGCAGTGGCCGCCGACCGCGATGCCCGGGGTGTGGATGTGGCTGTACGGCTGGCTGTTGCTCGCCTCGACGACCTGCATGACGTCGATCCCGTGCGCACCCGCGAACCGGGCGAACTGGTTGGCCAGCCCGATGTTCACGTCCCGGTACGTGGTCTCGGCGAGCTTGGCCATCTCGGCCGCCTCGGCGCTGCCGAGGTCCCAGACGCCGTTGCCGCGGGCCAGGTCCGGGCGCGGGTCGAAGTCGAGCACCGCCGCGTAGAACGCGGCGGCCCGGGCGGCGCCCTCGGGGGTCAGACCGCCGACGAGCTTGGGGTACTTGCGCAAGTCGGCGAAGACCCGGCCGGTGAGCACCCGCTCCGGGCTGAACACGAGGTGGAAGTCCCGCCCCTCGACGAGGCCGGACCCGTTCTCCAGCATGGGCTTCCACCGGGTGCGCGTGGTCCCGACGGGCAGCGTCGTCTCATAGGCGACGAGCGTGCCGGGGGTCAGGCACTCGGCGAGCGAGGCCGTCGCGGCGTCCATCCAGCCGAAGTCGGGCTCCGCCGTCCGCTCGTCGACGAACAGCGGCACGACGAGGACGACGGCGTCGCTGCCGGGGACGGCGTCCTTGTACTCGGTCGTCGCCCGCAGCCGGCCGGCCGCGACGTTCTCGGCGAGCAGGCGGCCGAGGTCGTGCTCCCCGGGGAACGGCTCGGTGCCCGCGTTGACGAGGTCGACGACCCGCGGGTCGACGTCGACACCGACGACGTCGTGCCCCTTGGTGGCGAACTGGACGGCGAGCGGCAGGCCGATCTTGCCGAGTGCGACGACGGCGATCCTCACAGGGCCCCTTCGGGTCGGTCGGTGCGCCGGAACGGGCCGGCGTCCGCGTGCGCCCGGACGACGCGCCCGGACGGTGCGTCACCGTAGTGCGGCCGGACCCGTCGCAGATGAACGGGAACCGACGCCGGAGGCAATGGCAGCCGACGTGTCGTCGACCTGCCTGACCACCCGGGGAACAGCGGACGACGCACGGGGGAACACCTGTCGACGCAGCCCTTCCGGAGCAGGACGACCCTGCGGCGCTGCCTACGCTGGATCCGGCCGGACCCGCCCCGGAAGACCCCGAAGGTGCCCATCCCGATGAAGATCGTCAGCGTGGTCGGAGCGCGGCCCCAGTTCGTCAAGCTCGCACCGGTCGCCCGGGCGCTCGACGAGGCCGGGGCGGAGCACGTCATCGTCCACACCGGCCAGCACTACGACGCGGCGATGTCCGACGTCTTCTTCGACGACCTCGCGATCCCGGTCCCCGACGTCCACCTCGGGGTGGGCTCGCTGCCGCACGGCGCCCAGACCGGTGCGATGCTCGCGGCCCTCGAGCCCGTGCTCGCCGGCAGCGCCGCGGACTGGGTGCTCGTCTACGGGGACACGAACTCGACGCTCGCCGCCGCGCTCGCCGCCGTGAAGCTGCACCTGCCGGTGGCGCACCTCGAGGCCGGCCTGCGCTCCTTCAACCGCCGGATGCCCGAGGAGCACAACCGGGTGCTCACCGACCACGCCGCCGACCTCCTGCTGGCCCCGACCGCCGCGGCGATGACGCACCTCGCGTCCGAGGGCCTGACGGAGCGCAGTGTGCTCGTCGGCGACGTCATGACCGACGTCTGCCTGCGGACGCGCGACCAGGTCGCCGACCGGCCGTCGCCCGTGCCCGAGGACCTGCGGGAGTCCGGGTACGTCGTCGCGACGGTGCACCGCGCGGAGAACACCGACGACCCGCAGCGGCTGGCCGCCGTCTGCGAGGCCCTCGCCCTGCTCCCCGTGCCGGTCCTCCTGCTCGCCCACCCCCGGCTCGTCGCCCGGGCCCGGGAGCACGGCGTCCCGCTCGACCGCGGCCGGGTCCGGGTCAGTCCCCCGCTGCCGTACCCGCAGACCGTGGCCGCCGTCGTCGGGGCCCGCGCGGTCGTCACCGACTCCGGCGGCCTGCAGAAGGAGGCCTTCCTGCTGCGGACCCCGTGCGTGACGCTGCGGACCGAGACGGAGTGGACCGAGACGGTCGACCTCGGCTGGAACGTCCTCGCCGCACCGGCGGCCCCGCCGCAGGCGCTGGCCCGCCTCGCCCCTGCGCCGACGGACGCCGCCCCGTACGGCGCCGGGACCGCCGCCTCCGCGGTGGCGACGGCGCTCGCCGCACGACGGGTCACGGCCCGGGTGTGACGGCCACCGACATGCCCGCCGACGCCTGGCTGCGCGCGGTCGAGGACGACAGCACCCGGACGGCGGCCCTGCGGCAGGCCCCGCCGCTCGTCGCCAGGCGGCGCCGCGAGGGCCGGCACCCGCAGGCCCTCGACGTCGTCCCCCGCGCGCTGCGCGACGCCCGTGGCACGGACCTGCTGGCCCGGCTCGGGGGCCAGCAGGCCCTGCTCACCCTCGACCTCGCCGACCCGGCCGACGGCGCGGACCCGACCGCGGGCGCCCGCACCTCGACCGGCGCCGAGGGCCTCGACCGGGCGGCGCGCCGCGACGCGGCCCGGACGCTCGCGGACGCCGCGGACCGGGCCCTCGCGGTCGGGCGCGCGGCGGCCGCCGCCGACCACCTGCTCCAGGCGCTGCACGTCCTCCTGCACCGCAGCCTGCACACCCTCGACGCACCGTCGCCGCTGTCCCGCAAGGACTCCGGCTGGCTCGACCCGGTGACCCGGTCCGCCGCCTACACCCGGCTCCACCTGCGCACACCGGGCGCCCCGCGGACCGCGGCCCCGGGCGACCGGCCGCGGGTGCTGCTCGTGACGGACGGCAACGCGCACTTCCTCGGGGAGGTCGAGCGCGGGCTCGTCGGGGCCGGAGCCCGGGTGACCCGCCTCGACCTCACCGGGCCGCGGGCCGACGGGCTCGTCCCGGTGCCGGCCGTCCTGGCCCGGGCCCGGCTCGGGGACCCGGCGGCGCTCGCCGCGGTGGACGCCTCCGCGACCGCCCCCGAGGTCGCCGCGCTGCTGCGTGAGGCGGACACCGTCGTCGTGGACTGGTGCACAGCAGCAGCGGTGTGGGCGAGCCTCGTCGTCCCGGCCGGCGCCCGCCTCGTCGTCCGGCTGCACAGCATCGAGGCGTTCTCGGTCGAGCCGCACCTCGTCGACTGGTCGCGCGTCGACGACGTCGTCCTCGTCGGGGCCCAGCTCGAGTCCCTCGTCCGGCACGTGGTCCCGGCCCTCGCCCCGGCGAGGACCCGCCGGGGCGGTCCCCGGGTGCACGTCGTCCCGAACCCGGTCGCCCTGGACGGTCCGCCACCGGACGGCCGCACGTCCTTCGACAAGCGCCCGGACGCCGCACGGACGGTGGCGGTCGTGGGCTGGGCGCAGCCGGTCAAGGACCCGTTGTGGGCCCTCGAGGTGCTCGACGAGCTGCGGCAGCACGACCCCCGGTGGCGGCTGCTCCTCGTCGGCGCGGACTACCCCGAGCCGCAGACGGCGCCCGCGCGCCGCTACCGGGCGCAGGTGCTGCGCCGCATCGAGGCCGCGGGGGACGCCGTCCGACGCGTCGGCTGGACCGCGGACCTGCCCGAGGTGCTGCGCGACGCCGGGTACGTGCTGTCGTCGAGCCGGCGCGAGTCGCACGGGGTGGCGTTCTGCGAGGCCGTCGCGGCGGGCTGCCTGCCCGTGGCACGGGACTGGCCCGACGTCGCGGAGTTCGGCGGTGCGGGCGAGGTCTTCCCGGCCGGGTGGGTGGTCCGGTCGCCACGGGAGGCGGCCGCGCGGCTCCTCGCCCTCGCCGCGGAACCGGACGCCGTCCGTGCCCGCACCGCGGCGGACGCCGCCGGGGTCGTGCACGCCCGCTACGGCACGGCCGCCGTCATGCCGCGGCTGCTCGAGGTCCTCGTGCCGGCCGGCAGCGCGGACGGCGCCCGGTCGGGGGGCGGCACCAGACCGCACCTCGTCTACGTCGCCATCGGCTTCCCGCCGGCGGCGAAGAGCAGCGCCTACCGGATGCGGGCCACGGCCAACCTCTTCGTCGACCGCGGCTGGGACGTCACCGTCGTGACGATCGACCGGCACGCGTGGGACCTCGAGTACGGGCTGGACCTCAGCCTCCTCGACCTCGTCGACCCGCGGGTCCGGATCGTCGAGCTCCCGCTGCGCCGCGCGGACCTCGACCCGGACGTGCGCGGGTACTCCTGGTTCCGGGCGAAGTACCCGGCCCGCTGGGTCCGCCTGCGCCACCGACTCGACACGATCCCCTTCCCGGAGAAGGTGTTCGGGCCCTGGCGGCGCGCCCTCGAGCGCGGCACCGAGGCCGTCGTCCGGGACCGTCCGGCCGACCTCCTCCTGGTCTCCCCCGCCCCCTACACGACGCTCGCCGTCGCCCGGCACGTGCGGCGCAGGACCGGGACGCCGTACGTCGTCGACTTCCGCGACGGCTGGTCGGTGGACGTCCTCGGTGCGGGCGAGGCCTTCGGCGCACGGACGCGGCGCGGGCGCTGGGAGCGCCGCGTGCTCACCGGGGCGGAGGCGGTCTGCACCGTCAACGAGCCGATCGCGGAGTTCTACCGGCAGCGCTACCCGGAGCTCGCGTCCCGGGTGCACGTGGCCCGCAACGGGTTCGACGCCGACCTCGGCACCGACCTCGCCGTCGCCCGGCGCCCGGACCCGGCGGCCGGCCTCGCGTTCGGGTACCTGGGCACGGTGAACCTCACACCGGCCCACCTGTCGCTCGTCGTGGACGCCTGGACGGCCGCCCGCGCGCAGGACGAGGTGCTGGCCCGGTCGACGCTGACCTTCCGCGGGCACGTCGGGGCCGGCTGGGCGGCCGGCGCGAACGGCAACGCCGCCGTCATCGCCCGGGCCGGCGTGCACGGCGTCACCTACGGCGGGCCCGTGGCGAAGGCCGACGTGGCGGCCACCTACGGCCGGTGGGACGCGCTCCTCCTCGCCCTGGCCGGCGGCCGGTTCGTGACCTCCGGGAAGGTGTACGAGTACATGGCCACGGGTCTGCCGGTGCTCTCGGCGCACGAGATGCCGCACGCGGCGCAGGACGTCCTCGAGGGGTACCCGCTGTGGGTCCGGCCGCCCGGGCTCACGGTGGAGGCGCTGCGCGACGGTTTCGTCGAGACCGCGCGACGCGCCCTGTCGGCGTCCGAGGAGGACCGCGCCGCGGCCCGTGACCACGCGGGCCGGTTCGAGCGCAGCCTCCAGCTGGACCCGGTCGTCGCGATGCTCGACGAGCGGTTCGGACGACGGGACCCGGCGCGGCGCACGGAGGACGGGCCGGCGCCGGCCGCGCCCGCCGACCGGCGCCCCGCGCCCGCCGGGGTGCGCCGGTGAGCCCCGACGCGGCGCCCCGGCCGCTCCGCGTCGTCCTCGTCGGCGTCGTCGTACCGACCCGGACGGCACTGGAGATCCCGGTCGCGGCACTCGTCGCCCGCGGCGCCGAGGTCCTGGCCCTGCTGCACACGCTCCCCGAGGCACGGGTCCTCACCGGCCTCGGCCTGCACGGGCACCGACGGCTCGTCCTCACCCGGTCGTCCCGCGCGGCGGCGACCCGCTCGCCCGTGCGCCGCGCCGTCGACGCCGTGTCGTACCGCGTGCTGCGGCTGCTCGACCGGCGTTCGTCGGCGGCCGTCCGGGCCTTCCGCGCGGCCCGCAGGGACCCGCAGACCCGCGCGATCCTCCGCGACGCGGACGTGCTCGTCGCCCTCGACCGGGTCGCGGTCTACCCGGTGTGGCGGCTCGCGCGGGTCGGCCGCACCCCCGCGTTCTACGGGATCCCGGCCGCCCTGCGCCACCTCGACGACGCGGCGCCGGCCCGCCGGCACGGGGCCCAGGAACGTCGGACGACAGGCCATGCGGCCGGGCAGGGAGTCTCGGGATGAGCGAGCGGCAGGACGGCGTCGTCGTCCTCATGATGGTCGACAACTCGATCGACGGCGACGGGCGGGTGCAGAAGGCGGCCCGTGCCATGGCGGACGCGGGCCACCGGGTCACCCTGCTGGGCAAGGCCGTCGGTCCCGGGGACGAGCGACCGCTCGGGGCTGCCACGGTCCGTCGCGTGCCCGTGCGGTTCACCCGGGAGCAGGCGCAGCGGCGCGCCCTGGACCGGTACCGCCGCGTCGCCCGCAGGCTCTCCCGGGCCACCGGGGCGCTGCGCGGCCGGACGGCCGACGGCGGGCCGGCCGGCACCGGTGCGCGGCCGCCGCGCGCGCTCGACGACACGGTGCGGGACGCCGCCCGCGCCCGGTTCTGGCGCGCGCTGCGCGGGGACCGGTGCTGGGCGCGGCTCGAGCCGCGGCTGCTCGACTACGAGCGCGTGTACTGGCCGGTCGTCGACCAGCTCCGCCCGCAGATCCTCCACGCGCACGACTACCGGATGCTCGGGGTGGCCGTCCGGTCGGCCCGCCGGCTGCGTGCCAAAGGGGTCGACGTACGTGTCGTCTTCGACTCCCACGAGTTCCTCCCGGGGGTGGGCGGCCCGACGCTGCGCTGGCGGATCGCCTACGAGGCCTACGAGGCCGCGCACATCCACGAGGCTGACGCCGTCGTCGCCGTCTCTCCCGAGATGGCCGAGCGGATCGCCGGGCACCACCGCCTCCCGGTGCTGCCGAGCGTCGTCATGAACGCCCCGCCGGCGAGCGGGTCCGCGTCCGGGTCCGGCGACGTGCGCAGCACGCTCGGGCTCGCCGACGACGTCCCGCTGCTCGTCTACATCGGGGTGAGTGCGGCCAAGCGCGGGCTCCTGCCGACGGTCGAGGCCCTCGCCGACCTGCCCGGGGTGCACCTGGCCCTCCTCACCCGCCGCAACGACTACGTCGACCTGCTGGAGAAGACCGCGGCCGGCCTCGGGGTGGCGGACCGGCTCCACGTGCTCGGCTACGTGCCGGTCGAGGACGTCGTCCCCTTCGTGAGCACCGCGTCCGTCGGCGTCCAGTCGATGGTCCACGTGGAGAACTACGACGTGACGATCGCGACGAAGTACTTCGACTACGCGCGGGCGCGGCTGCCCGTCGTGCAGAGCGACGTCCGGGCGATGGCCGCGCTGACCCGCGAGCTCGGGAACGGGGAGGTCTTCGTCGCCGAGGACCGGGACTCCTTCGTGACGGCGACCCGCACGGTGCTCGCGGACCTGCCCCGCTACCGGGCGGCGTACGACCGGCCCGGCCTGCTCGAGGACTGGACCTGGGAGCGGCAGTCCGAGGTCCTCGCCGAGGTGTACCGCCGCGTCCTCGCGACGACGCCCGGGACCCCGGTCGAGCCGGTCCGCACGATCGGTCGCTGACGTGGGGCCCTCACCCGGCGCGGAGGCGCTGCGCGCG
>JACRAB010000116.1 GCA_016213575.1 Actinomycetota bacterium
CCCCCCCACCGGGGCAGCTCCGAGGTGTAACGGTGGGGCCTGCGGGTGACACTGACGGGGGCGCCCACCTCGCCGGCCGGGAACCACCCGGCGGCCGGGCGTGTTGGCACCGTTGCCCGCCGATGCGGCGGGAGTTGTGAGAGGCAGGAGATCGCAGTGTTCGGTTCGCGCTTGAAGACGACGATGGTCACCGCCGATGACGCCCTGAAGGGCCGCGACGCACGGCCGTTCCCCGTCCCCGCGCGGCACGCCGTCCTCGGCACCCCGCTCGAGGGCCCGTGGCCCGAGGACACCCAGGTCATCTACGTCGCGATGGGCTGCTTCTGGGGCGCCGAGAAGGCGTACTGGAACCTCCCCGGCGTCGTGACGACCGCGGTCGGGTACCAGGGCGGCTTCACGAAGCACCCGACGTACGAGGAGACGTGCACCGGCCGGACCGGGCACACCGAGACGGTCCTCGTCGCGTACGACCCGGCGAAGGTCACGACGGAGCAGGTCCTCCGGACGTTCTGGGAGCACCACGACCCGACCCAGGGCTTCCGCCAGGGCAACGACCTCGGCACCCAGTACCGCTCCGCGGTGTTCTGGACGACGCCCGAGCAGGAGGCCGCCTACCGCGCGACCCGCGAGGCGTACCAGAAGCGCCTGTCGGAGAGGCGGTTCGGCGAGATCACGACCGAGGGCCGCCCCGCCGCCGAGGCCGGGCCGTTCTACTACGCCGAGGGCGACCACCAGCAGTACCTCGACAAGGTGCCGTGGGGCTACTGCCCCGACCACGGCACCGGCGTCAGCTGCCCGATCGGCCTCGGCGTGACGTCGACCGACTGACCCTGCTGCGGGGACACCCCGGCGGCACCGTGCCGCCGGGGTTACCCCGCAAGCATCCGGACGGCGCGTCAGGCGTCGAAGAGGGCGCTCACCGACTCGCCGTTGTGGATCCGGCGCACCGCCTCGGCGAGCGCGGGCGCGATCGACAGCACCCGGAGCTTCTCGGTGACGCGCTCGGGCGGGATCGGGACCGTGTTCGTGCAGACGATCTCGAGGACGTCCTCCTGCTCCGAGAGGCGCTTGAGCGCGTCGGTGGAGAACAGGCCGTGGGTGCAGGCGACGCGGATCGAGCGCGGGCCGAGGTCGCGGAGCATCCGCAGCAGCTCGAGAACGGTGCTGCCCTTGGCGATCTCGTCGTCGAGGATGATGACGTCGCGGTCGGTGATCTCGCCGATGACGTCGCTGATCTGCACCCGGTCGTCGGGGAAGCGCTGCTTGGCGCCGGCCGCGACGTGCGCGCCGAGCATCCGGGCGAACGCGGCCGCCTCCTTGGCGTTGCCGAGGTCGGGCGAGACGACGGTGGTGCGGCTCAGGTCGTACTGCCGGAAGTGCTGGGCGAGCTCGCGCAGCGCGTGCAGGTGGTCGACGGGCACCGAGAAGAAGCCGTGCACCTGGGGCGAGTGCAGCGTGACGGCGAGCACCCGGTCGGCGCCGGCGGTCTTGAGCAGGTCGGCGACGAGCCGGCCGCCGAGCGAGATGCGCGGGGTGTCCTTCTTGTCCGACCGGGCGTAGGCGTAGTGCGGCATGACGACGGTGATCCGGGCCGCCGACGCCCCGCGGGCCGCGTCGCACATGAGGAGCAGCTCGACGAGGTTCTCCTGCGTCGGCGCGACGAGCGGCTGCACGAGGAAGACGTCCCGTTCGCGGCAGTTCGCCTGCAGCTGCACCTCGAGGCAGTCGTTGGCGAACCGGCTGACCCGCACGCCGCTCTGCGCGACCCCCAGGTGCTCGCAGAGCTCGGCGGTCAGCTCCGGATGCGCGCTGCCGCCGAATACGACGATGTCCTTCACACCAGTCCCCGCAGGTAGTGATCGGTGGGCGGTGCCATCGTAGGTGGGCACCCGGCGGGCGTGACCGTCAGCCCCCGTCGGAGAGGAGCCTCACCCCGGAAGCGTGAGCCCGAGCCCCAGCCACCGCGCCAGGCTCCTCAGCTCGGCCCGCACCGCGGCCGTCATCGCGCGGGTGAAGAGGACGTCCTCGTGGACGGCGTCCACCCGCAGCACCCCTGCGCCGCGGTCCCCGGTGGCGTCGACCTTGCCGACGAGCCGGTCCTGGTGCAGCACCGGGAGCGCGAAGTAGCCCCAGCGGCGCTGCGCCGCGGGCTTGTACATCTCGAGCTGGTACTCGAACCCGAAGATCTCCAGGGCCCGCTTGCGGTCGTGGACGAGCCGGTCGAACGGCGACAGCAGCGCCGTCCGGCCGGTGAAGGGCGCGTCGAGGTAGGCCGGGTCGACGCGCCAGGTGCCCTTGACCCCCTCGACCACGGCCGGCTCGCCGGCCGAGCCGACGTGCTGCGGCTCCATCGGGTGCTCGGGGGCCTTCGCCCGCGCGATGCCCAGCGCCCGCAGCCGGCGCTCGTCCCGCTGCCGGGCGGCCTCCTCGGCCGGCACCGCGGGGACGTCGGGGTACACCCGGGACGCGAGGTCCCACAGGCGTTCGCGGCCCTGCCGGCCGGCGACGGCGACCTCGCCGCGGGCGACCATCGCACCGAGGAGCTTCTCGACGTTGCGGCCGTCGGTCCACCCCGTGGAGCGCCACGGGACGGCGCACGTGTCCGGCAGGTCGCGCATGAGCAGCGGGCCCGAGGCCCCGAGCCGGGCGAGGATGTCGCGCCGGCACGCGTCGTTGGCTGCGACCCACGCGATCCGGTCCTGCTGCCACGGCCGTAGCTCGCCACGGCCGGGCCAGTCGGCCATGTCGGCGGCGAAGAGCGCGACGTCCTCCGCGGGCCGGACGAGCGCCTCGAGCTCGACGAGGTCGCGCCGGTCGAGCGCGGCGCGCAGGTCGGACGGCGCGTAGCCGGCACCGAGCCGGCTCCACGCGACGAGGTCGGCGTTGGGCGCCACCGACGCGGTCGGGTCGAGCTGGAGGAACGTCAGGTGGCGGACGAGCCCGACGAGGTCGGCCGGACGCTCGGCCTCGAGGAGCTGGGCCCGGACGGCGACCCGGCGGGCGTCCGCCCGGCTCAGCTGGTGCGGCGCGGTCACCCGCGCAGGCTAGTCCGGCGGCGCGCCGGCACCGCCCGACGCACGGTCACCCGCACCCGCGCGCCGGGCCCGCGCACGCGGCTGATGGACTGTGCCGGTGAACGGGATCTTCTGCGTCGACGGCGCGGCCGCCGAGCCGCTCGCCGGGACCGCGCCGCACCGGCCGGTATGGGCTCTCGTCGAGCACCCGGGGCCGTGGGGCCGGGAGGCCGTGCTCGACGCGCCGTGGCCGGACGACGGCGCGGGGGCGGCGCTCGCGGCCCTCACCGACGCCGCTGGCGTCCGGGTCGTCCTCGGACGGCGGCCCGGGGCCGGCGAGCGCGGGGCACCGCCGCGGCCGGCCGTCGTCCTCGCCCGGTACGGCCCGGGCGGGTGGGCGGCGACCACGACCCTCGACGCACCGGCCGACCTGCTCGACCTCGACTGGGCCGGGCTCGCCGCGGCGCCGTCCGCGCCCGCGGGCTGGTCCGACCCGGGCCCGGTCTGGGGCATCTGCACGCACGGCACCCGGGACGCCTGCTGCGCCCGGCTCGGCCGCCCGCTCGCCCAGGCCTTCGCCGACCTCGAGCCCGCGGGCACCTGGGAGATCTCGCACTCCGGCGGCCACCGGTTCGCCGGCGTCGCGCTCGACCTCGCGGCCGGCCTGGTCTACGGCCGGGTCGGGACCGCGGACGCCGCGACGCTCGTCCGGGCGCACGACGAGGGCCGCGTCGTCCGGCACCTGCTCCGCGGGGCGCTGCACCGCACGCCGCCCGCGCAGGCCGCCGAGGCGGCCCTGCGCGACCACCTCGACGAGGACCGGCTCGCCGCCCTGACCCTGCTCGACGAGACGGCCGCACCGGGAGGCGGTCAGGTCAGCACCTGGCGGCACGCGACGGCGGACGGCGCGACGACGTGGCGGGTCACGGTCGCCGAGGAGCCGCTGCCGCCCCGGCCCGCGTCCTGCGGGAAGGCCCCCGAGGCGGCGAGCGCCTGGCGGTCGGTGAGCGTCGACCCCGCCTGACGTCGTCCCGGTGGACGGCAGACGGCCCGTTCGTCTCGGTGTCGTAGGGTCGACGGATCACTGGTGCACCACCGAAGGAGCCCCCCGTGGCACGCAAGAGCAGCAAGCGCACCGTGACCCCCGACGCAGCGGC
>JACRAB010000117.1 GCA_016213575.1 Actinomycetota bacterium
CGGGGCGTCGGGTCGGGCCGGGCTGCCGGGGTTGCCCGGTCCGCCGGGCCCGCCGGGGGGCGAGGCACCGGCGGCCCGCGTACTGACACACATGGGAACGTGCTCCGAGTCCGAGATCGGGGACGTCCGGGTCGGTCCCGCCCTGGCCGCGGGGCCGCCGATCGTCGCGCCGCCTGCTGGTCGTCGCGCCCCTGACAGGACGGAACGGCCGAGCGCCCCCACGCCGGCGCACCCACCCTCTCCGCCGCCCGGTCGTCACACAAGTGCCGATCGGCCTACTCGGCGCCGGCCCCTATTGCGTTGCCGGTCACAGCGTGCGGCGCCTACCGTGCGCCGATGAGCGTGCGGCTGACGGCAGTGACCTTCGACGCCCGGGACCCTGCCCGCCTGGCGCGGTTCTGGGCAGGGGTGCTCGGGCGCCCGGCCGTCGAGGACGCGCGAGGTCTCGCTCTCCCCGGTGACATGACGCAGGCCGGGCTCCGCTTCGTCGCCGGCCCGGCCGCGAGGTCCGGCCCGAACCGCCTCCACCTGCACCTGACGAGCACCGACGCCGCCGACCAGCAGGCCACGGTGTCGCGGGTGCTGGGGCTCGGCGGCAGCCACCTCGACGTCGGGCAGCGCCCCGAGGAGGACCACGTCGTGCTCGCCGACCCGGAGGGCAACGCGCTGTGCGTCATCGGGCCGGGCAGCTCGTTCCTCGCCGGGTGCGGCTTCCTCGGGGAGGTGGCCTGCGACGGCACCCGGACCGTCGGCCTGTTCTGGAGCGCGGCGCTCGGCTGGCCGCTCGTGTGGGACCAGGACGAGGAGACCGCCGTCCAGTCACCGCACGGCGGCACCAAGGTCGCGTGGGGCGGTCCCCCCGTGGCGCCGAAGGCGGGGCGCAACCGGCAGCGCTTCGAGCTCACCGCGGACGGCGACCCGGCGGTGGAGGTGGAGCGGCTCGTCGCCCTCGGGGCGTCCGTGCTGCCGGTGGACGACGAGGGTGCCGTCGAGCTGGCCGACCCGGACGGCAACGAGTTCACCGTCCTGCCGGGCTGACCGGCGCGCCCCGGTTCAGCGGACGGGGTGGGTCGCCCGGCGGACGATGGCGTGCTGGACCAACCCGACGAGGACCTGCTTCGTCGAGTCCTTGCGCCGGGCGTCGCACAGCACGATGGGGACGGCCGGGTCGAGGTCGAGCGCCTGGCGCACCTCGGCGACGGTGTACTGCTGGGTCCCGTGGAAGCAGTTCACCGCGACGACGAAGGGCAGCGCGCGCTGCTCGACGAAGTCCAGGGCGGAGAAGCAGGACTCCAGCCGCCGGGTGTCGGCCAGCACGACGGCGCCGATCGCACCCGAGCTGAGCTCGTCCCACATGAACCAGTAGCGCTCCTGGCCGGGGGTCCCGAACAGGTAGAGGATGATCGTCGGGTCGATCGTGATCCGGCCGAAGTCGAGCGCCACCGTTGTGGTGGTCTTGGTCTCGACGCCGCTGAGGTCGTCGACGTCGTGACCGATCGCCGTCAGCGCCTCCTCGGTGCGCATCGGCGTGATCTCGCTGATCGAGCCGATCATGGTCGTCTTGCCGACACCGAACCCGCCGGCGACGAGGATCTTCACCGACCGCACGTCGAGGGCCTGCCCGGCGCCGGACCGGTCAGAGGCTACGGAGTCCATCGAGCACCGCCTGGAGGATGTCGGAGTCGTAGTCGAACGACGTGTCGGCGGGCTCGCTCATGAGAACCAGCCCGGAGTCGATGAGGTCCCCGAGCAGGACCTTGACGACGACGACGGGCAGCCGGAGCCGGGCCGACAGCTCGACGACGGACAGCGGCCGGACGCACAGGTCGAGGATGAGCGCGGCCTCCGGCGGGAGCATCGAGACGTCGCCGTAGGTCGGCACGCTGACGACGAGCGTCACCAGGTCCAGCCCCAGGGCGGTCGCCCGGGTCCGGCCGTGGGTCAGGGCGTACGGCCGGACCAGCGGTCCCGCGTCCTCGTCGTACCAGTGCTCTCCGTACGCGGTCACCGGCGCCGCCTAGTCCGACGGCCGGCGTCGGGCGGCGCTGAGGGTCGGTCCGACCTTCCGGACGAGCACGTTCATCTCGTAGGCGACCATGCCCATGTCCGCCGTGTCGTCGGCGATGAGCGCGATCGCCGCCCCGGGGCCGGCGGCCGTGACGATGAGCCAGGCGCGGTCCATCTCCACGAGGGTCTGCCGGACGGCGCCCCCGTCGAAGTGCCGTCCGGTGCCCTTCGCGAGGCTGTGGAAGCCGGAGGCGACGGCGCTCAGGTGGTCCGCGTCGTCCTTGGAGAGCCGTTGCGAGCGCCCGATGAGGAGCCCGTCGGCGGACAGCACGATGGCGCGGTCCGCCCCGGGCAGCCGTTCGACCAGGTCGTCGAGCAACCAGTCGAGCCCCTGGCCCGCAGAGACGCCGCCCGTCACCCCGACCTCCTGGGGCGACGGGCGCGGGACCGGCGTCCGGCTGCACCTCCGGGCGCGGACGAGCCTCCGCCTGCCATGCCGCCCCTCAACCCTGTTCCGTCTCGATGAAGGCGTCGCGCCCCATCGCCGTGCCGCGCTGGAGCGCCGCCCACCTGTTGCGTGCCTCGTCCGGGCTGACCGAAGGCTCCACGTCGAAGCCGGACTCGTCGATGCCACCGGGCGGCACCGACTGGAGGCCCTCGGCCAGATGGGCGTTGCGCTCCCGTTGGGGCAACGGCGGCCTGGCGAGCCTGGGGTCGCCCGCCGGGACGTCACCCGGTGCGTCCGGGCGCCCCGCGTCGACGACGAGCGGGTCGCCGACCGGCGGCGGCGCAGCGAGCGCGACGGCACCGCGCGGTTCCGGTGTGAAGAGCGCCCCGACCGGTGCCGGCGCCTCCTGGTAGGCCGGTTCCGGCGGGCCGGGGACGGCGTACGGCGCACGCTCTGGGGCAGCAGGACCTGCAGCAGGACCTGGAGCGGCGGCGGGGGCGGCGGCAGGGAGGGCACCCAGCGCGTGCGTCCCGGTGCCGTCGTCCTCGCTCTCGTCGGCCACGAGCTGCATCGGCAGCAGGACGACCGCTCGCACGCCGCCGTACGGCGACTCGACGAGCGTGACCCGGATCGCGTGGCGCTTGGCGAGCCTGGCCACGACGAAGAGGCCGAGCCGGGAGTCCTCGCTCAGGCTGAGGACGTCGAAGTCCGGCGGCACCTCGAGGGTCCGGTTGAGCTCGGCGAGCACCTGCGGCTCGATGCCCAGCCCGCGGTCCTCCACCTCGACGACGACACCCCGCCCGACGAGCCCGCCCCGGACCTCGACCTTCGCCTGGGGCGGGGAGAACCGGGTGGCGTTGTCCACGATCTCCGCCAGCAGGTGCACGAGGTCCGTGACGGCCGCGCCGTGGACGAGGAGCTCGGGCAGCGGCGCGACGCTCACCTTGGCGAACTGCTCGCTCTCGGCCACGGCACCGCGGACGATCTCGAGCAGCGGCACCGGCCGCCGCCACTGCCGGCCCGGCTGCTGACCGCCGAGGACGATGAGGTTCTCGGCCTGCCGCCGGGCCCGGGTCGCGAGATGGTCCAGCTCGAAGAGCATCTGCAGCTGGTCGGGGTCGTCGAGCTGGCGCTCGGCGTGGTCCAGGACGGCGAGCTGGCGGTGCGCGAGCACCTGGCTGCGGTGGGCGATGCTCAGGAACACGGCCCTGGTGCCCTCCCGGGTCCGCGCCTCCGCCTGGGTCGCCTCGACGGCGACCCGTTGTGCCCTGGAGAACGCGTCGGCGAGCTGGCCGAGCTCGTCCTTGCCGTAGTCCAGCGGCGGGAGCTGCGCGTCGAGGTCGACCGGGCGGCCCGCGCGCAGCTCACGCACCACCGTCGGCAGGCCGACGTCCGCCAGGGTCAACGTGTCGGCCCGCAGCCTGCCGATCCGGCGGAAGAGGCGGTTCGTCAGCTGCACGGCCACCCCGAGCGCCAGCAGCGCGACGGCCAGCACGGCCAGGCCGCCGACCAGGGACGTCACGAGCGTCCTACGGCCCTCGGTCCGCCCGAGCCTGGCGGCGGTGTTCGCCTCGGCGAGGTAGAGCGCGACGTAGCGTGCAGTGGTCTGCCGACTGGCGGCCTGCCATTCGTCGAGCGGCACGGGCAGCTGCGGGCGCCCCGCCGCCGTGTCACCGCCGAGGACCGCGGCCGCCCGCCGGACGAGCACCGCCTCCACCGAGGCGCGGGTCCGGCCCGTGGCCGAGGTCTGCGCCGAGGCGTACTCGGCCCGCTCGTCGGCGGGCACTCTCGCGGCGACGTCGGCGAGCCGGCCCTGCCCGAGCTGGACCTGCCGCAGGTACTCGGCGGCGAGCGCCTCCGGCAGCTGCGGCGCCGTGGCCACGACGATCCCCAGCGCGTCGGCGCGGGCCACGTTCTCGCCGGCCTGGAAGGCGTCGAACGAGAGCAGGTACGCGGCCCCGACCTCGCCGGACGGCGCCCCGCTGGCGATGTCGCGCAGGCTCGTGGCGGTGGCGTCGAGCAGCTGGCCGTAGAACCCGAAGGCCTGGTCGATGGACGCCTTGCGCACGTCGACGCCCTTGCGCACCGTCGCGAGGGCGCCCACGACCTCGGTGAACTGGTTCATCGCGGCCCGCTCCTGCGGCGTCGCGCTGGAGAGCAGGTCGTTCGCCACCGAGGTGATGGCGACCAGCGCCTCGTCCACCCGGCCACGGTCCCGGGTCAGTGCGCCGGACGACGCGGACGGTACGGCGAGGAAGGCGACGGTCGACTGCCGCTCGTTCTGCAGGCCCGCGATGAGGTCGGTGGAGCCCCGTGTGATCTGCAGGCTCTGCGAACCGAACCGCTGCGCGCGCTCGCCCTGCGCCACGAGGTAGGCCGCGGTGCTCGCTCCGATCAGGGCCAGCGCCATGCTGGGAACGAGCGCGATGACCAGGACCCGGCGGCGGAGGCCGCCACGCATGCGTCCGACCGGCGCAGCCGTTTCTCCTGGTTCGGATCGCCCGGTCGGCGGTTCCGGCACAGCCGCTCCCAAACTGTCGCGGTCGGGAGATCGTCCCGGCGTCGCCACGGGTGCCCCGGCAGCTGCTTCCCGGCGGGTCCGCGGATGCGACGTACACGGACGACCTGCTCAATGGGGCCACAACGTAGGGGCGTCCCCAGGGGCCGTCAACGGGTGCGGACGAACTCGTCCTGATCACGGCGCGACCCGCGCAGCCGGATCCGGCCATGATCAGCAATGATTACTCTCCGTGGAAGACTACTGCCACCTCACCTGCGGGGATGCCGATCTGACCAATACGCAGTGTCACCATGGCTTCCGAAACGAACCGAAGGTCGCATTACGTGCGCCGCGCCCGGTACGCCCCGAGAAGGTCCTTGACGCCTCCCCCGCTGCTGACGGACAGTGCGTGATCACCGGGCACGCCGCGGGGCGTGCGGAGGGAGGGTGCAGTGAGCGGCGGCACGGTCGAGGCGGCACGCCCTCCTGCGGTCCGCGGGCTCCCGCTGCTCGGCAACCTGCCGGGGCTGGCGAACGACCCGGCGGCCTTCCTCGTCCGCTGCTACCGGGAGTACGGGCCGGTCTTCCGGATCCGGGTGCTGAACCGCAACGTCACCGTGCTCGCCGGCCCCGACCTGGCCCGGTTCATGGGGAGCAGGGAGGGGCGGACGGCGCTGCGCTCGAAGGAGGTCTGGCAGGGCCTCGTCGACGAGTACGGGGCACGGACGAGCGTCCTCGGGGCGGACGGCGCGGAGCACCGGCGGCTGCGGGACCTCATGCGCCGCGGCTACTCGCGGGAGGCGCTCGCCGGGCGGATGGGCGACCTCGTCGGGATCACCGACCAGTGCCTGGACCAGGGCTGGCCGGCCGGTGGCCGGGTCCCGGTCGTCGAGGCGCTGCAACGCCTCGTCGTCACCCAGCTCGGCACGCTGCTCACGGGCAGGGTCCCCCTCGACTATGTCGAGGACATCCGCACGACGATCCTCACGATCCTCAACGTCCACGTCGTCAAGCAGCGCCCCGCGGTGATGCTCAGGCTGCCGCGGTACCAGCGCGCCAAGGCGCGCGTCGTCGAGCTGAGCGACCTGATGATCGCCGAGCACGCGGCCCGGCCGCCGCACGCGGCGCACGAGCGCACGCTCGTGGACGACCTGATGGACGCGCATGCCGACGATCCGGACCTGTTGTCCCGCAACGAACTCGTCGTCGCCCTGACCGGCCCGTACGTGGCCGGGCTCGACACCGTCGCGAACACCCTCGGCGGGCTGGTCTACCTCGTGCTCAAGCACCCCGACGTGCTGCGCCGGATCCGGGCCGAGTCCGACGAGGCGTTCGGCGCCGGCCCGGTCGGGGACGACCTCGTGGAGCGTCTGCCCGCGACCCACGGCGCGGTCCAGGAGGCGATGCGGCTGTACCCGATCGCGGTCGCCCAGCCACGGGTGGCGAACCGGGACTTCGAGTACGCGGGCCACACGGTGCTCGAGGGCGAGGACGTCTACTGCGCGATCACGGTCCCGCACTTCCTCGAGGAGTTCTTCCCCGACCCCGGTCGCTTCGACATCGACCGCTACACCGACGAGCGCCGCGAGCACGCGCGCCCGGGCGCCTACGCGCCGTTCGGCAAGGGCCCGCACACCTGCCTCGGCAAGGGCATCGCCGACGTGCAGATGACCGTCACTGCCGCGCGGCTCTTCCACCGGCTCGAGCTCGCCCTCGACCCGCCGGACTACACGCTGCGCCGCAAGGCGGTCCCGACCCCCGGTCCGGCCTCGAGCTTCCGGGTGAGAGTGGCCGGCCACCGGTCTTCCTGACGCCCGGCCGCTCAGCCGTCGCAGGGCCCTCGGTCAGCGGCGCACCCGGAAACGCAGGTGCAGCACCCGGTCGCCCTGGATCACGACGTCGGGGTCCTCCAGCAGGTGCTGCCCGTCGACCGACCCGAAGAAGCGCTTGCCGGACCCGAGCACGACGGGGACGACGTCCATCCGCACCTCGTCGACCAGCCCCGCGGCCAGCACCTGGCCACCGACGTCGCCGGCCGCGACCTCGACGACGCGGTCACCCGCGAGCTCCTGCGCCTTCGCCACGGCCGCCTCGACGCCGTCGACGAAGTGGAACGGTGCCCCGGGGTCCCAGCCCTCGGGCATCGCCCGGTGCGTCACGACGACCACGTGGTCGACCCCGCCCGGGGGCTTGCCGTCCCAGCCGTCCGTCATGTCGAAGACGTGCCGGCCGGCGACGGTCGCCCCGATCGAGTCCCAGTACGGCCGGACGTAGTCGTACGACGTCCGCGACACCGTGAGCACACCGCTGTCGTCCAACGGGACGTCACCGCTGGTCAACCAGTCGAAGAGCGGCCCGGGATCGTCGTTCTCGTCCGCGACGAAACCGTCCACCGACACCGACGCGTACATGACCACTCTGCCCACGGATGCGCGCTCCTCTGCTCTGGGTGTCCCGACCGTAGCGATCCACGACCTGTGACCGGTCGAGGCCCGTGCGGTCATCGGGCCGCCGCGAGCTGATCGGTGAGCGCCGCCAGCAGGAACGGCAGCTGGCCGACCTCCTCGACGTTGTGCTGCACCCACGCCTCGCACAGCGCGACCGGCATGGCCCGGGTCGTGAGCCACCGGTTGAGCGGCGCGAGCCAGGAGTGGCGCGCGCCGATGTCCATGACGCTCACGTAGTGCGCGCCCTCGGCCGCGGCCGACCAGGTGTGCTCGAGCTGGAAGATCTTCACCCCGAAGCGCCGCTGCACCAGCCGGATCCCCGTCGCGTCGAGCTTCTCGACCCGCTCGGTGACGTCGATGGCCGGGTTCCTCGCGAACCTCTCGACGATGCGGAACCGCGCCCCCTCGCCCGCGCTGCCGTCGGGCGCCGGCCGGGCCAGCTCCCAGAGGATGTGGTCGACGGGGTGCCAGGCGAGGTAGCGCGGCACGTCGGCGCCGCCGTACCGAACGGTGCCGCCGATGTGGGTGAACCACCACAGGAGGTCCGCCGGCGTGACGCCGGGCAGCGGGGCGTGGTCGATGGTCACCCGGCGGCGCCCGTGCGGCAGCTCGGCGATCGACCAGGTGGCCGAGCCGACACCGCGCAACGGGTGGACGACGGGACGGGGGTCGGGCACCGGGACGGCGCGGGTGCGGGTCGGGTTCATGCTCACGGCAGACCTCCGGAGGGTGAGAGGCGGACGCCCCCAGCCTCCGTCCGGGCCTCGTCGTCCGACACCCTCACGACCCCCACACCACCGGAACACCCCTGCTGCCGGCCCCTGACCCGTCGTGCGGTCACACGGTCCCGAGGATCTCGTCGGCCCAGCCCTCGAGGTCCCCGGGACCGGCCGCGCGCCCCACGTCCCAGGCCACCCGGAACGCGTCGCCGCCGAGCCGGGCCCGCAGCTCGGCGAGGTCGCGGTCGGCCTGCTCGCGGGAGACCGGGAAGCTGCGGTCGGCCGCCGACCGGGCCGCGAGCGAGGCGGACGCCCCGAAGAGCCGGGCGGCGAGCTCGTACCGGCCGAGCCGGACGGCGAGCCCGGCGAGGGCGGGGAGCGAGTAGGTCATCGGCCAGGCCATCGCGGTGCGGGCCGCGCGCGTGACGGACTCCGCGAGGAGCCGGGCGGACGACGCGGCGTCGCCCGCGAGCGACAGAGCACCGGCGAGCACGTTGAGCGTGGCCACGAGGAGGAAGTCGTTGCCGACGGCGCGGGCGCGCTCGACGGCGTCCTGCCCGAGCGGGATCGCCGTCGTGACGTCACCGGTCGAGATCGACACCTGGGTGAGGATCATCGCCCGGTAGGCACCGAGGTAGCCGGGGACCGCGGCCGTGGCGTCGAGGTGCGACCGCGCAGCATCCGGACGTCCGAGGAAGACCTCGGAGTTGGCGAGGAGCAGCCGGGCCTCGATGCCCGCCGGGCCGTCAGGGGCCAGCGCGAGCGCCGCGGTCGCGTGCTCGTGCATGCGCGCCAGGTCGCCGGTGAGCAGCCGCAGTCCGGCGGCCGCGCGGTGGCCGGCCGCCGCGTCCGCGGGGTCCAGCGCGTCGAGGTCGAGGCGGGCGAGCGTCTCCAGGCCCTCGACGCCGTGGTTGCGCAACGCGAGCCGCAGCCAGACATGGCCGAGGGTGCGGGCGACGGCCCCGTGCCGTCCGGTCGCGACCAGGTGGGCGACGGCGGCGCGCAGGTCGGCGTCCTCGGAGTCGAGCCGCGCCAGGGTGTCCACGAGCCGGTGGTCGAACAGGGCGGGGGCGGCGTCGGCGGCGACCTGCTCGAAGAGGCGCGCGTGCCGGTCGCGGAGGGCGCTGCCGTCCGGGCCGGTGAGCCGGGCGGCGGCCTGCTCCCGGATCGGGTGGAGCAGCCGGAACCGCGGCCCGGCGCCCGGGAGACGGACGACGAGGGACTGCTCGACGAGCGCCGAGAGCGGCTCGAGGACGTCGTCGTCGACGAGTGCCTCCACCCTCGGGAGGGTGAACGGGCCGTGGAAGGCCGAGAGGGCGGCGAAGAGGTCCTGCGCCTCGACGTCGAGCAGGCCGTGGCTCCACGTGACGACGGCGGCGATCGTGCGCTGCCGGTCGGGAAGATCACGCAAGCCGTTGCCGGACAGGGCGTTCTCACCGAGGAGGCCCTCGAGGCCGAGGACGCGGGTGCGGGCGGCGGCGAGCTCGACGGCGAGCGGAAGGCCGTCGAGCCGGCGGCAGACCTCGGCGACGAGCGGCGCCGTCCGGTCGTCGAGGCCGACCTGGGTTCCCGCGGCGGCCATCCGGTCGAGGAGCAGGCGCGCGGCCGGCGACACCGCCACGTCGCTCACGGCGTCGGTACCCGGGAGGTCGAGCGGGCCGAGCCGGACCTCGTGCTCGGCACGCACCCGCAGCGGGGCACGGCTCGTGGCGAGGAGCCTCACGTCCGACGAGGCATCGACGAGCCGCGCGAGGCTCGGGGCGCCGTCGAGGACCTGCTCGAGGTTGTCGAGGAGCAGCACCTGCCGACGGCCGCCGAGTGCCGCGACGAGGGACTCCACGGTCGTGCCGGTCGGCGTCTCGGGCAGCCCCAGCGCGGCGGCGATGCGCGGGAGGACGAGGGCGGGGTCGCGGACGTCGGCCAGGTCGACGGCGGTGACGCGCTCGCCCTCGCGGGCCAGTGCTCCCGCGACGGCGCGGGCGAGCGTCGTCTTGCCGACGCCTCCGGGCCCGGTCATCGTGACGAGCCGGCGGTGCTCGAGCAGTCCGAGGACGTCGGACAGCTCGCGCTCGCGGCCGACGAGGGCGTCGTGCTGCTCGGGCGCCGGGGTGCCGTCGTCCGCGGGCGTCGTCGTCCGGCGGGCCGGGACCGCACCGACGAGCCGCTCGGTCTCGGTGTCGTCCAGCGCCAGCGCCGCGGCGAGCGACCGGACCGTGTGCGGGTAGGGCCGGCGGCGCTCGCCGCGCTCCAGCGCGCCGACCGCCTTGACGGTGAGCCCGGCCCGGTCGGCGACCTCCTCCTGGGTGAGGGAGCGGGACTCGCGCAGCGCGCGCAGCACCTCGCCGAAGCCGTCGCCCATGGCCCGGAAAGGTAGCGGAGCGAGCCCGTCGGGGGCAGGCTCCAGGTTGTCCCGGCGGGTACCGGCGAGGAGAGTCACGGTATGAGCATCGACAAGCCGCCCGCGGGCACCCGCGGCACCCGTACGCCCCCGCGCCTGATCGGCAGGATCGTCATGCCGCTCATGACGAGGATC
>JACRAB010000118.1 GCA_016213575.1 Actinomycetota bacterium
ACTTCTGGCTGGTGCTGCCGATCGCGGGCCTGTTCTGCGCGCTGTGGGGCGTCATCATCGGCGCGCCGACGCTGCGGCTCAAGAGCGACTACCTCGCCCTCGTCACCCTCGGCTTCGGCGAGATCATCCCGCAGATCTTCCGCAACGGTGAGCGCATCGGCCCCAACGGCGCGTTCAACCTGTCGAACGGCGACAAGGGCATCCTCCCCGTCGACCCGATCCCGACGTGGCCCTTCAGCTACATCCCGGGCGTCCCGAAGGAGCTCGCCCTCGCGGCGAACGAGCTGCCGTACAAGTTCCTCGTGTACTGCCTCCTCGCGGCGCTCACGCTGTTCGTCTCCCTCCGGATCCGCGAGGGCTGGCTGGGCCGGGCCTGGCTCGCGATCCGTGAGGACGAGCTGGCGGCGAGCATGATGGGCGTCCCGCTCATGAGGACCAAGCTCTCGGCGTACGCCGTGGGCGCCTTCGCCGGCGGTCTCGGCGGCGTCGCCTTCGCCACCCACGTCGGCGGCGTCTTCGCAAGCCGGTTCGACTTCGCGATCTCGATCACCCTGCTCGCGATGGTCGTCCTCGGCGGCATGGGCAACGTCTGGGGCGTCACGGTCGGCGCGCTGGCGCTGGCCTGGATCAACTCCACCGGTCTGGAGCAGGTCGGGCAGCAGATCAACTCGTCCTTCGGGTCGGACATCGACTTCCCGTCGTACCAGTTCCTGCTCTTCGGCCTGATCCTCATCCTCATGATGCTGTTCCGGCGCGAGGGCCTGCTGCCCGAGACCCGGACCCGCCAGGTCCTCCAGGAACCGGAACGCGGCGAGCTGGAGTCCGTCGGTGCGGACCTCGAAGGAGAGCCGAAGTGACCACTCAGCCCGCGACGACGGTCGGCGAGGCCCTGCGCGCCGACAACATCACCATCAAGTTCGGCGGTCTCGTCGCCGTCGACGACGTCTCGTTCGTCATCCCCGAGAACGGGATCGTCAGCCTCATCGGCCCGAACGGCGCCGGCAAGACGACGTTCTTCAACGTCCTCACCGGTCTCTACAAGGCCACCTCGGGGCGGGTCAGCCTCGGCAGCACGGACGTGTCGGGGCTCGCGCCCCACACGATCGCGCACATGGGTCTGGCCCGGACGTTCCAGAACATCCGGCTGTTCAACCTCATGACGGCCGAGGAGAACGTCATGGTGGCGATGCACTCCCACATGAAGTCGGGGATCGTCTCCACCATCCTGCGCACCCCCGCCCAGCGGCGGGAGGAGGCGCAGGCCCGGGACACCGCCCGCGAGCTGCTCGACTTCGTCGGGATCGGCAAGACCGCCGAGGAGTACGCGCGCAACCTGTCCTACGGCGACCAGCGCCGGCTCGAGGTCGCGCGGGCGCTGGCCCTGCGGCCGCGGGTGCTCCTGCTCGACGAGCCGACGGCGGGCATGAACCCGCAGGAGTCGGCCCGGTTCGTGGACTTCGTGCACCGGGTCCGCGACGAGCGCAAGGTGTCCGTGCTCCTCATCGAGCACGACATGAGCGTCGTCATGCGGGTCAGCGAGCGGATCACGGTCCTCGACCGCGGCCAGAACATCGCCGAGGGCTCGCCGGACGACATCCGCAACAACCAGCGCGTCGTCGAGGCGTACCTGGGCAAGACCGGGACCGATGGCTACGGGAGCGACGAATGACGGTCAACTCCGGCGCTGCGCCGACCGGGCGTGAGGGCGGGGACAACCTCCTCGCCGTCGAGGACCTGCACGTCTACTACGGCAACATCGCCGCGGTGAAGGGCGTGAGCCTCCACGTCAAGCAGGGCGAGATCGTCACCCTCATCGGCTCCAACGGTGCGGGGAAGTCGACGACGCTGCGGACCATCTCCGGCCTCCTGCGGCCGAAGAAGGGCACGCTGACGTACGACGGCCAGAACCTCGCGGCGATGCGCGGCGACAAGATCGTCGCCGCGGGCATCTGCCACTCGCCCGAGGGCCGGCGGATCTTCCCGCGCATGACGGTGGAGGAGAACCTCGACCTCGGTGCGTTCCTGCGCAACGACAAGGCCGGGATCGCCGAGGACAAGGAGCGGGTGCTCGAGCTGTTCCCGCGGCTGCGGGAGCGGATCACCCAGAAGGCCGGGACGATGTCCGGCGGCGAGCAGCAGATGCTCGCCGTCGCGCGGGCGCTCATGGGCCAGCCGAAGCTCCTGCTCCTCGACGAGCCGTCGATGGGGCTGGCGCCGGTGCTCGTCGACCTGATCTTCGACACGATCAAGACGATCCGGGACCAGGGCACGACCGTCCTGCTCGTCGAGCAGAACGCGCTCGCCGCCCTGCGGGTCGCCGACTACGCGTACGTCCTGGAGTCCGGCGCGCTCAAGCTCACGGGCCCGGCCCGCGAGCTGGCGAAGAACGACGAGGTCGTCAGCGCCTATCTCGGCGGCTGATCGCGCCCCGTCGGCACGTCGCAGCACCTGATCCACACCCGTCACGGGCGCCCCAGGCGTCACGGACGGTGCCCGGAGGGCGTCCCGGTCCACGACCGGGGCGCCCTCCGACGCGTCGGTGCGGACCGTCAGCGACCGGTCACCCGATCGGAGCAGCCACTGGCCCGATTCGTGACGCAGCGTGATGATGGGTGCCCGGGTGCGACGACACCCTCCGACCGGGGGAGCCCGTCCGGGGGTGCTTCGGACCGGTTCTGCAGAACGCTTCCGGACCGGTGGCGCGACGCTCTACGCTCAGCAGGGTCGTCCGGGGGAAGGTTCAGTGCCATCGCTGTCCGTGAGGACGGCACGAGGTCGAGGAGGCACGCGTGACCCGCGCACCCGTGGACGTACGGCGGGCCGGCGTCGACGACCTCGACGACCTGCTCCTGCTCTGGGGCCAGGCCCGGGACGAGGTCACGGGGACGACCCGTGCCGTCGCCGGCACCGCGCCCGACCACCTCCGGCCGCGCCTGCGCGAGGCGCTCCAGGGGGACGACGTGCACGTCCTCGTCGCCCGGATCGACGGTGCCGCCGTCGGCTACGCGCTCCTGCGGGTCGCCCCGGTGTTCGCGATCACCGAAGGCCCGTGCCTGCACATCGAGCACCTCTTCGTCACCCCCGAGGCCCGTCGTCGCGGGGTCGCCAAGGGGCTGCTGTCGGGGGTCGCGTCCGTCGCCGAGCGAGCGGGTGCCGACCAGGTCCTCACGAGCGTCGCCCCGGCGGCCCGCGACACCCACCGCTTCCTCGCCCGGCTCGGGTTCAGCCCTTTCGTCGTCCGCCGCGTCGCCTCGACGGCGGTGCTGCGCCGCAAGCTCGCGGGGGAGTCCCGCCGGGGCACCCTCGACGACCTGCTCTCCCGTCGCCGGTCGCTGCGCGGGAAGGCGTCCTGGTCCTCCGCCCGCGCCTCCGCGAAGGAGGACGAGGCCGCCGCGGCCGCCGTCCGGGCCGGGCTGCCGCACCCGGCCGGGCCCGACGCCGCGGACCTCGGCCTCGCCGACCCGTGCCCGACCGCCCGCCTCGACCTCGACGCGATCTCGGTGCACGACACGCACGACACGCTCGAGATGCCGGTCGTCACGGCCGACCTCGCGGACGCCCTCGAGCGCTCCTCCGAGGGCGGGCTGCGCGCGGTGTCGCTCGTCGAGAACGCGACGACGCAGCCCGCCTGAGCCGCCCCGACGCCGTCCGGCGCCGACGCGTGCGCCGGTCGGCCCGGGTTGACGGTGGCGCGGCATAGGGTGACCTGCGTGAGCCCGAAGACCGGCGCGCCCGAGCGCCACCGCCTGCTGCTCGTCGACGGCCACTCGATGGCCTACCGCGCGTTCTTCGCCCTGCCCGTGGAGAACTTCTCCACGTCGACGGGCCAGGTCACGAACGCCGTCTACGGCTTCACGTCGATGCTCATCAACGTGCTGCGCGACGAGCAGCCGGACCACGTCGCCGTCGCGTTCGACGTCTCCCGCAAGACCTTCCGCAGCGAGCAGTACGCCGAGTACAAGGCGAACCGCAGCGCGTCCCCGGCCGAGTTCTCCGGGCAGGTCGCGCTCATCAAGGAGGTCCTCGCGGCGCTCCGGGTGCCGACCCTGGAGAAGGAGGGCTACGAGGCGGACGACATCATCGCCACCCTCACCAAGGAGGCCCGCCGGCAGGACTTCGAGGTCCTCATCAGCACCGGCGACCGGGACTCGCTCCAGCTCGTCGAGGACCACGTCACCGTGCTCTACCCGGTCCGCGGCGTCAGCGAGCTCATCCGGATGACGCCCGACGTGGTGGAGGAGCGGTACGGCGTGCGCCCCGAGCGCTACCCGGACGTCGCCGCGCTCGTCGGCGAGAGCAGCGACAACCTCCCCGGGATCCCCGGGGTCGGCAACAAGACCGCGGCGAAGTGGCTCGCGACGTACGGCGACCTCGACGGCATCGTCGCGCACGCCCCCGAGATCAAGGGCAAGGCCGGCGAGAGCCTGCGTGCCCACCTCGACGGCGTGCTGCGCAACCGGCGGCTCAACCGGCTCGTCGACGACC
>JACRAB010000119.1 GCA_016213575.1 Actinomycetota bacterium
CGGCACCGAAGCCGACGTCGAGGAGTCTGTGCCGGCGTGGTTCACCACCACCTGGCCCGACGTCCAGGTCACCGTCAACGTCACCGTGTCCGCCGAGACCCTCATGGGCCTGGTGAACGACCCCGGCACCCTCCACGGGTACGGCCCGATCCCCGCCGACGCCATCCGCGACCTGGTCACCCACGGCGTCTTCCGGTGTCTGGTGGTCGACGGCGAGCACGGCACCGTCCTCGGCGTCGGGAAGAACACGTACACACCCGGGTACGTCGCCAGCGAACGACTGAAACTGCTCATCGAGCACGCCCATCCGACGTGCACCGGACCCCACTGCGCGAAAGCAGCCTGGCGCTGTGACCTCGACCATGCCGAGCCCTACGCACAGGGCGGACCTACGTGCTGCTGCAACATGAGACCGCTGTGCCGCACCTGCCACCGACTCAAGACCGCCGGACTCCTCGTCCCCGAACAGCGACAGCACCCCGGCGACCCACCCGGGACCGTCACCTGGACCACCCGCACCGGACGCACCTGGACCGCACTCCCCCACGCCCCGCTGCCGCCGCCGGCGACGCTGGTGCCGCCCCTGGCGGACGACCCTCCGCCCTTCTGAGGGACCGCGGCGACAGCGCTTGTGGCTAGCCCTCGTAGAAGCCGGATCGACGTCCGGCCAACTGACGCTGGGCGAACCGCTCTCCCCACGCCGGGGAGAACGGTCGATCAGGGTGGACCTCGTTGAGAGCCGCCAGGAACTGGGGCCATCCGTTGCCGTCGGTGAGGACCCACAACCGGTCGGTGCCGCGTAGCGTCAGCCACCCGAAGCCGGGGATCAGGTTGCCGTTGCCGGCCAGGTCGGCCACCGCGAGCTCACGCCGGCGGAGGACCGCACGCCAGACGACCTGGTCACCCACGACGTCCACCGTGTGTCCCATGAGCCAGAGGAACCAGAAACCGTTCCAGACGACGATGCCGGCGAACATCGCTGCGAAGCCTCCGGGCGCTGTGCCGCGCACGGCGGAGACGACCATGCTCACGGCGACGACGCCCATGGCCGCGAAGCCGATCGGCAGCTGCCACCGCTGCCGTGTGTTGCGGAACCCGAACCGCCTCTCGGACACCGGCCACCTCCTCGTCGTCCCCTCTGACGGCAGTCTCTCCGCTTCGGCTCCTCCCGCGTCCACGAGGACGCGGGGTCGGTGCTCAGAGTCGCAGCACGCCCGCCTGCGCCGGCTCGAAACCGCACGCGGAGAGGTAGAACGGGGCCAGGTCCGGGGTGAAGTCCACGTGCAGCCACTCGCAGCCGGCCGCGCGGACGTTCGTCACGGCGGCGTCGACGACGGTGCGGCCGACGCCCTGGTGCCGCAGTCGGCGGGCGACCATGACGTCCTGCAGCCATGCATGCGTGAGACCGTCCCAGAGCACGTTGACGAACCCGACGAGACCGTGGGCATCGCGGGCGGTCACCCAACCGAGGCTGTGGGTCGTCACGAGACGTCGCCAGTCCCACACGTCGTCGCTGAACACCTCTGTCCCGAACGCCTCGGCGTGCAGGGCGTTGACCTCGGCGTTGGTGAACTCGCCGCGCCAGGTGTGGGCCAGGTCCATCGCGTCACCGTGGCAGCCGTCGCCCGTGACGCCAAACGCTTTGTCGGGCCGGGCCCGCCAGCGATCACACCGCGACGAGCACGGCCCCGAGCGCGACGAGCCCGGCACCGACCCACACCGTCCGCGGGCGCGGGCCCGGCGTGAGCGCGACCGCGAGCAGCACCGAGGCCTCGCGCAGCGTCGCGACCCGGCCGGCGTCCGCCCGCTGGAAGGCGAGCAGCACGAGCAGGTACGCGGCGACGACACCGAGCCCGACGAGCGCCCCGGTCCGCAGCGCCGCCCGGAGCCTCGCCCACGACCGCAGCGCCAGGGCGAGGAAAAGCCCCTGGAGGAACAGCGTCACCGCCAGGTAGCCCGCGGCGGCGACCGGTGTCGCGTCGCCGGCCGCTGCGGCCAGCCGGCGGACCGCCGCCGCGTCCATGACGCTGTACGTCGCGATCGCCACGCCGACCCCGAGCGCCCAGCCCAGCGACGCGTGCTCCCCGAGGCCGCGGGCGACGCCCGCGACGAGCACGAGCCCCGCGGCGAGGGCCACCGCGCCGGCCACGGCGGCGGCGGCCGGTGGCTGCCCCAGCAGCAGCCAGGCGCCGGCGGTGACGAGCAGCGGCGCCGTCCCCCGGCCGACCGGGTACGTCACGGCCAACGACCCGCGCCGGTACGCGGCGGCGAGCAGCCCGCAGTACACGGCCTCGGCCACCCCGGAGAGCACGGCAAGGCCCCACACGGACGCCGGCCAGCCGCCACCTCCGGCGACGCCGCCGACCGGAGGCAGCACGACCAGCGCGGGCGAGAGCACCGCAGCCCCGGCGAACCCCGCGACCGACAGCACCGCGACCCGGTCCTCGATGCCGTGCACGAGACGGTTCCACAGGGCGTGCGCCACGGCGGCCGCGAGGACGAGCGCGAGAGCGGTCGCGCTCACGGCCACGCCGTCACAGCGTCGGCAGCACCAGCCGGCCCGCGGCGTCGCGCCGCAGCTCGACCGCCTCGGTGACGGCGGCGACGGGCACCGGCCCGTACACGTGCGGGTACACCTCGTCCGAGCCCGGCGCCGGCTCCACGCGGACCGTCCCGCCGAGCCGCGACCGGTCGACGACGAGCAGCACGAGCGGCGCGTCCACGCCGGCGTAGTGCCGGGCGGCCGTTGCCGCGACCTGCTGCGCGAACGAGGTGTGCACGAACCCGACCTCGTCGAGGCTGTGCCCGATCGTCGACACCCGGTACTCCCCCAGGCGCCGCGCCCGGTCCCAGTCCTCCCGCAGGGCGATGTGGAACAGTCGCTTCGGGCCGCGCCCGAGCCCCACGACGAGGGCCGCGGCAGCACCCCGCCCCGTCCACGCGACGATCTCGTCGTCCCCCTCGTCGAGCCCGCGCAGGCTCCCGGAGATCTCCCAGCCCTGCCCTGCGAGCAGCGCCCGCATCCCGACGTTCGACCGGTTCGTCGACGTGAAGACCCGCTCGCTCACCCCGGCCCCGACGGCTGCGGTGAGCAGCGCCGAGCCGATGCCCTGGCGGCGCGCGGCGGGCGCCACGACGAGCAGGTCGACGAAGTCGCGCCCGAAGAAGTGCCCGTGCCGCAGGACGACGAAGCCCGCAAGACGCGGCCCCTCACCGGCCGGGGCCACGAGGCAGAGGTTGTCCCGCCGGCCGTGGAGCGCGTCCTCGACGAGCGTCGCGCGCGGGACGTCGGCCCCGCGCGCGAGCGGGTCGACATCGCCGATCGCCGGGGCGTCGTCCGGGGTGGCCGGGCGGATCCGGGTGGGCACGCCTGTCCCGCCGCTCAGTGCGCGCAGGCCGCGGCCGCGAGCTCGCGCAGCCGTTTGATCTGCCCGGCCGCGTCGTCCGCGCCGTAGACCGCCGAGCCCGCGACGAACACGTCGGCCCCGGCGTCGGCGCAGCGCTCGATGGTGTCCTCCGAGACGCCCCCGTCGACCTGCAGCCACACGTCGAGACCGGACGACGCGATGGCCTCCCGGGTCCGCCGCACCTTCGGCAGGCACACGTCGAGGAACGGCTGCCCGCCGAACCCGGGCTCCACGGTCATGACAAGGATCATGTCGAACTCGGGCAGCAGGTCGAGGTACGGCTCGATCGGCGTCGCCGGCTTGAGCCCGAGCCCGGCCCGGACGCCGAGCGCCCGCAGCTCGCGGGCGAGCCGGACCGGCGCGCGCGCCGCCTCCGCGTGGAACGTCACGCTCCGCGCGCCCGCGTCGGCGTAGACCGGCGCCCATCGGTCCGGGTCCTCGATCATGAGGTGGGTGTCCACCGGGATCGGGGACACCTTGACGAGCGCCTCGACGACCGGGGCCCCGAGCGTGAGGTTCGGGACGAAGTGGTTGTCCATGACGTCGACGTGCGCCCAGTCGGCGTCGGCGATGCGGTCCAGCTCCTCCGCGAGGCGTGCGAAGTCGGCGGACAGGATGCTCGGCGAGATCTGCAGGGCCACGCCGGGAGCCTACCGGCGGCGCCCCGCCGGGCTCCCCGACCCTCGCGGCCTGCCGGCTCAGGCCGTCCGGCGCAGCAGCGCGACGAACATCGCGTCGGAGCCCTGCACGTCCGGCCAGAGCTGGACGGCGGGACCGGGTCCGGTGCCGGACAGCCGCCCCTGCGTCACCTCCCCGAGCACGGCGCGGGCGTCGAGCCGCTCGACGTCGGTGCGCTTGCGGACGACGTCGTCGACGACGAGCCCCGTCTCCGCGGGGTGCGGCGAGCACGTCACGTACGCGACGACACCCCCGGGCCGGACGGCGGCCAGCGCCGCCCGCAGCAGGTCGCGCTGGAGCGGGGCGAGCCCCGCGAGGTCGGCGGGGGTGCGCCGCCAGCGAGCCTCCGGACGGCGGCGCAGCGCCCCCAGCCCGGTGCACGGTGCGTCGACGAGGACCCGGTCGTAGAGGTCCGCCTCCTCGTCGGCGAGCTCGCGCCCGTCCCCGAGCCGGACGTCGACGGCCCCCGGCCAGCGCCGGACCACCGCCGCCACCGAGCCGCGGACGAGCTCGCAGCGGTGCGGGGTGACCTCGTTCGCGACGAGGCGCGCCCCCACCGGGAGGTCGCCGGCCTCCCTGCGGCCGCCGAGCACTGCCCCGAGGACGGCGGACTTGCCGCCCGGGCCGGCGCACAGGTCGAGCCAGCGGCCGCCGTCCGGGCCGTCGAGCGGCGCCGAGGCGAGGGCGAGCGCGACGAGCTGGCTGCCCTCGTCCTGCACCCGGGCCCGGCCGTCGCGGACCGCCTTGACGTCCGCGGGGACACCCGTCATCGGCACCGCGTACGGCGAGTACGGCTCCCGCGCGGGCACCGCGACCGGCTGCGCCGCACCGCCGTCCGGCACGTCGTCGGCGGCGCCGGGCAGCTGGGCCCGGAGCTCGTCGGTCGTCACGAGCCCCGGCAGGGCCGCGAGCGTGACGACCGGCCGCGCGTTGTCGGCGGCGAGCACGGGCTCGAGGTCCGCGGCGTCCCGCCCGTTGAACCGCAGCGCGTCCCGCAGGGCGCGCACGATCCACACCGGGTGCGAGTACCGGACGCCGAGCGCGCCGTCCGGGTCCGTCGCGGCGGCGTCGGGCCCGGCGACCTGGTCGAGCCAGGTGTCGAGGTCCTGCAGCGCGAGCTTGCGGAGCACCGCGTTCGCGAAACCTGCTGCGCCCTGGCCGATCTCGGACCGCACGAGGTCGACGGTCGCGTCGACGGCGGCGTGCGCGGGCACCCGCATCCCGAGGAGCTGGTGCGCCCCGAGCCGGAGCGCGTCGAGCACCGCGGGGTCGACGTCCGTCAGGGGCCGGTCGACGCACGCCGCGAGGACCGCGTCGTACGTGCCGCGTCCGCGCAGCGTGCCGTACGCGAGCTCGGTCGCGAAGCCGGCGTCCCGGCCGTGCAGCTTCGCCTCCCGCAGCAGCCGCGGCAGCACGAGGTTGGCGTACGCGTCGTCGGCCTGGACGGCGACGAGCGTCTCGAACGCGACGACGCGGGCCGGGTCGACCTCACGGCGGGCCACGTTGCGGGTCTTGGCGCGCGCGGGCGCGGCACCCGCCCCGCGCGGGCCGCCGGACCTGCGGCCGGCGGGGCGCGGGCGTTCCTGGGGGCTCATGCGAAGACCTCTCCGGCGTCGATCCGCAGACCGCGCGCCCAGTCGGCCGCCGGCATCGGTCGCTTGCCCTGCGGCTGGACCAGCCCGAGCTTCACGACCCCTCCCCCTGTGACGACGTGCACGTCGCGCCGTCCGACCACGAGTGTGCCGGGGCGGGCACCACCCGCGTCCGTGCCGGGCGCCTCCGCGGGCGCCTGCTCCTGCGGCACCGGCGACACCGGTCCGAGCTTGACCCGCTCGCCGCGCAGCGTCGTCCAGGCCCCCGGCTCCGGCGAGCAGCCGCGCACCCGGCGGTCGACGACGAAGGCCGGCAGCGACCAGTCGACCCTGGCCTCCTCGACGCTCACCTTGGGCGCCAGGCTCACGCCGTCCGTGCCCTGCGGCACGGCGGTGAGCGAGCCGTCCTCGATCCCGTCGAGGGTCGCGACGAGCAGCCCGGCGCCGGCCTGCGCGAGCCGGCCGAGCAGGTCCCCGGAGGTGTCCCGCGGCCGGACCGTCTCGGTGAGGACGCCGTAGACCGGCCCGGTGTCGAGGCCCTCCTCCAGCAGGAAGGTCGACGCCCCGGTGACCGGGTCGCCGGCCATCACCGCACGCTGCACCGGGGCGGCGCCGCGCCACGCCGGCAGCAGCGAGAAGTGCAGGTTGACCCAGCCGTGCTTCGGCACGTCGAGCACCGGCCGCGGCACGAGCGCGCCGTACGCGACGACCGGGCAGCAGTCCGGGGACAGCTCCCGGAGCGCGTCGAGGAACTCCGGCTCCGACGGTCGGCGCGGGGCGAGGACCGGCACGTCGTGCGCGTCGGCCCACTGCCCGACGTCCGACCGCACGACCTTGCGGCCGCGGCCGGCGGGGGCGTCCGGGCGGGTGACGACGGCGACGACCTCGTGGGACGACGCGGCGATCGCCTCGAGGGACGGTACGGCGACCGCGGGCGTGCCCGCGAAGACGACTCTCATCTCAGAGCGCGCGCCCGAAGGTGGCGTGCGGGCTCTGCTTGACGACCGGGGCCTGCCCGGCCCACTCCGCCTCGCGGATCGCCTTGAGGGCGAGCTTGCGCTGGTCGCGGTCCATCCGGTCGATGAAGAGGATGCCGTCGAGGTGGTCGGTCTCGTGCTGGATCGCCCGGGCCAGCAGCTCGCTGCCCTCGATCGTCACCGGCTCGCCGTTCTCGTCGAAGCCCTTCGCGACGACGCGCAGCGCCCGCGGGGTGTCGTAGTAGATGCCCGGGAAGGACAGGCACCCCTCCTCGCCGTCCTGGAGGTCCTCGGAGAGGTCGAGGTCGGGGTTGATGAGGTGCCCGAGGGTGCCGTCCACGTAGTAGGTGAACACCCGCAGGCCGACGCCGATCTGCGGGGCCGCGAGGCCGGCGCCCGGCGCCTCCATCATCGTGTCCTGCAGGTCCTTGACGAGGATCCGGAGCTCCTTGTCGAAGTCCTTCACCGGTTGGGCCTTCTCCCGGAGCACCGGGTCCCCGAACAGGCGGATGGGCTTGATCGACACGAACGCTCCTCGTCAGACGGCGAACCCCCAGTCTACGGGCGTGCGGCGGGCTCCCTGAGGTCGAGCCCGATGTCGAGGACCGGTGCCGAGTGGGTCAGAGCCCCGACCGCGAGGAAGTCGACCCCGGTCTGCGCCACCGCGCGGGCCCGGTCGAGGCTCAGCGAGCCGCTCGACTCGGTGCGCGCCCCGGCTGCGCGGGCGACCTCGACGGCGGCCCGGGTCGTCGCGAGGTCCATGTTGTCGAGCAGCACGAGCGTCGCCCCGGCGGCCACCGCCTCGACGACCTGCTCGAGGGTGTCGCACTCGACCTCGCACACGACGTCCGGGTGCACGGCCCGGACGGCGGCCAGCGCCGCGGTGACGGACCCGGCGGCGAGCACGTGGTTGTCCTTGACGAGGGCCTGGTCGGCCAGCCCCATCCGGTGGTTGCGGCCGCCGCCGCAGCGGACGGCGTACTTCTGCGCGGCGCGCATCCCGGGGACCGTCTTGCGGGTGTCCCGGACGACGGCGCCCGTGCCCTCGACGGCCTCGACCCAGGCGGCCGTGAGCGTCGCGACCCCGGAGAGCTGGCCGAGGAGGTTCAGCGCACTGCGCTCCCCGGTGAGGACCGCCCGCGCCGGGCCGGTGACCGTCAGCAGGACGTCGCCGGGGGCGACCCGGGTGCCGTCGGCGACGTGCTCGACGACCGCGTCCCGGGCCCGGTCGGGCGACAGGCCCGCACCGGTGAGGACCTGCTCGAAGACGGCGCGGGCCACCGGCAGCCCGGCGACGACCCCTGCCCGGCGCGCGACGAGGTCACCGGTCGCGACGGCGTCCGCGGCGACCGTCGCGAGGGTCGTGATGTCGGTGCCGCCGGCGAGGTCCTCGTCGAGGGCGAGCGCCGCGAGCCGGCGGCACTCCTGCGGGGCGAGGGTCTCGGCGAGGGTCTCGGCAAGGGGCTGGGCAGCAGTCGGGGCAACGGTCTGCGGGCTCACGGCCGCACCTCCAGTCGGACGGCGCCCGGGGTGCCGGGCTCGCGGTCGTGGTCGGGGTCGAGGGTCGGGTCGAGGGTCGCGACGACGGGGTGCCGCCACGCGTCGTCGGGGGTGGTGACGTCGGTGCGCCGGTGGCACCCCCGGCTCTCCTCGCGCAGCAGCGCCGCGGCCACGAGCACGGAAGCGACGGTGTGCAGGTTCGTCGTCTCCCAGTCGGCGAGGCCGGGCCCACCGTCCGTGCCCCGGGCCGGGCGCACCAGGTCGGCGAGCAGTCCCGCCCGGGAGGCCAGCGCCACCGGGTCGCGCAGGACGCCGGCGTCGCGGCTCATGCCCGCGGTGAGCGCCGCCCGGGCGTGCGCCGGCACGAGGCCGCCGGACGGCGTCCGCCCGCCGGCGGTCGGTGCCTCGGCGGGCCGCCGCGGCGGCAGGTCGGCGCGCCGCAGGGCGGCGAGCCGGCGGCCGACGCCGAGCGCCTCGAGCAGGCTGTTGGACGCGAGCCGGTTCGCACCGTGGACCCCGGTACGGGCGACCTCCCCGACGGCGAACAGCCCGGCGAGGCTGGTGCGCCCGGAGAGGTCGGCGACGACGCCGCCGCACGCGTAGTGCGCCGCCGGCAGCACCGGGACCGGCTCGGTGACCGGGTCGACACCGGCCGCCCGGCAGGATGCGAGCACGGTCGGGAAGCGGCGCTCGAGCACGGCCGCGCCGAGGTGCCGGGCGTCGAGGAGCACGTGCCCGGCACCGGTGGCGGCGATCCGCTCGCCGATCGCCGCGGCGACGACGTCCCGCGGGGCGAGGTCGGCGAGCGGGTGCCGGCCGACCATGAACCGGGTGCCGTGGGCGTCGAGCAGCACCGCCCCCTCGCCGCGGACGGCCTCGGAGACGAGCGGGCGCTGCGCCCCGGTCCGGCCGGGCCGGCGGGCGGCGAGCGCCGTCGGGTGGAACTGGACGAACTCGGCGTCCGCGACGGCGGCCCCCGCCCGGACCGCCGCGGCGAGACCGTCCCCGGTCGCGACGGCCGGGTTCGTCGTCGAGTCGAAGACCTGGCCGTGGCCACCCGAGGCGAGGACGACGGCCCGGGCCCCGACGCGGACGACCTCGTGGCAGCTGCCGTCCGCCCCGAGCCGGGCGAGCAGCGCGCCGACGACGGTGCCGTCGTCCGCCGTGAGCAGGTCGAGGAGGAACGTGCGCTCGTGCACCCGCACCGCGCCCGTGCCGAGCACCGCGGACTGGAGCGTCCGCTGCACCTCGAGCCCGGTCGCGTCGCCGCCGGCGTGGATGATCCGGGAGCGGCTGTGGCCGCCCTCCCGGGTCCACGCGAGGGTGCCGTCGGCGTCGGTGTCGAACCGGGCGCCGGCGTCGAGCAGGGCACCGACCGCGACCGCGGCCTCGGCGACGAGCGTCGTGACGGCTGCCTCGTCGGCGAGCCCCGCGCCGGCGGCCAGGGTGTCGGCGACGTGCAGCGCCGGGGCGTCGTCCGGCGCGCCGCCGGTCGCGATCCCGCCCTGCGCCCAGGGCGTGCTGCCCTCGCCGACGGACGCCTTCGTCACGAGGTCGACCCGCAGGCCGCTGCCCGCCAGGCCGTGGGCGACGGCGAGGCCGGCGATCCCGGTGCCGACGACGAGGACGTCGGTCTCGAGCGCCGCGGTCGCCGCCGGCGCGGCGAGCCGGGCGACGACCGGTGCGGCCGCCGTCCGGCCGACGACCGGGCGCACCGGCCGGGCGCGGACGGACCGCTGCACGGGGACGGTCGTGGCCATCGGGCTCACTCCCCGCCCGCGGCCGGAGACCCGATGGCGATCATCCGCTCGACGGCGAGCCGGGCCCGCGCCGCGACCACGGGGTCGACCTCGACGACGTCCCGGCCCTCGCGCAGCGCCGTGAGCAGGTTCTCCGGCGTCGTCATCTTCATGTACGGGCACACCGCCCGGTCGCTCACGGCTTCGAAGACCGTGCCCGGGTTGGCCCGCCGGAGCTGGTGCAGCATCCCGGTCTCGGTCGCGACGAGCACCCGCCCCGCACCGGTGCGCCGGGCCGCGTCGACCATGCCGCCGGTGGAGACGATCCGGACCCGGTCCTTCGCCACGGCCCCGCTCGCGACGAGGCTCAGGGCGGACGTCGCGCACGCGCACTCGGGGTGCACGAGGACGTCGGCGTCCGGCTCCGCCTCGACGCGGGCCCGCAGCACGTCGCCGCCGATCCCTTCGTGGACGTGGCACTGGCCCTGCCAGATCTTCATGTCCGCGCGGCCGGTGACGCGCCTGACGTGCTCGCCGAGGTGCCGGTCGGGCAGGAAGAGGATCGTGCGGTCCGCGGGCACCGAGCGGACGACGTCCGCCGCGTTCGACGACGTGCAGCAGATGTCGCTCTCGGCCTTCACCGCGGCGCTCGTGTTGATGTAGGCGACGACGACCGCGCCCGGGTGCAGCGCCTTCCAGGCGCGCAGCTCCTCGACGTGGATCGTGTCGGCGAGCGAGCAGCCGGCGGCGGCGTCCGGGATGAGGACGGTCTTGTCCGGGCTGAGGATCTTCGCGGTCTCGGCCATGAAGTGGACGCCGCAGAAGACGATCTCGCGGTTCGGCGCGGTCGCCGCGACCCGGGACAGCGCGAGCGAGTCCCCCACGTGGTCGGCGACGTCCTGGATCTCGGGGCGCACATAGTTGTGCGCGAGGATCAGCGCGTCCCGCCGGGCCGCGAGCTCGCGGACCTCGCGGAACCACTCCTGCGACGCCGTACCGGCCGTCGCCGCACCCGCCTGGCTCATGGGTCCTCCGTCGTTCCCGGCGCGGTCCTGACCACCAGGTTTCCGTCTGCCGGACGCTCTGGTTATCGACTGGTCGTCGATAACTGATGGGAGGACGATAACATGAGCCCCGTGAGCCTGACCCGACCGCCCGAGCCCGGACCACCCGACGTGACGCACGGAACAGCGCAGCCGTCGCGGCACGAGGTGCTCGGTGTCGTGCTCCAGGTGCGGGACGACGTCCTCCACGTCCTGCTGTGGCGGCGTGCCCTCGCCCCGCACGCCGGGCGCTGGTCGCTGCCCGGCGGCACGCTCGGCCCGGTCGAGGACCTCCGGGAGTCGATCCGGCGCCAGCTCGCCGAGAAGGTCGACGTCCGCGAGCTCTCCCACCTCGAGCAGCTCGACAGCCGCGGCGCCCCCCGCCGGGTGCCGGGTGAGCGGGTCGTCGCGACGACCTACCTCGGGCTCGTCCCCGGCCATGCCGACCCGCACGTCCCCGCGGACACCCGGTGGCACCCCGTCGACGCGCTCCCCCGCCTCGCCTTCGACCACGCGGACGTCGTCGAGGCCGGCCGGTCCCGGCTGCGCTCCAAGCTCTCCTACACGAACCTCGGCTTCGCCCTCGTGCCGCCGACGTTCACGATGAGCGAGCTCGCCCGGTACTACCGCGCCTGCCTCGGCCACGAGGTCGACGTGACGAACCTGCAGCGCATCCTCGCCCGCCGCGACCAGATCGAGCCGACCGGCGAGGTGCTGCGCTCGGGGCGTTCGGGCGGCCGCCCCGCGGCGGTGTACCGCTTCCGGCACCCGAGCCTCGAGGTCACCGACGCCTTCGCGGTGCTGCACCCGCCGCGGGTCGCGGCCCCGGGCTGAGGTCCGCCCCCACGAGGGTCACGATCCGGGCATGACGACCTGGCGCGCAGCCCAGACGACCGCAGTCGTCACCCCGGCGGCGGCGACCGCGACGGACGCCTCCACGACGAGGTGGAGCACCCCGTCCCCGACCTTCTCGGCGACGGTGACGACCCACTCCCGCGCGGCGTCCCCGAAGGGCTGCGGCTCCCGCGGCGGCGGCCCCTGGCTCCAGTCCCACTGGCTCATGACCACGTGGACGCCCGCCCCGCAGCGTGCGTTCCGGTTCGATCGCTGAGTGCGGAAGCTTCACCACATCCCGCCGTGGCGGAGTCTCCACGCTGACGGCGATCAGCCGGGCGCGCACGCCTCCAGCACCTGCGTGACGAGGGCCTCCACGCCGGCGGACGTGTCGAGCATCAGCCGGGGACCGTCGCGCTCCTCGCTCCACGGCACGTAGTCGCCCTCGGACGCCTGCTGCCAGGTCGGCACCGTGAGCCCGTCGAGGTCGCTCACCCGGGCCTCGACCCGGCGCCGGTGCTCGGCGGCGTCCGCGGTCGTCAGCTCCACGACGACGAGCCGGGCGCCCGTCTCCGCCGCGAGGCCGATCCAGCCCGCCCTGGCCTCGGGCACGGGGTTCACGGCGTCGACGACGACCGGGGTCCCGACGCGCACCGTCGACGCGGCGACCTCGTGCGCCACGGCGTACCCGACGACGCCGACCGGGGGCTCGGCGAGGCCGCACCGGACGACGACCGCCTCGACGGCGTCGACGCGCAGCAGGGCGGCCCCGAGACGCGCGGCGCGCAGCCGCGACAGGGTCGTCTTGCCGGTTCCCGGCCGCCCGGCGAGGACGACGAGCGTCACGCCCGCCCCTCGGCCCGGGACAATGCGTCGCGGAGCAGGACGGCGAACCGCTCGACGCTGCCGCCGGCGGTCTCGAGGGCGTCCGGTTCGAGCAGCGTCACCCAGCCGCCGCCGTCCAGCCGGCCGACGACGACCGGCAGCACCGGCGTCGCCGCGACCAGCGCGGCGTCCCGCTCGTCCCGGTGCACGGCGCGCACAGGAACGGCGGACGCCGCGACGAGCGCGTCCCACTCCCGCTTGCGCCGCACCGGCGAGTGCGTCACGTCGCACAGCGCGCAGTGCCGCCGCCCGAGCAGCTTGCCGACGACGTACGCGACCTCGCCCCGCAGGGTGTGGTCGGCGTCGTAGACCCCGACGACCTCGACGACAGTCATCCCGGCACCGTAGACCCCCGCCGCGCAGGACGGCCCCGGGCCGCCGGTGGCCTTCGCCCCTGGCCGCGAGACGGCCCGGGTGATGGGCTGGAGGGACGAGGCGGCAGCGGACGGTGTCGCGTCGGCCCGTCCCGGGCTGCTCCCCGCGGGGGTGCGTCATGAGACGGATGCTCCGGACGACGGCCGCGGTCTGCGCGGTGCTCGTCGTCGCTGCGTGCGGGACCGGCTCCGGTCCGGCGGGACCGGGCGCATCGACCACAGCCCCACCCGGCGGCACGACGACGACCCCTCACAGCACGGTTCCGACCACGGCTCCGACCACACCTGCGGACGTCGGGCCGACCAGCGCCGCGACGACCGCGACACCCGGTGCGTCCGCACAGCTGGCCCGGTTCTTCCGGGTCGTCGTGGCGGCCGACGCCCGGGTGCGCGCCGTGGCCCGACGCGTCAACGAGGACTTCGGCCCCGACGTCGTCGACCCGTCGGAGGCCGCCGCCCGCGCCGTGAGACGGCTCGACGTCACCGACGTCGCCCGGGCGATCCCCGCGGGGACCCCCGCCGACCTCCAGCGGACGGCACTGGGCCTCTACGCCAACCTCGTGTCCCGCCGGAACGCCCTGGTCCGGTTCACCGAGTACTCCGGCTACGGCCCGCTGCGCCGGACCTCCGAGGAGGCCCGCGACATCCTCGGGTGCATGAAGAACGGGGCCACCCCGGCGGCGAACTTCGCCGCCGACCTCGCGGCCGCGCGGCGGCTCGCGGCCCGGACCCCGGCCTTCGCCGTCGGGGCCCCGTCGTCGAGGGCCGCCGCGGACGTCGCGATCCGCGCCGCCTACGTGGACATCGCGAACGGCGGCTGCGACACCTGCGGCGGGTGGGTGCCGCGACCGGGTCCCTCGCTGCGGGTCGTCTGGGGCGAGGTGCCCGGCTGGGACGACGTGACCTTCGACGGCCGGGTCGGGCCCTCGAGCACCTTCGACGAGCTCGGCGGCATCGCCTTCACCGCGCGGTACCGGCAGGGCACGGGCTGACGGGTCGAGCTCAACGCCTGCTGACCGCCGCCCGCCCCGTGCCGGCGGGGCGGCACGACCGCCATCCCAGGTACTAGCACGTTCGTCGTGTGGCAACCTCTTCCATGATCACGAGAGTCTCCCTCCGGGGCACAGCCCACGACCGGACGGAGATCCGACCCATGAGACGACCCCTCGTCGCCGCGGCACTGACCCTTGCCGCCGCGTGCGTCCTCGCCCCCGCCACCGCGATGGCAGCCTCGCCCGGCGGCGGTGGTGGCGGTGGCGGTACCGGTGGCGGCGGTACCGGTGGCGGCGGCAGCAGCGCCGCGGCCATCGCCACCGTCGGCACGGTCCCGGCCTGCGACGGCGGCTCGGGCATGGGCCTCACACTGCGCAAGGGCTTCCAGAAGCGGGTCGAGATGGTCCTCACCGCGAACCCGACGATCCAGGGCGGCCGCTGGGAGGTGCACATCGACGACCTCACCCACGGCACGCCGGTCCTCGGCATGGTCAGCACGCTCGGGACGGGGTCCGGCCTGACGTGGACCTCCCTCGGCGCCTCGGTGCCGAAGGGCGCCAGCGACCTGCGCTTCGTCGCCACCCGGCGGGAGAACAGCTCGACCCTCGACACGGACGTCCCGCTCGGTCCGCTCCTCGAGACGTGCTCGGCCACCGTGACGGTCGTCGCCCGCTGACACCGCGCACCTGACCGACGCACCCTCCGGTGCAGCAGCCGCCGGGGCCGTGGAGGAGACTCGTCCACGGCCCCGGGGCAGCACCGCAGCACCGAAAACGACTTGAGCCGATCATGGTCCCGGCGGGAGCGTGGACGTGCCTGCGTCGCTCGACCCGACCCCCCGGTCCGGGCCGCCCGACAGGCACCACCTCCCGACGGAAGGACCCCGCGTGCGCCTCCTGCGCGATCTGTGGGCCACCTCGCCGCGCTCGACCGCGGCGATCGCCTGCCTGATCGTCCTCGGCGCGATCGGGGAGGCGGCCGGTGCGGCCCTCGCCGGTCCGGTCCTCGTCGACCGGTCCATGGTGCTCTTCGCCGTCCTCGCGGGCGCGCTCGTGCTCAAGGTCGCCGGGCAGGTGCTCGTCGGCCTCGTCGCTGCGGCGCTCACCGCCGACTGGTCGGCCGACGTCCGTCGCCGGCTCTGCCGCGTCGCACTGCTCCAGCCGATGCCGGCGCTCGACGCGACCCCGGTCGGCGAGCTCCTCGACCGGATCGACGGCGACGTCTACCAGGTCGGCTCCGAGCTGCGCGGCTCCGGCGTCCGGCTCGCCCAGTCGGTGACCGGCGCCGTGCTGTCCGTCGTCGCCGCGACGGTCGTCTGGTGGCCGGCCGGGCTGACGATGCTCCTGCTCGTCGCCGCGCTCTCCCTCGCGCTGCGCCGCCGGATCGGTGCGATCGCGCCGGCCCGGATGTCCGAGGAGGAGGCCTGGTCCGACGTCGCCGCCGTCATGGAGGAGGGCATCCACGGCCAGGACGACGTCCGCACGACGCTCGCCCAGCCCTACGTCCTCAGCCTCTACGCGCGCCGCGCGAGCGAGGTGCTCTCCCGCGGCCGCACCGTGTGGCGGCTCTCGGCGCACGTCACGACGATCGCCTCGGTCGCCTCCCGGCTCGCCATCGCCGGTCTCGTCGTCGGCGGCGCCTGGGCCTTCGCGGCCGGGCGCGTGGACGGCGCCCAGCTCACCTCGGTCTGGCTGCTCGCCGTCTCGTTCGGCGTCACCGTCGAGCACGTCACCCGGATGCTCCCCGACCTGCAGAGCACGCTCTGGGCCTGGAGCCGGATCCAGCAGCTCGCCGGCTCGGCGCAGGAACCGGTCGGCGGCCGGCCGCCGGTCGAGGGGGACCTGGAGGTCCGGCACCTCACCTTCCGGTACGCGGCCGGCGAGTCCGCGCGCGGGCCGGTGCTCGACGACGTCAGCCTGCACTTCGCCCGCGGCCGGTCCTACGCCCTCGTCGGGCGCACCGGCTCGGGCAAGTCGACGCTCGCGAAGGTCCTCACCCGTGCGGTCGACGTCCCCCGCGGCACCGTCCTGCTCGGCGGGCACGACCTCGTCGACCTCGACGTCGAGCTCCTGCGCCGCTGGGTCGCCCTCGTCCCGCAGCGCACCGAGATCCTCGCGGGGACGCTCGCCGAGAACGTCGCGCTCTTCGACCCCGCCCTGCTCGACCGCGCCGGGGCGGCGCTGTCCGAGCTGGGCCTCGACGCCTGGGTCGCCGAGCTGCCCGACGGGCTCTCGACCCGGCTCGGGGACGGCGGGCACGTGCTGTCCGCCGGGCAGGAGCAGCTCGTCGCGTTCGCCCGGATCCTCGTCCGAAACCCGTACGTCGTCGTCCTCGACGAGGCGACGGCCCGGCTCGACCCGGCGACCGAGGTGCGCGTCCAGCAGGCGACCGAGCGGCTCCTCGCAGGCCGGATCGGCATCCTCATCGCGCACCGGCTCTCCACCGTGGCGCACTGCGACGACGTCGTCGTCCTCGGCGACGGGAAGGTCCTCGAGGCCACCGAGCTCGCCCGCTCGCGGCGCTTCGCCGAGCTCCTCGCGGCCGGCCGCCTCGACGACGAGGACGACACCCCGGCCGGACCGCTGCTCGTCGGCGGCGGCCCGGACCTCCTCGACCCGCC
>JACRAB010000120.1 GCA_016213575.1 Actinomycetota bacterium
CGCTGCGACCGGCAGCACGAGCAGACCGGTGGCCGCGGCCAGCCGCAGGAGCACCCGCTCGGCCGACCAGCCGCCGGGAAGCGCGGCCCGGACGGCGGTCGTCACGACGGCCAGGACGAGCCCGAGGCCGAGACCGCGCGCCGTCACGTGCGGTCCGGTCGTCGCGAGGCCGAGGAGCAGCGCCGCGACCGGCAGCACGAGCGACGCGACGACGGACCCGGCACGGACCCGCCAGCGCAGCGCCCATCCCCCGAGGACGAGCGCGGCGACGGCGAGGCCCGTGCCGGAGTAGAGGAGCGCGTCGACGTCGTCCGCCCCGAGCAGGCCCGTGCGGCGCACCGCCCAGACGTCGGCGAGGACGAGGACGGCGGCCAGCGCCCCGACGGCCTCCCCCGTCGCCTCGAGCCGCGGCCGCAGCGCAGCCGCGCCGGCGAGCGCCGCGAGCGTCACGCCGCCGACGACCGCGGCCCGGCCGCCGATGCCCATGGCGTTCCAGGCGAACGCGAGGAAGACGAGTGCCGCCACGGCGAGGAGCAGCGCGCCGAGACCGACGAGGACCCCCTGGACGCCGAGCCCCTGCCGCCGTCCGGGCGCCTGACCGCCGGCGACCGGCGGCGCGAAGGGCGGCATGGTCGGCGGCGGGACGGACGCCGCGGGCCCGGCGGGCGACGGAGCCGACGGCCCGTGCACGGACGGCGCGGAGGGCGGGAACGGCGCGGCTGCGGGAGCCGCCGGTGCAGCCGCCCGCGCCGCCTGGGCGGCCTGCGCCGCCCGGCGCTGCGCGGCCTCCTCGCCGAGCACACGCACCTGCGCGGCCCGCTCGGTCGCCGCGGTGACGATCTGCCGGGAGAGGTCCCAGACCTGCCGCGCGGCGGCGCCCGTGAGGTCGGCACCGCAGGTGCCGCACGTCGTCGCGGCCAGGAGGGAGCGGCAGACGGGGCAGCGGGTGCTGTCGACGATCGCGTCGAGGTCGAGGACGCCGAGGGCGCGCGGACCGGGGGCGTCGACGCCGCGGGTGGTGACCATGGCCGACAGCCTGGCCGCTCGGCGGCCCCGGCGTCAGGCGTCCGGCTACCTACGTCGGCGCGTGTCCCGCTGAGCAGTTGTGCTCAGGGCGTGCCGGGCCAGACCGGGCGGCGCTTCTCGTTGAACGCCGCGACCCCGTCGGCGCGGTCGGCGCTGAACGCGGTCGCCCGCCAGGCGCCGTCCTCGATCTCGAGCCCGCTCGCGAGGTCGGTGTCGAACCCGAGCCGGACGGCGCGCTTGGCGTTGCGGACCCCGACCGGGGAGTGACCGGCGATCGTCGTCGCGACGTCGATCGCGACCGCCCGGGCCTGCCCGGCCTCCGTGAGCCGGCTGAGCAGGCCCATCCCGTCGGCCTCGGCGGCGGTGAGCCGGCGCGCCGTGAGGATGAGGTCGGACGCCCGGCCGAGCCCGATCCGGCGGGAGAGCAGCTGCGTGCCGCCGAGCCCGGGGACGACGCCGACCGACACCTCGGGCAGCCCGAGCACCGCGGTGGTGTCCGCGACGAGCAGGTCGCAGAGCAGCGCGAGCTCGAGGCCGCCGCCGAGCGCGTAGCCCGCGACGGCGGCGACGACCGGCACCGGCACGTCGAGGAAGGCCCGCGCCATCGCCCGGTAGACGACCCGCTGCCCGCGCAGCTGCGCGTCGGTGAACCCGTTGCGCTCCTTGAGGTCCGCCCCGACGCAGAACGCCCGGTCCTGGCTCGAGCTGAGCACGACCGCCCGCACCTGCGGGTCCGCGGCGAGCGCGGCGAACGTGTCGCGCAGCTCGGCGGCGAACGCCTGCGACAGCGCGTTGAGCGCGTCCGGCCGGTCGAGCACGACCTCGACGACGTGCCCCTCGTCCCCGTGCCGCTCGAGCCGGACGTGCTCGGACCCGCCCGCCACCACCTCTGCCATAGCCCGCGACCCTACCCACCCCCTCCCCCCGGGGCGGAGGTCAGTCGAGGTCGATGAGCCGTGCGTCGGGTCCGGCGCGGGCGATGAGCAGCGGGGTGAGGGTGCCGAAGCCGCGGACCTGGCGGACGCGCTGCGCGACGAGGACGACGTCCGGGTGGCCCTGCAGCCGCGCCGCGGTCGCGTGGTCGGTGACGACGGTGCCGGGCTGGGCGAGCGCGGTGAGCCGGCTGGCGAGGTTGACGGTGGCGCCGTAGACGTCGCCGAGGCTGCGCAGGACCGGGCCGTGCGCGAGGCCGACCCGGACGTCGGGCACGAGCCGGTCGATGGCCATGAGCTCGGACAGCGACAGCGCGATGACCGCGGCCGAGCCGGGGTCGTCGGTCGTGAAGAGCACCTCGTCGCCGACGGTCTTGACGACCCGCCCGCCGCCGGCGGTGACGACGTCCGACGCCAGGCCCTCGAAGCGCTGGACGAGCTGGCCGAGCTCGCGCTGCTCGAGACGCTGGCTGAGCCGGGTGTAGGAGACGAGGTCCGCGAAGCCCACGGTGAGGTCGGTCGCCTGGAGGTCGTCGCCGGCGTCCGGGTCGGCGCCGAGCCGGGCGACGACGGCGGCGAGCCGGCGCCGCCACGCGTAGACGACGACCTGCTCGAGGTCGTCGACGAGGTCGACGAGATGCCCGACGGCGAGCTCGGAGCCCTCCGAGCCGACGCTGTCGCGCAGGTGCTCCAGCAGCGCCTCGACCTGCCAGGAGACGAGCCGGTCGGTGGTCTGGCCGACGGCGCGGGCGAGGGCGATCGCCGTCGGCTCGTCGATGAGCCCGTCGCGGACGGCGCCGACGACCCGGGTCAGGGCCGCGACGTCCGCGTCGGTGAAGGCGACGTCCTCCTCGGCGACGTTCGCGAAGCCGAGCGCCCGCCAGAGCTTGCGGGCCGACAGCACCGAGACGCCGACGAGCTTGGCGACCTCGCGGCGGGCGTAGCGCCGGGGGCCGCCGAGCAGCCGCAGCTCGAGGGCGGTCGCCGTCCGGCGCAGGTCGCGCGACGTCTGCGGTCCGGCCTGCGTCACCGTCGCCACCAGCCGCCGCGCCCGCGCCGCCGCCACGTCACGTCGTCCACCTCGTGCACCCCGTCGTCCCGTCCCCCGACGTCCTGCGCCCCGTCGTCGCCCTCGTCGTCGAACGTCTCGCCGTCGAACGTCTCCTCGTCGAACGTCTCGTCGTCGAAGCCCTCCTCGTCGAAGCCCTCCTCGTCGGAGCCTTCCCCGTCGAAGCCCTCCTCGTCGAAGCCCTCCTCGAAGGGCTCGTCGAGGTCCTCGACGTCGAGAAGATCCTGGCCGAACGGTCCGTCGTCCACGTCGGTGGGGTCCTCGTCCGGGTCGCCGACCAGCTCGTCGGGCAGGTCGTCGGCGGCGAGCCCGGCGTACTTCTGCACCGCCCGCTGCACCTGCTCGACGGCCGGGACGTCGTCGAGGACGAGCGGCCCCTCCCCGGTCGCGTCGATCCGGATCCGGCCGCTGCCGAAGACCCGGTCCAGCGGCCCGGTCCGGAAGGTCACACCGCTGACCCGGGCGAGCGGGACGTCCCGGCCGAACCGGCTGAGCACACCGCGCCGGACGGCGACCCGCTGCGTCGTCACCGTGTAGACGGTGCTGCGCCAGAGCAGGAACGGGACGACGGCACCGCGGAAGACGACGACACCGCCGAGCACGAGGACGACGGTCCGCAGCACCGAGCCCACCCCGCCGGGGCTGACGAAGCCGGCGACGACCCCGGTGACCGGCGCGAGGACGAGCAGGACGACGACGGGCCCGACGAGCACGCGGCCGTGCGGCCGCACGGCGAGCACGACCCGCTCGTCGTCGGCGAGCGCGCGCTGCGGGATCCCCATACCGGTGATGATGCCGTCTCCGCGGGGCGGCGATCAGCCGGCGCCGGACGACGCGGCCGAGGGCCGCACGTGGACGACGTCCCCGGCGGCGAGCGCGTGGGTCGTACCGGTGGCGTCCCGGACGAGGATCTGGCCCGCGTCGTCGACGCCCTCGGCGGTGCCGCGCACGACACCGCCGGGCAGCTCGACGGCGACCTCGAGCCCGATCGTCGCGCAGGCCTCCCGGTAGGCAGCGGCGATCCCGCTCGCCCGCGGGTCGCCGGCCGCCCGCCGCCAGGCCCGGTAGCGGTCGGACAGCGCCCGCAGGTAGGCGCGCAGCACGGTGTCCCGGTCGGTCGTCGCGGACCCGGCGATCGCGAGCGACGTCGCGGTCGGCACGGGCAGCTCCTGCGCGGTCTGGGTCACGTTGATCCCGGCGCCGACGACGACCGCGACCCCGGACGGCGTCGACGCGAGCTCGGCGAGGATGCCGCAGACCTTGCCGGCCTCGGCGCCCGGCCGCCCGTCGCGCGGCACCAGGACGTCGTTCGGCCACTTGAGCCGGGCGGTCAGGCCGCACGTGCGCACGAGCGCGTCGTGCGCCGCGACGCCCGCGAGCAGCGGCAGCCAGGACCAGTGCCCGGACGCGACGACGGGCAGGTCCTCGCCGTCCGGGGTCGTCGTCGGGGTGCCCGGGCGCAGCAGCACCGAGACGGCGAGCGCGGCCCGGGCCGGCGTCTGCCACGTCCGGTCGAGCCGGCCCCGGCCGGCCGTCTGGTGGTCGGTGACGACGACGAGCCCCTCGGGCTCGCCGTCCGCGGCCCGGGCCAGCACGTCGGCGTTCGTCGAGGCGGTCCGCGGCAGGACGTCGAGCGCCCGCCAGGTCGCGCCCGGCCCCTGCGTGACGGCCCGGCGCAGCGCCGCCTGGCTCAGCGGCGGCCGGCCGAGGTCGCTCCAGGGGCTCGCGTCGTCCACCCCGGCAACCTACCCGGCGCCGCCCGGGACCCCGACGACCGTGACCATGTGGCCGGACGACGTCCCCGAGACGACGCGCGCCGCCACCGTGCCGGGCGCGTCCTCCGCCGGGACGGCGACCTCGAAGACCGTGCCCTCGCCGCCGTCCGGGGACGGCACCCGTACCTGGGTCCGCGCCCCGGGGGCCGGCGCGTAGACCCGCAGCTCGACGTCGTCCGCCCAGGCGTAGTCCGGCCGCGAGTCGTCGGCACCGAACGGGACGACGGCCCCGGGCCGGGCGAGCAGCGGCACCGAGTCGAAGCCGTGCTTGGCGCTGACCCAGCCCGGTCCGCGCACCTGGTCGCCGGTGAGCACGTCGGTCCACGTCCCGGCCGGCACGTAGTACGTGACCTCGCCGCTGTCGGACATGACCGGGGCGACGAGCAGGTCGCCGCCGAGCATGTACTGCCGGTCGAGGTACGCGCAGGCCGGGTCGTCGGGGAACTCCAGGACCATCGGCCGCATCATCGGCAGGCCCTCGGTGTGCGCCTGCTCGGCCGCGGCCGCGAGGTACGGCATGAGCCGCATCTTGAGCCTGGTGAAGCGGCGCAGGACGTCGACGGCCTCGTCGTCGAACGCCCACGGCACCCGGTAGGAGTCCGAGCCGTGGAGCCGGGAGTGCGACGACAGCAGCCCGAACGGCAGCCAGCGCTTGAAGACGGCCGGGTCGGGCGTGCCCTCGAAGCCGCCGATGTCGTGGCTCCAGTAGCCGAAGCCGGACAGCGCCAGCGACAGCCCGCCGCGCAGCGACTCGGCCATCGACGGGAACGTCGACTCGCAGTCGCCGCCCCAGTGCACGGGGAACTGCTGGCCGCCCGCGGTCGCCGACCGCGCGAAGAGCACCGCCTCGCCGCGGCCGCGCCGGCGCTCGAGCAGCTCGAAGACCGTTCGGTTGTACAGGTGCGCGTAGTAGTTGTGCATCTTCTGCGGGTCCGAGCCGTCGTGCCAGACGACGTCGGTCGGCACCCGCTCGCCGAAGTCGGTCTTGAAGCAGTCGGCGCCGAGGTCCAGCAGCTCCTCGAGCTTGCCGCTGAACCAGGCCGCGGCGTCCGGGTTCGTGAAGTCCACCAGGCCCATGCCCGCCTGCCAGAGGTCCCACTGCCAGACCGAGCCGTCGGCGCGCTTCACGAGGTAGCCGTTCGCCCGGCCCTCCTCGAACAGGTGGGACCGCTGCGCGATGTACGGGTTGATCCAGAGGCTGATCCGCAGGCCGCGGGCCTTGTAGCGGGCGAGCATCCCCGCCGGGTCCGGGAACGTCGCCGGGTCGAAGACGAAGTCGCACCAGTGGAACTGCCGCATCCAGAAGCAGTCGAGGTGGAGCACGCTGAACGGCAGGTCGCGCTCGGCCATGCCCTCGACGAACGACGTCACGGTCGCCTCGTCGTAGTCCGTCGTGAACGACGTCGAGAGCCACAGCCCGAACGACCAGGCGGGCACCCGGGCAGGCCGGCCCGTGAGCCCGGTGTAGCGGCGCAGCACGTCCTTCGGCGTCGGGCCGTCGACGACGTAGTACGTGAGCGTCTGACCCTCGACGCTGAACTGGGTCTGCGAGACCACCTCGGAGCCGACCTCGAACGAGACGAGCTCCGGGTGCGCCACGAGGACGCCGTACCCGTTGCCGGACAGGTAGAACGGCACGTTCTTGTACGCCTGCTCGCTCGACGTGCCGCCGTCGGCGTTCCAGGCGTCGACGCTCTGGCCGTTCTTGACGAACGCGCCGAAGCGCTCGCCGAGGCCGTACAGAGTCTCCCCCACGCCGAGCGAGAGCCGCTCGTGGACGTGGTGGCGGCCCGCGTCGTCCTCGACGATGCCGACGCTGCGCTCGGTGGACGCGGTGAGCAGCCGCTCGCCGTGCCGGAACTCCAGCCGCCAGCCCTCGCCCTGCGTCGTGACCCGGGCGGTGAGCTCCCCGGTCGTGAGCCAGGCAGCGGTGCCGTCCTGCCCGATGCCGACCTCGTGCGCGTCGTCCGCGACGGCGAAGTGCGGGCCGCGGTCGACGCCGCCGGTGGGGTGGGCGATCGTGACGCCGACGACGCCCTCGGCGGGCGAGAAGAGCCGGACGGTGACGAGCGCGGTGTTGAGGGTGTCGCCGCGGCCGACGAGCCGGCGGGTCGGGGCGTAGACGGTGAGGGCCCGGTCGCCGGCCTCGACCGACTCGACGCCGCGGGGGCGCAGCACGGTGAAGCCCTTGCGGACCATCCAGTAGCCGTCGGTGAACTTCATGGTCGGGTGTGCTCCTGATCGGACGGTGCGGCGGGTCGCGGGCGAGCGGCGGTGCTCACTTGACCGCGCCGGCGGTGACCCCACGGGTCAGCGTGCGCTGGAAGACGAGGAAGAAGGCGACGGCCGGCAGCAGGCTGACGAGCGCCCCTGCGTTCGTCGTCGGGGCGTCCATGAGGCGGTCCCCCTGGAGCGCGGCAAGCGCGAGCGGCACGGTCTGCGTGCTGTTGTCGACGAGCATCACGAGCGGGATGAAGAACTCGTTCCACGTCCAGATGAAGAAGAAGATGAGCAGCACCGACAGGGTCGGGCGGACGTTCGGGAAGACGATGCGCCACAGGATCTGCCAGTGCCCGGCACCGTCGAGGGCGGCGGCCTCGAGCAGCGCCTTCGGGAACGTCCCGAGCACCGACGCGAGCAGGTAGGTGCCGAACGCGCTCTGGATGACGGTGAAGATGATGATGACCGACAGCCGGGTGTTGTACAGGCCGAGCTGCTTGGCGGCGTAGTAGAGCGGGTAGACGATCGTCTCCTGCGGCAGCATGTTCGCCAGCAGGAAGAGCGCGACGATGCTCATCCGGCCGCGGACCCGCCCGATGCCGATCGCGTAGGCGTTGAGCAGCGAGACGACGACGGCGGCGACCGCGACGGACCCGCTGATGACGACCGAGTTCCACAGCTTCAGCGGGTACTGCGACGTGCGCCAGTAGTTGAGCAGCCCGTCGGTGTAGAAGCCCGACGGCCAGCTGAGCGGGCCGCCGTTGGAGTAGTCGGACGGCGACTTGAACGCGTTGAGCAGCATGATGGCGAAGGGCACGAGCGTGAGCGCCGCGACGAGCGCGACCGCCCCGAGCACGAGCCACCGGGCGGCGCCGCGGCGGTGCCGGTCCGGTGCGACCCGGACGGCGCGCGGCGGGGCGAGGACGACGTCGGCCATGTCAGATCCCTTCCTCGGCCTGCTCGCTCGCACGCTGCAGGCGCAGGAACAGCAGGGTCACGAGCACGATGAGCAGCGTGAGCACCGTCGCGATCGCGGACCCGTAGCCGACGTTGAGCTTCTTGAAGAACGTGTAGTAGGCGAAGTACGACGGCACGTTCGTCACGTTGTCCGGGCCGCCGCGGGTCAGCGCGTACACGGGTGCGAAGACCTTGAGCGCCGCGATGGTGCACGTGAGGGTCACGACGAACGTCTCGGGCTTGATCTGCGGCACGGTGATGTGCCGGAACCGCAGGAGCCAGCCGGCGCCGTCGAGCTCGGCGGCCTCGTAGAGCTCGGGGTCGACCCGTTGCAGCGCCGCCATGAAGATGACGACCGGGTAGCCGATCTGCACCCAGATCATGACGAGCATGACGGTCGGCAGGGCGGTGCCCGGTGACCCGAGCCAGTCCTGGGTGAGCGACCCGAGACCGACGGCGTCGAGCACGCCGTTCGCCGCGCCGTCCGGGCGCAGGATCCAGCCCCAGACGATGCCGGCGACGACGACCGGGAGCACCTGCGGCAGGTAGATCGCCGCCCGCAGGCCGCTCGCGACCCGCGGGTGGAACGACCGGCCGACGGCGTCGAAGAGGACTGC
>JACRAB010000017.1 GCA_016213575.1 Actinomycetota bacterium
ACTTGGCGGGGCCGGGCGCGGCCGACGCCCCGCCGGCCTTCGCGAAGGCCTTGTCGTCGGCCTCCGCGGCGGTCACCGCGGCCGCGACCCGGGAGCGGACGAGCGCGAAGTCCGGGTGCGACGGCGTGACGATGGGCGGCACGAACTGGACGCTCGTGATCGTGCGCTGCTTGCCCTTGAGCCCGAGGTCGAGGAACGTCCCGAGGTCGGAGGCAGGGATGTCGGTGCTCACGACCTGCTTGCTCGCCGCGGCGACCTTCTGGAAGCGCGCGAGCAGCGTGCCGGGGTCCATCTGGCCGGCCATCGCGGTCATGACGCAGCGCTGGCGCTGCATCCGCTCGTAGTCCGAGGAGCCGTGCCGGGAGCGGGCGTACCAGAGCGCGTGCCAGCCGTCGAGGTGCTGCCGGCCGGGCTCGATGTAGCCGACGACCTTCGACGTCCCGCCGCCGATCGGCACCCGCCCCTTGACCGTGAGGTCGATGCCGCCCATCGCGTCGACGAGCGCCCGGAAGCCGTGGAGGTCGATGAGCACGTAGTAGGAGACGTCGAGCCCGGTGATGCCGGCGACCGCCTGCTTCATCGCCTCGGCGCCGGGGTCCTTGGCTCCGGGGAAGAGGGCCGCGTGCTGGCTGCCCCACGTGTACACCGCGTTGAGCAGGCACGAGTCGCCGCACGACCAGCCGTTCGGCAGCGCCTTCGCCGCCGGGGTGCCCTTCGGGAACGGGATGTTCTGCATGTTGCGCGGCAGGCTGAACAGGACCGTCCGGCCGGTCTCGGCGTCGACCGAGGCGAGGGTCACCGAGTCCGGCCGCAGCCCGATCCGGTCCGAGCCCGCGTCACCGCCGAGCAGGAGCACGTTGTACCGGCCCTTGGACGTCCCGGCCGCCTCGTTGCCGCCGAAGACGCCGCCGACGAGATCGGCCGCCGCCCAGAGCCGCCGTCCGACCATGACGAAGGGGACGGACGTCGCGATGACGAGGACGGCGGTCGCCCCGGCCACCCAGCGCCGCGCGGTGACGGGGAGGTCGCCCGGGCGACCGAGCCGCCAGGCGTCGACGAGCAGCCCGGGGACGGCGACGGCCAGCAGCACGCTGAGCAGCCCGGCTGCTGCGAGCACCGACGGCCGGGCGAGCAGCCCGAGGGCGAGCGAGCGGTCGGCGAACCACAGCACAGCGACGAGCAGGAGGACGACGAGCACCCCGGCCCAGACCCGCAGCGCCGTCCGGCCGACGCGCCGGTCCCCCGCGACGAGCTGGGCGCTGCCGGGCAGCACCGCCGAGAGCACGAGGAGGCTGGCCGCGCGCCGGACCCGCTGCTCGCTCGTCAGCCGCGCCGGGGCCGGCCCGGCTGCTGCCGGGCCGGCCGGGGCCGCCGGCGCCGGCGAGGCCGCGGCGGGAGCGGTGGCGACCTCGAGGACGGGCTCCGCCTCCGACCCGGGCGGTGACGTGCGGGCAGGGTGCAGCGACGGAGGTGGAGCGGCCATGTTCGGCAGGATCACCGCCGGTCGTCGGGTCCCCTGGGACGCGGCACGTCGTCGGCGCGTCCGGAATGCGGTGACTCACAGGGAGGGCGCGAACACCCTCCGGGACAGCGTCCTCCGGTGCGGAAGACTGCTCCCGTGCGCGTGCTGCTCGTGGAGGACGAGGTCGGGCTGGCCGAGACGGTCCGCCGCGGCCTGACCCGCGAGGGCTTCGTCGTCGAGGTCGTCCACGACGGCGAGGACGCGCTCTGGGCGGCCACCGAGCAGGAGTTCGACGTCGTCGTCCTCGACATCATGATCCCGCTCGTCAACGGCTACCGGGTCGTCGAGGAGCTGCGCCGCCGCGAGGTCTGGACCCCGATCCTCATGCTGTCGGCCAAGGACGGCGAGTACGACCAGTCCGACGCCTTCGACCTCGGCGCCGACGACTACCTCACCAAGCCGTTCAGCTTCGTCCTGCTCGTCGCCCGGCTGCGGGCCCTGGCCCGCCGCGGCGCCCCGGAGCGGCCGACGGTGCTCACGGCCGGCGACCTGTCGCTCGACCCGGCACGGCACCGGGTGCTGCGCGGGGACGTCGAGCTGGCCCTCACGCCCCGCGAGTTCGGCCTCCTGGAGTTCCTGCTGCGCCGCAAGGGCGACGTCGTGACGAAGACCGAGATCCTCCGCGCGGTCTGGGACCCGGCGTTCGACGGCGACGCGAACGTCGTCGAGGTCTACGTGCGGTACCTGCGCAAGAAGGTCGACATCCCGTTCGGCCGGACGGCGATCCGCACCGAGCGCGGCACCGGCTACCGGCTCGACCCGGACGGCGGCTGACCGCCGTCCTCCTCGGCGGGCGACGGGTCCGGCGGACGGGACGGCAGCCGCACCTCGACCCGGCACCCGCCGGCCGCCGTGTCGCCGATCGTCACGGTGCCGCCGTGCGCGGCGACGAGCTCGCGGACGATCGCGAGGCCGAGACCGCTGCCGCCGCTGGTCCGCCCGCGGCTCGCGTCGAGCCGGACGAAGCGGCCGAAGACCCGCTCCCGCTCGGCCGGCGGGATCCCCGGCCCGTCGTCCTCGACGACGACGAGCGCGCCGTCCGGGTCGGGCGCCACGACGAGCCGGACGACGCCCCGCGCGTGCCGGGCCGCGTTGTCGCCGAGGTTCGCGACGACCTGGCGCAGCCGGGCGCGGTCCCCCCGGACCCGCTGCGGGACGACGACCCGCTCGACCCGCAGCCGCGGGTGGGCCGCGCGCAGCCGCAGCACCTCGCCGTCGACGACGTCGTCGAGGTCGACGTCCCCGGTCTCGAGGACGACCGCGTGCTCGTCGACCCGGGCGAGCAGGAGCAGGTCGTCGACGAGGCGGCCGATCCGGGCCGCCTCCGCCTCGAGCACCGGGGTGAGCTCGGCGAGCGTGGCGCCGCCGGAGTCCTCGCGGGCCACGTCGAGCACCGCCGAGATCGTCGCGACCGGGCTGCGCAGCTCGTGGCCGGCGTCGGCGACGAACCGGCGCTGCGCCGTCCGCGCGGCGTCCAGGCTCGCGAGCATGTCGTTCATCGTCACGGCGAGCCGGCCGATCTCGTCGCGCGCCGCCGGCACCGGCACCCGCTGGTCGAGCCGGCCACGGGCGCCGATCTCCGCGACCTGCGCCCGGATCCGCTCGACGGGGCGCAGCGCCCGGCCGACGAGGAACCACGACGCGGCCGCGACGAGCGCGAGGAGCAGCGGGAAGCCGACGAGCAGCAGCACGAGGACCGTCGCGACGGACTGCCGCTGGGCCGCGACGGACTCCGCGACGACGACCCGGTACTCCTGCCCGCCGACCTCGAACGAGGACACGACGACGACGAACGGGCTGTCCCGGTCCAGGAGCGCGAGCTTGCCGGTCCGGACGACGGCGGTCCGGCCGGACGCCGGGGCGAGGTCGGTGAGCGGCCTGTCCTCCGCCTGCAGCGCGGACGCCGCGACGACCCGGCCGCCGTCGTCGACGACCT
>JACRAB010000122.1 GCA_016213575.1 Actinomycetota bacterium
AGCAGGCTGGAGATGCTCAGCAGCACGCAGATGTCGGTCTCGGCGGCGTCGGCGAGGATCACCGGGTCTCCGAGCCGGGTGCCGACGCGGCGCTTGGCCGCGGCGAGCACTGGCATGATGATCACGCCGAGCAAGAGCAGCACGATCCCGACGACGCTGTTGTCCGGGGTCGAGCCGTCGAGCAGATCACGGACGCCTTCGATGGCGACGTAGGCAGCCAGCGCCCAGAACGTGACCGCGACGGCGTTGAGGGTGCGGCGCTACTTGGCTTCATAGGCCTCGGCGTTTCGCAGCCGGGCCGCGAGCCGGATCGCGACCAGGACGCTGGCGGCGACCTCGATCCCGGAGTCCGCGCCGAACCCGACCAGCGAGACGAGCGCGGCGAGCAGGCCGGCGATGACCGCCAGCACGCCCTCGGCGATGTTGTAGACGACGGTGAACTGCGCCAGCCTCAGCCCCCGGCGGATCGGTTGCTCGACCTCACGGTCGGTCAGGCCCTCGCGGGTTCCGGCGCTCATCGAGCGGCTCCTGCCGGGCCGCTGCCAGCGGGGCGCGGACTGTTGCTGCGGCTGCCGTGCCGTAGGTGGGGCACAGCTCGACCGCGTCGCCGGTTACCGCGAGCAGCCGCTCCGCGGCGGCGAGCGGCCCGGTCAGCTCCTCCGGCACTGCCAGGGAGTACAGCGACGCACGACCCGCGGCCCGGGACTGCACGAGCCCGCACTCGCGCAGGCACGACAGGTGCTTGGACACAGTGGACTGTGCGGCACAAAGGTGCGTGACGAGGTCGACGACTTTTTGCTCACCGAGGGCGAGGTGGCACAGGATCCCCAGCCGGGTCGGGTCGGACAGGCTGTGGAACAGCGCCGCCGCCGGGACACCGGCCTGCGCGAGGGACCCGACACACGGAACATCACTGTTCGTCGATATCATTCTGATATGACGATGATACGCGGGAGTGAGTGCGGGGCCCGATGCCGGCAAGACGGCGTCCGACGGTGACCTTCACTCGATGCTCCTGACGATGGCCGGACCTGCGGCCTGACGGTGAACCAGGCGGGCGCGAGGCAGGACTTGGTCCATCGGAGCGCGCAGCGCCGTCCTTGAGGTGCACTCGGTACCTGCGTCACTGGGTGGCGGTTCGACATCCGACCGCGCGGTCAACCGCTTCGAGGCCAACGAGACGGTCAGGTGGTGAGGACGAGGACGATCCAGGCGAGATAGGCGCAGGCTACGATCGCGAACCCCAGCAGGGTCAGGCGGTTGGCCCGCCGCCTGCGCTGGTCGTCATTGTTCGTCATCTCGCTGCTTTCTCCCTGGGGTGTGTCCGCGACAGGCGGTTCGTGATCCTTAGAGTTGGGGTGACACTGACGCGGGTGACGCGGGTGACACGGCGGTCCAGCCGGTCCGGCAGCGGGTTTCGAAGTGGGCCCGGTCCGAGGCCTCGCTTGAGTTCGCGGTGCCCGTGCGTGGCTGCTGGCGTTCCAGCGGCCCTCGTGACCGCTCGCTGAGTCTCGCAGCCGCTAGCTTGGGGCATCAGCCCCCCACACGGCGCGTGGGTAGCGTCGTCATGCGTCATTCCCGTCTGGGCCGGGCGCTGGGGATGCTCGACGCTGAGAGTCACGGCGGGTGTCGCCCCCGGCGGGGGCGCGTGTTCGACGCTCGTACGCCTTGTGCTGGGCAGCGATGCTCTCGAGGTAGGCGTTGTAGGCCTTGAGCTCGGCGTCGTCGTCCAGAGTTGCCTTGCGGTCGTACCGGCGGGATTCGCGGTTGTCGGAGCGGATCCAGGCGACGGCGAGCGCAGCGGTGAGGATGGCGACGGGATAGTCGCCGAGCCCCCACGCGAGCGCTCCACCGAGGTACTGGTCCTGGGCGAGGCTGGGTCCCCAGGGGCGTTCGAGCTGGCTGAACCAGGCCTCTCCGAGGATCTCGCGCCCGCTCATCATGGAGACGCCAAGGAAGGCGTGGAAGGCCATGGTGACGATGAGCATGACCAGCCGGAGCGGATAGGTCGGTCGGGCGGGGCCGGGGTCCGGCCCGCAGATGACCCAGGCGAACAGGTAGCCGACAGCGATGAAATGGGCCGTCATCAGCACGTGTCCGGTGTGAGTGCTCATCGCGATGACGAACACCGGGGTGTAGTAGAACCCCAACAGGCTTCCTACAAGCAGGGCTCCGGCGACCGGGGGTCTGGTGATCAGCCTCAGGTAGCGTGCGTGCACCAGTTCGAGGAGCCATTCGCGGGGGCCGCGGCTGCCGTCGGTTCGTCGGTTCAGGGTGCGAAGGGCCAGCGTGATGGGGGCTGCGACGACGAGCAGGACGGGCACGAGCATCCCGACGGTCATGTGCTCGACCATGTGCATGCTGAACAGGACGTCACCGTATACGCCGGGTGCACCGTTCGTGGCCCACAGGAGGGCGGCGCACCCGCCGAGCCACGCCGTGGTCCGGCCGGGAGGCCAGCGGTCGCCACGTCGCCGCAGGCGCCGCACACCCAGAAGGTAGGCGCCTGCGGCGATGACGGCGACCGGACCCCACGTCGAGTCCAGCCGCCAGCGGGTGAACCAGCCGGCGGCGTCCAGTGCGGTCGGCATCGGGTAGCCGAGAAGTGCGGTGGTGGCGTCCGTGGCGGGCAAGGCGCCTTCCGTGCTGATCGGCGTCGCCGACAGGACGGCCGCCAGGCCTGAGCTGACGGCGAGGATGGCGATCTCGGCGGTGGCGAGCCGCAGGAACCCGCCGCGTACCGGCGGGTCGACGTGCAGGTGCCGACGCTGCAGGGCACCGGCCACGCCGAGTGCGGCCAGCGCGGTGATCTTGGCTGCGAGCAGTGCCCCGTACGGTCCGGCGAGGGCAGCGACTGACGGCACCCTGACTGCGGCCGCCAGAGTCCCGGAGAGCGCCACTGCGGCGTAGCAGCCCAGCGCCAGCCGTGAGTAGCGCCGGAGGACGAGGCCCCAGGCGGAGTCCGACATCGCGTAGGCCTCCGGCCCGGCAACGCGGGGGGCCACGTCGGGGTGTCTGCCGCGCCGACGCAGGGCGATCATGGCCAGCCCGGCCAACCCTCCCGCCCAGATGCTCACCGCCACGACGTGCACGGCGAGGGTGTCGACGGCGGCTCCGTGGTCTCCCGCAGTGGCCGAGTGGCCCGTGAACGCCGGTGGCAGCAGAGCGAGGACGGCCAGGGTAGTGAGCCACGCGGCCGGGGTCGTGCGCCGGGTCAGCCGAGAGGCGACCGCCACGGCAGCGGCGAGCAGGGCGCTGAGCGCCGAGGCCCGACCGATGTCGAACTCGGCGACGTAGTAGGCCACCTGAGGCGCGAGCGTTCCGTCGAGCAGCGAGGGAACGGGAGACGTGCCGGCGAGGTCGCAATAGGACAGGATGAGCCAGACTGCACCGGCGGCGGCCCAGGCCCACGCGGCCGCCGCGACCGTCCGCAGCATCCGCGCCCGCAAGGCTCCCAGGTCTCCCGGTGAACTGGCCGCGGTGCCGGGGAGTACCGTCGAGATCAGCACGAGGCCTCCGACAGTGAACGCTGCACTGACGTCGCGCACCACTCGCGCCACCAGGACCGAGGCCTGCAGCCCGGCGGACGGGGCGAGCGCGCCTCCCGCTGCCTGTCCGGCTGCGTCCCCGGTCCACCACCAAGCGGCCAGGGCGGCCGCGACAGCCGCGACGACGACGATGGCGAGCGCTGGCCGCTCGGGCCGGGTGGTCACCGTCGTCCGTCGGGTCGGCCGCAACCTCAGGGGGTTGCCGGGCCCGGCTGCTTCTGCCTCGCCGTCGGCATGCTCGCAGTCGCAACGCTCGGGGTGCGGCTGCTGGTCCGGGGACGTCCGCTGCGGGCGACTCATGACGTCATCGCCTCGAGCAGTGCACGCATGCCGCCGATCTCGACTGTCTGCCCGGCGACGATAGAGTCGGCCAGCCGGCGAACCTCGGGGCGTCGACTCCGGGCCAGAACCGACTGAGCCATCCGCACTTCACCGCGATGGTGAGCTCCGGCGGGGTGTCCAGCAGTCATCAGCGTCTGGCAGGGAGCGTCCCCCGTTGTCCGGGTCGTGGCCGGGCGTGACGCAGGCGCGCAATTCATCCTGCTGCGAGCATGCCCAGGGGCGCGCAGATGGCGCACGCAGCCAAGACGAGGTACCCCGCGCGGGCCGTGAACGCCAGCCGTCCGGACGGGCCGACGAGGCGATGTGCGCGCCGCAGGACGGGCGAGGTCACCCGCCCCGCTCGCGCCGCCGCTGACCGCTCGGCGTCCCGACACCACGGCCACAACGACCCGTCACGAGTCGCGACAGGAATTGCACGTCGTGGTGGCCGGCGCTCGGTGAGCGGGCCTTCGCAGGCAGCGGCCACGAGAGCCGCCAGAACCTGGGACCTGCCGGTACGGGCCGCTGCACGGTCGTCGGCGAGCATCTCGGTGAGCAGACGAACCTCCTCAAGCGCAAGGCGCGCACCCGCGGAGAACGGCAGGGCTTCGGCGCAGACTTCGAACACCCCGATCACGGCCGCGTGGCGACCGTCGGCGTGCGCCCGCTCGTGTTCGAGCAGTGCGTCCAGAGCAGGGCCGTGGACCCCCTCAAGGCAACCCCGGGTCACGACGATCCGCAACCCGCGGCTGCCCGGACGAAGCGTTCCGGGCAGGTGGTAGGCGAGGATGCGACTGTCGTCGAGGACGTGCGCGCCGAGTGACGGGTCCCACCGTGCGACAAGGTCGACCAGCAGGCCGTGCGCCCGCCGAGCCTCGCGGAGTCGCCATCGACGCGACAGCATCCGTGCCACCACCCAGCACGGCGCCGCGACGGCGCACGCCAGTAGCAGCCATGACCACCAGTGCAGAAGCCCCCGATCCGGACCGGCACCAGCGACGAGATGAACCAGAGCAGGGACCACCGACTCACCCAGCGGCGCGACGCCCAGCGACGCGAGCACCCCCAGCGCCGACACGGCCGTGGCCGCCCCCACTGCGGCCCAGACCACCAGCGCCAGCTTGGGCGCGCGCGCCGGCCACTGGGACCGTCCCAGGACGGCCGGCACCGGCCTGGCGAGGAGCACGACGAACGCGGCGAGGATGATCGGATCGAGTAGCGACCAGGCCGGGAACGCTCCGACGGCCGGGGCAGCGGCGACCACCGCCGCCGTCACGGCTGTCCGCCCAGCGCCGCACGCAGGGTCGCCTGCTCCTGCGGAGTCATCGCGTCCACGAAGCGCGACAACGCGAGCGTCCGGTCCGAACTGTCCGCCAGGGCCGCGGTCATCGCCTCGACGACAAGCGACTCCCGGTCGGCTACCGCCGTGTACAGGTAGCTCTTGCCCTGTCTCACACGGTCCACCAGCCCCTTGTGCCGCAACCGCTCCAGCACCGTCAGCACGGTGGTCACCGCCAGCCTCCGGCCATCATGCTGCGACAACCGATCGACGACGGAGGCTGCCGACAGCCCGTCGGGCTCCCGCCACAGACACTCCATGACAGCCCTGGCGAGCTCGCCGCGCTCCACGACCCACCTCGTATCCGGCCGGCGGAATCCACCGTCCGTTCTACAACTCGTAAAACCAGCAGTCTGTTCTTACACGACGTAGAAGGCGGGGACCAACCCGGGCTCGTCCCGTCAGGCAGCAAAGGCGAACATGGCGATGAAGCCGACGAAGAACATCCCCGCCAGGAGCGGCGTCTCGGGCACCTCGTGCGCCTCGACAAGGAGCTCCTCCGTGACCAGGTAGAGAAGGGCGGCCGCCCCGAAGGCCAGGACGGCGGCGAGCGTGGCCGGCCCAGCACCACCGAGGACGGCGGCACCGCCCACGGCGCCGACGGCGGTGACCAGTCCCAGCCCGACGGTGACGCCCACGGCGAGACGGCGGCCGGCACCCCGTTCGGACAGCTCAGCAGTGACCGCCAGAGCCAGGAAGAGGATCTCCAGGGTCAGCGCGACGGTGATAATCACGCCCTGCTTCGCACCGAGAGTCGTGCTGAGCCCGACGAGCAGACCGTCGATGAGCAGGTCGATCCCGACGACCACGACGAGCCCCAGGGGGACGTGGCTGGCGCCGTCCGCGGCCCCCTCGGAGGACCGGCTGGCACGCTGCTCGGAGCGGCGCTCGTAGGCTCCGAGGGCGAGCAGCAATGCGACACCGACCGCGAACGCGGCCACGACGACCGGTAGATGCCCTTCCTGCCGCAACTGTGGCAAGACCTCTCCGGCCAGCGCCGCGAACACCACCCCTGCCGCGACGTGCTGCACCGCGCTGGTCACCCTCGCCGACGGCGGGGCGAACACCGCCACGAGCGACCCGATCACGGCGGCCACCACAGGGAAGAGCACGAGCAGCGCCGCCCGCGGAACTGTACCCACGGCACCTCCTGCTCGACCGCCCCACTGACCCAGGACGCTCGCCGGTCCCAGGAGTTCCAGGCAACCCACGTTCAACCGTCCCTGGCAACCTGATAACTCTTGCGTATGTAAGCACACCGAGGCGGAGTGGGCCGGGCAGGCGCTGGTCGTCAAGCAGAGCCCACACGACAGCGCCGCGCGCGACACTGTCGTCCCGCTGCCTCGAGGCAGCCAACGAGGACGACCACCAGGCCCTCCCTAGATGGACCGGGACTGTCCGATCGCATGTAACTGATCGTGCCCGAATCGCCGAGCCTGCGGGCTTGGCGGGAGCTATGGCTCATGAGCGACACCATCGAACCAGGCGGCGTGGGACCTCCTCGTCTGTGGTTCGTGTGGACCAGTACGGCACCAGGTCTTGCAAAGGCAGCCGGTCTGCCAGATCAGCGAGGTAACTGAGGTACTTGGGCGGGGGTCCCCGGTGAGAGCGCTGAGCGAGGCCGTCCGGGCCAGCACGGCCTCCGTCCTGCTGTTCACGGCGCCGGGTGGGTGATCTGCCGGCGTGCGGTGATCACTTGCAGTGAGGTGGCCGACAGCAGATCTCGAGCTGGGACCGCACCATGGAATGCGTCCTCGAGCAGCCAGACGGCGTCATCTTGTGCGGCCGCAGAACGGTTCCAGCCGCGGGCCAGGCGTGTCGCCCGGAAGGTCCCGGGCGGCCAGGTGAGTTCCTAGTCCGCGGTGGGGCGCTGGGGGTGCCCACACGGCTGAGCCTAGGAGCTATCACCCGGGATTCCGTGCATTATCCCGGGTAGTACGAGGGTCGGGCGGCAAGGGTTGCTCCGGAGCGGGCGGGGGCTCAGTGGCGTTCGGTCGCCGTCGCCTCTCTGCAGCGGTCACAGTCCGAAGGCGCCGCCTTCGATGAGGATGACGATGCCGAGGCCGATGAGCACGAGCGGGAACAGGACGTGCTCCCAGCGCTCGAGCACCTCGGCGATCCGCTTGCGGGTAGCGACATACCGGGCCGCGAGAACCAGCGCGGCCACCAGGGCGAGGAAGACGACCGCGTAGGCGATCATGCCGTTGATGCCGACGGCGGCGAACACCGGAACATAGACGCCGATGTTGTCCCCGCCGTTGGCGAAGGTGACCGCCGCGATGGTAAGCGCGCTCAGCGTCGTCCCGCGGCCGCCGCCCTCGTCGTCGTTGTCGTGGTCGCGCCAGGCCTTCCAGGCAGCGTATAGGCCCAGGGTCAGTGGGATGAGCCCGAAGTAGGGGATCGCGGCTTCGGGCAGGAAGGTGCGCGCGCCCAGGGCGACCAGTACGGCCGCGGCAAGGATCGCGCCGAATCCCAGGTACTGCCCGATGAGGATCTTGGCGGTGGTGCCGCGGTCGCCGACACGTCGGGCGTAGAACAGCGACAGCACGATGATGTCGTCGATGTTGGTGACCAGGAACAGAGCGGTGGCTTGCACGATCCAGGAGAGAAGGTTCATGGCGGCTTCCGGTCGAGCGCCGGCGGCGCGGCGCAAGTGCCGGGCAGGGTCATGGCAGCGGCTGGAGGGTCTGCGCGCTGTCGTCGGTGGGCGCAGTGCGGGTGCTCAGTGAGTGCAGGGCCAGCAGGGCGGCGCCGAGGCAGATGGAGACGTCGGCGAGGTTGAAGGTTGGCCACCAGCCGGTGTGGAGGTAGTCGGTGACGACGCCGTCGCCGGCGCGGTCGATGAGGTTGGCGACCGCGCCGCCGAGGATCGCGGCGACGGCGAGCCGGACCTGCCTGGCACTGGTGGGCGCGGTGCGCCATGCCAGGGCCGCCACAACGGCGGTGATGGTGGCGGTGACCAGCACGACCACGGCGCGGGGTGCGGAGCGGCCCACGGAGAAGGCGACGCCGGAGTTGTAGGCGAGCTGCAGGTCGAGGAGGCCGGCGCGGACGGTGTGGCCGGGCAGGGCCGCGTCGGCCCAGGTCTTGGCGGCAAGGTCGGCACCAGCGATGACTGCGGCGGCGGCGGCGAGCTGGAGCCGCCGCCGCCCGCCGGGCTCAATCCTCACCGTCATCGGCTTCGTCGGCGTCGTCGTCTTCGACGAGTTCGCCTTCCCAGGCTTCGCGTCCCTCGTTGATGGCGAACGCGGCGATGACGAACCCCGCGACCGGGTCGAGCCAGCCTTGCCCTGTGATCGCGAACAGGGTCAAGCCGAGCAGGGTGGAGATGCTCAGCAGCACGCAGATCTTGGTCTCGGCGGCGTCGGCGAGGATCAGCTGGTCGCCGAGCCGCTCACCAGTCCGACGCTTGGCCGTGGCCAGCACCGGCATGATGATCACGCTGAGCACGAGCAGGACGATCCCGACGACGCTGTTGTCCGGTGTCGAGCCATCGAGCAGGTCGCGGACGCCTTCGATGACGACGTACGCGGCAAGCACCCAGAAGGTGACCGCCACGGCCTTGAGGGTGCGTCGCTCCTTGGCTTCGTCGGCCTTCCCGTTGCGCAGCCGGGCGCTCAGCCGGATCGCGACGAGAACGCTGGCAGCGACCTCGATTCCGGAGTCGGCGCCGAACCCGACAAGGGAGACGAGACCGGCGAGCAGCCCGAAGGTGACGGCAACCATGCCCTCGGCGATGTTGTAGGCGATCGTGAACTGCGCCAGCCGCAGCCCACGTCGGGTCAGCCGCTCGACCTCGTGAGCCGGCAGGTCGCTACGTGTCACCGCAGTCATCGGGCACCTCCCTCTGCCGCCGGTGCCCTGCTGCCGTAGGCGGGGCACAGCTCGACCGCGTCACCGGTCACGCACAGCAGCCGCTCGGCGGCCGCGAGCAGCTCAGTCAGCTGCTCCGGCACGGCGAGCGAATACAGCGACGCGCGGCCGGCTGCTCGGAACTGGACCAGCCCACACTCGCGAAGGCACGACAGGTGCTTGGAGACCGTGGACTGCGCGACGCCGAGGTGCGCGACGAGGTCGACGACCTTGTGCTCACCTAGGGTGAGGTGGCGCAGGATGGCGAGCCGGGTCGGGTCGGACAGGCTGCGGAACAGCGCCGCCGCGGGGACACCTGCCTGTTCGAGCCAGCCGCAACACAGAACATCCCTGCTTGCCGATAACATTCCCATGTGACGATGATAAGCAGGGATGGGTGCCGGGCCGCAAGCCCGACGCTGCCGGTGGTCGTGGTGTCGGTGCAGCGGCTGACGAGGGGTCGTCTGTGAGCTGGATGCAGGCGCTGGTGTTGGGGCTGGTTCAGGGGTTGACCGAGTTCTTGCCGATCTCTTCCAGCGCGCACCTGCGGATCACGTCGGCGCTGCTGGGGTGGGACGATCCGGGCGCGGCGTTCACCGCAGTCACGCAGCTGGGGACCGAGAGCGCGGTGCTGCTCTACTTTCGGCGCGATCTGTGGCGAATCGTCTCGACGTGGCTGAGGTCGCTGGTCACGCCGAGCCTTCGCGATGACCCTGCCGCCCGGATGGGGTGGTACGTCATCGCCGGCACCGTGCCGATCGCGGTACTGGGGGTGCTGTTCCAGGACGCGATCGAGACCCAGGCACGCGATCTGCGCCTGATCGCGGCCAGCCTGATCGTGTTCGGGCTCGTCCTGGGCGCCGCAGACCGGGTGGCGCCGAACCGGCGGCCGCTGGAGGAGCTGAGCACCCCGCACGCGCTGACCTTCGGCGCCGCGCAGGCCCTCGCGCTGGTGCCGGGGGTGTCCCGGTCCGGAGGCACCATCACCGCGGGCCTGCTGCTCGGCTACACCCGCGAAGCCGCGGCTCGCTACTCTTTCCTGCTGGCCGTGCCCGCTGTCCTGGCCTCGGGGCTGCTCGAGCTGACCAAGATCGGCGACCAGTCCGGGACGGCGTGGGGCCCCACTCTGGGCGCGATGGTGGTCGCGTTCGTCGTCGGATACCTCACGATCGCCTGGCTGCTGCGCTACATCGCCACCCACCGGTTCACCGGCTTCGTCGTCTACCGCATCGCCCTCGGAGTCCTTCTGCTCACCCTGCTCGCCACCGGCGCCATGGCACCACGCTGACCCGCGACCCCGGTGGCCGGTGCCAACCCGGCCTGCGCGGACAGCTGGCCGGACATCAGTGCACGAAAGAAGCAGCCACCCCCGCCTAATCGGGGGTGCGGTTCTCGGCGAGGTCAGCCAGCGCGGTGGCGTCGAGCACGACGCCACCGATCACGACGCTTTCCGGCTGGTCCGGGCCGCACGGCCGCGCTGCCCAGGCTGGTTGGTGGCCGTGCCACTGCGGCCACCTGCCGTCGCAGCGGTGAGGTCGGGGTCGGGTGCCTGACGGCGGCAGCGATGGGATCGTCAACGAACAGTCGAGCAGCTCGGGCGCGCAGCGGCGGTACGTGGCGTCCTCGGTTGCGGCGGGTTTGACGGGGTCGGGGGTCACGACGGCGGTGCCGCCGGACTTCTTCCGCTCGTCATCCCCGCTGCCGGTGCCGGTGCCGGTGCCGTGGTCGCCGGTGCCCTTGTCGCCGTCGTCGTGCCCTCCGGGGGGGGTCGACGGGCACGACGTGGTCGCGGCGGTAGGCGCGAAGCGTCTGGGTGAGGGACTGCACCGCGATCTGCTTGGACGTGTCGATGGCGAGGCGTCGGCCGTCGGCGTCGACGACCTCGGCCACGCTGACGAGGTGCCGGTCGGGATCGGGTATCGAGAACGCTTCGAGGCGTCGTAGCCGTTCCTATTCCGGCGCTACTTGGCGGCCGATCTCATGCTGAGTTCGCCTGCCTCTTCATCGGCGAGCGTTCCGACGAGCTCGGCGAGCTTCACGACGATGTCCTCTATGGATTCCTCCGCCGTGCTGAATCCACCACGTGACGCGAGCGTGGGGCTGACCTGGTCAAGCTCCTCGAACGTCACACCGTGCATGACCGGCACCAGGAGGTTGCGGCGCAACAGAGCGCTGAGCTCATTGTTCGCGACGCTTCGGTCGGTGCGCAGTTTGTCGAGCATGGCGGGCGTCACCAGGACGATCCCCATGCGCGAACTCACCAGCCCTCGTTCGATGGCCACTCGCATGTCCGTGCCGGGCCGAAGGCTCACCTCGCTGAACCACACCGAGACGTCCTCCCCGACGAGCAAGTCGTAGACATCTTTCGCGTCGGCCTGGCGGTCGGGCCAGGCGTGGCAGAGGAACACGTCGTGCTCCTGAGTTCGTGCCACGGCCGCCGCGCGGACAGGCCCGAGGTCACGCACCTGCTGCGGCGTGTACGAGGCAGTCGACGAGCTCGGCTGCCAGGCCGGCCGGGCGGTGCGTCGTCCCCCGCCCCCGCTGCCGCTCGACAGGCTCCCGCTCCTGGGCAGAGGCGCGGCCGGCGCTGGGTAGGACGGGTACGACCGCGGCGGCGCGTAGCCATACCCTCCGCCGCGTCCGTGAACTGGGCAGTCGGCACCGCCGCCCCTGATGTGGCCCCGTACGGGCGCAGTGCACTGAGACATGTGGCCGATGCTAGTGGCGACCTCCGACATGACAGCGAGGGTTGTTCCGATAGGGGATCGACTCACGGGACGGGATCTGCCCACGCCTCAACGTGGGCAGCCGGTGGGGTGAGGGCAGTGGCGAGACCCATGGCGTCGGTGGCGTGCGGGTCATCGACCTGGCCCTGGAGGTCGCGCTGGAGGCCCCGAGCTTCAGGCCGTGGCGGCTGCCGCCAGCGCCCGGGACGACGCCCGCGCCGCGTTGGACGCCGCCAGAACGGCGTGGATCGAGGCCCTGCGGGCAGCGATCACCGCCGGTCGCACGAAGGCCACCTAGCGCGACTGGAGCAGCTGCTCCGTAGGTGTCTCGACCTGGCCTCGCCCTCACGGCCGGCTCAGGGGTGGCTGCGGGCGAGCCTGGCGATGTAGTCGTTCACCCAGATGAGGGCGTCGGCCAGGGCGGGACGCACGGGGAGCCCTTGCCTGGCGGCCGTGTAGATGCCGTCCCAGTCGGGTCCTGTCTGGACGGTCGGGGGCCAGGGGTGTCCTCGGCGGAAGGCGAATAAGCGGGCGCAGGTGCGGGCGACGTTCGTGTCGGGAAGGTCGCAGGTGGCCTCGAGCAGCTGCAGGTCGACGAGGTCGTGGGCGCGGCCGCTGCCGGGCTGGCTGAGGGCGTGGATCTTCTGTGCGATCTGGTGGTCGTGCGCCACGACGGGGACGGGCTGGGGCACCGGCAGGCCGAGGGCGTTGAAGAGGGGTGGGATGTCTGCGGCGAGAGCGGTGGGCGGGTCGAGGGTGTCGTCGAGCTCGTCGTGGCCGATCTCAAGGACGATGGTCAGCAGGTCCCGGCCGTTGTAGGCGACCTTGATGTCCCGGGTGGTCATGATGTAGTCGGCTGGCACGCCCGTGGGCCGGGAGACGCTGCGCGAGGGTCGAATCTCGCCGGTGAATCGGCCCCAGCCGCTGCGCAGAGCACGATCGAAAGCGGCGAGGAACTCCTCCAGGCCGTCGCGGCGCGCGACGTCGAGGTCGGTGCTGAACCGCGAGCCGTCCACGCCCATGCGCAGCTTCATCGCGGTGCCGCCCTTGACTGCAGCGGGTGGGAGCAGTTGCCCGACGGCGACCGTGGCCACGGTGCGCACGAGGATGTTCGCCCGGAGCTGGTCTCCCCCGGCGAGGTTCTCGATCCGCTTGCGCAGCGCGCCGACGTGAGGCGGCGGGATGGCGCGCGCGGTGCTCATGCGCCGGCCGAGGTCGGGCTCGACCGGCGAGAGGATCCCGGCCGGTCACCGTGGACAGCGGTCAGACGGCGTCGCACGCGCACGGCCTCCTTGGGGTCGATGAGACCGGCGCGGCGAGCCTCTGTGAGTGCGTCGAGCAGTCGCTCGGTCAAGACGGTGCCGCGGCTGTCGAGAATCGCCTGACCGACGGTGGTGGCGCGAATCCCCTCGTACGTGGTGATCAGCTCGGCAGGAAGGTCGCGCCGAACGACGTCGACGAACCCTGGGTCCTTCACGCGAGTGCGCCGCGGGGTAGCGACCGTGATCCGTCGGGGTTCGACCATGGCCAGGCCGAGCAGACCCAGGACGGCCTCACCCATCAGGTAGGCCTCCTCCCCGGTCCGAACGACGGCCTCGGCGTAGGCGTCGCGGTGCGTGCGTCGCGCGTCGGTGAACCGGTACACCCCACGACGAACGTGCTGGAGCGCGCCCCGAGCAGCGAGCTTGCGCAGCTCGACGGCGGGAACGCCCAGGTCGGCTGCGTCCCGGGTCGTGACGTAACCGAAGTTCTCCTCGGCCAGCTCGCGCAGCTGCTGCCGATACGTCACCACACCCATCACCTCACCAGACCCGATGGCATAACCGTACCGGCGCCGGTACGGTTATGCCCGGAGAGCCGAATTATGATCGCGGGCAGAACCGTACCATTCTTGGTACTCATCTGCCAAGGATGACAGCGGCTGGCGATCCCCCGGTAGGGGCTCGGTGACCGCGGCGGCGCCCTACTGGCTGCGGCCCGCGCGACCGGCGCGTTCACCCATGTCCACCAGGCGTTCTGGGACGCCGCCCGCCGCGCCCTGGGTCCTGGCGCAGGAGGCGACGGCCTGGGCACCCGCGCTGATCGGGGTGCTGCTGCTGCACCGCACGTCCCTCCCCCCGATGACGGTTGCCGCCGGCGGCTCCAGCAGCGATCGAGGCGGAACGTAGGTCGTCGGAGTCCCCTCAGCCCGGTCTACAACCGGCATCGGCGCTGGTCCGGCGACGGCACGTGGGAGACGATCCTGACCGAGCTGCAGGCCGGCTGCGACGAGGCCGAGGGTGCGGTGTGGGCGGTGTCGGTGGACTCCACGGTCGTGCGTGCCCATCAGCACGCCGCCGGAGCCCGGCACGACCCGCCCAAGGACGTTCCTGCCGAGCGGTTGGCGCCGGCGGCGCTGTCCGCTCCCACCCGCACAGGGGGCAGGAGCGAATCACAAGAGATCTGAGACCGGCACTGGGAACGACGCCGCTCACGACGATGCCGTGAGCGGTACCAGCGGCGGTGCTGATCGGGAGGCGCTGGGTCGCTCCCGTGGTGGGTTGAGCAGCAAGATTCATCTGGCTGCCGACTCGCGGTGCCGTCCGGTCTCACGGGTCACCAGCGCCGGACAGCGCGGTGACAGCCTCGGGCTCAAGCCGGTTCTGGCCGGGATCTGGATCCGCAGGCGGGGGCCGGGTCGCCCGCGTACCCGCCCTGGCACGGTCCTGGCGGACAGGCCTACTCCAGCAAGGGGAGCCGGGCCTGGCTGCGGGGCCGGGGCATCGACGCCGTCATCCCCGAGCGAGCCGATGAGATCCGCAACCGGGCACGGCGCGGTAGCCGGGGCGGACGACCGCCAGGCTTCGCCCGGACACCTACCGCGACCGCAACACCGTCGAGCGAGTGCATCAACCAGCTCAAGCAGAACCGGGCCCTGGCCACCCGCTACGAGCGCGATTACGTCTGGCGCGGCACCGTCGACGTCGCCGCCATCCGGATCTGGCTCCGCCACCCCACCACATGATCTACGGGGCAGGACCTTCTTCGCCGCGGCGTTGGGCGAGGGCACCGAGAGCCCACCAAGGAGGTCGTACAAGCCAGCGGCTTCGGCCAGCCGCAGCGCTGGGACCAGACCCTCAGCCGACACCACGTTCGGGTCATCGAAGACAGGTCGGATCGTGTGAGAAGGTTTCACTTACGAGGTGCTCCTCTGGATAGGTCAGATGCTGACGTCGCAGTCAACATCGTTCCTGCTCAAGGGGCATTCTCGTTCTACGCCAGGCTCACTACGCCAGGTTCACCTAACCAACCGCCAGCGGTAGATAAGGACTGAGTAGGACGCCGGTCCCATCACGCGAGCGCGTACGCCGTTGCACCAGCCGCCCCGCGAGCTTGAGTCATCAGTGAGCACCGCCGGAAGGCCCTCACTGGTGAGCTCACGCTGTCGCGCCAGTCGTGGCGATCGTCGGGTGCGTCAGGGCGCGGTGCGCGACCACTGCTCGGTCTGGGTCAGCCGGAGCAGGTAAACCAGCGGGGGCAGCACCAGGACCGCAGCGAGGCCGAAGGCCATTAGCAGGCCCTGCAGGGTGGCCGTCGCACCGGCGGCGTCGGCCACCGTGACCTCGTCGACCAGTAGCCAGGGCAGCTGACCGACGCCCCAGCCGCTGACCACCGACGCCACGGCGACCACCGCGGTCAGCCGGGCCAGCGCGTAGCGCCGCACGAGCAGCAGACCAAGCGTGACCAGACCGGCGACAAACGCCGCCAGCACCAGCGGCAGCGCCCGGCCCGTCAGGCCGTTCCACAGGGTCGGCGCGTCCGCACGCAGGGGCAGCAGCCCCGCGAGGACGACCAGCCCGGTGACCAGGCCGACGCCCAGGGTTCGCCGGCGCAGGGTCTCCGCGAGGTCCTCCTCGCCCCCGCGTCGGGCGTCGGCGACCAGGAAGCAGCCGGCGAGGAAGACGCAGGTGCCGACCGCGACGACCCCGCCGACGACCGAGGTGGGCGTGAGCCAGGACGACCACACGTCCTCACGGCCGTCGAGGGACACCCGCCCCGACGCGATCGCTCCCGCGGTGGCCCCGAGGAAGAACGGGGTGACCAGGGACGACCCGGCGAAGGTGACCCCGAAGAAGCGCGCCTGGCCGAGGGTGCCAGCGTACTTGCGGAACGCGAAGGCCGAGCCGCGCAGCACGATCCCGAGCAGGGCCAGCAGCATCGGCAGGATCAGGGCGTCCATCGCGGCCGCGAAGGCGGTCGGGAAGGCCGACCACCAGGTCACCAGCACGAAGATCAGCCACACGTGGTTGGCCTCCCACACCGGCCCGATGCTGTGGTCGATCCGGGTCCGCAGGGCCGCACCGGCGCGGTCACCGCCTGCGGTGAGGTCGAAGAACCCGGAGCCGAAGTCCGCACCGCCGAGCACGGCGTAGGCCAGCACGCCGGTGAACATCACCGCCGCGACCACCAGCTCCAAGCTCATCAGGCGCTCACCGCGCCGGCCGGCTCGGCCTCGGCGTCACCAGGCTCGGGCCGGTACGGACTGGGCAGGTCCTCCTCGCCGGCGCGCCACCGGCGGGCCATCGAGCGGAGCACGAGGACCGCGCCCACCGTCATCGCGGTGTAGACGATGGTGGTCGCGCCGAGCAGCCACCACAGGCCGGAATTGTCACCCGCGGCCTCGGTCGTGCGCATCACCCCATAGACCACCCAGGGCTGCCGGCCGACCTCGGTGGCAATCCATCCGGCCTGCAGCGCGACGACGGACAGGGGGGCGCAGGCGACCACGGCGCGCAGGAACCACCGGTTCTCGAGCAGGTCGCGCCCCCGCCAGCGGGCACCCCAGAAGGCCAGCACGACCAGCACGAAGAGGCTGCCGATCCCGATCATGGTCTGGAAAGCCAGGTGGACCACGTTCACGGGCGGCTGGTCCTCGGGCGGGATCGTGTCGAGACCCTGGACCGGCTCGGTGAAGGAGTTGCGGGCGATCACCGAGCCCAGGACCGGGACGTCGATCGACCCGACGACCTCGCCGTCCACCACGATCCCCCCGAGCCGCAGGGGGGAGGGGCTCTCGGTCTCCAGGGCGAGCTCGAAGGCGGCCAGCTTGGCCGGCTGCATCTCGGCGACCCGCAGGCCGAGGAGGTGGCCGACGAAAGGCTGCATCAGGGCGGCCACGGTGGCGAACGCGAAGGGGACCATGAACCCGAGCCGGTGGTGGCGGTCACGGCGTCCGCGGAGCATGCCAACGGCGTAGACGGCCGCAACCGCGAACCCAGCGACCATGAAGGCGGCCAGCCACATGTGCAGGAACTGCATCCACACCTGGTCCTTGGTGAAGACCGCCCACGGGTCGATGTTCACGATCTCGCCATCGACGATGTCGAAGCCGACGGGGGCGTTCATCCAGGCGTTCACACTGAGGATGAAGAACGTACCGGAGATGCCCGAGACGGCCATCGGCACCAGCATCCAGAACTGGCGGCGGGGGTCTATCCGGCCCCAGGTGTAGAGGTACATCCCGATGAAGATCGCCTCGACGAAGAACGAGAGCCCCTCGAAGGCGAAGGCCAGGCCGACCACGTCGCCAAAGGTGCCCATCAGGCCCGGCCAAAGCAGCCCCATCTCGAAGCCGAGCACCGTGCCGGACACCGCGCCGATCGCGAACAGGACCGCGGAAACCTTACCCCACCGCTTGGCCAGCAGCAGGGCGCCCTGGTCGCCCCGGAAGGCGCCACGCCAGTGGACGACCGCGATGATCGTGGGCAGGGCCACGCCGAAGCACGCCAGCACGATGTGCCAGCCCAGGGACAGGGCCATCTGCTGCCGGGCCGGCAGCAGCCCGGCAGGTTCGGCGGCGGCGCCGCCGCCGTCGGTGGCAAGCGTCGTGAGGAAGGGGGCGAGGGTGGCCAGCACGGGTTCCACATCTCCGACGCTACGACGGTAGGAGCAGATTCCGAGAGCCATGTGAATGTGTTCACAAGCCCCAGGAGTCGCGATGGAGCACCGCACATGCGTATTCGATGGCCTTCCACGCATCCGGATGCTGGTGATCGAGGCGGTCACGGCCGGTGTCATCCGGGCTGTGACCGAGAACCAGGTCGGGCTGCTGCCCGAGCGCGGCGATGTCACCGATCGCGGGCGGTGCGGATGTACCGCGACCGGCTCGAGGAGCCCGGGGAGTCCATGCTCGGGGCGCGCAAGTACGTGGGGGCGCTGCTGGACCTGAAGCCCGCCACGCTGAGGAACTGGGTGGAGGCCGCCGAGCGGGCTGACGGGACCCGGCCGGCCTCGGCGTCGGCTGCGTGCCGGGCGGGCGACTCCGAGGAGGTGCGGGCACTCAAGCGGCGGGTCGCCGAGTTGGAGCGGGCCAACGAGATCTTGAAGACGGCGTCAGCCTTTTTCGCAGCGGCGGAGCTCGACCGCCGACTCAAGTAGTCGTGGCTTACATCGACCGCTACCGCGGCCGGTTCGGCGTCGAGCCGATCTGCAGCGTGCTGTCCGAGCACGGGATGAAGATCGCGCCGTCCACGTACTACG
>JACRAB010000123.1 GCA_016213575.1 Actinomycetota bacterium
GGATGCCCCGTGAGGACGGCATCACCGCGACCGCGCACATCGTCGCCGGGTCCCGGCCGCCCGCGGTCGTCGTCCTCACGACCTTCGACGCCGACGAGACGGTGCTCGCGGCGGTGCGGGCGGGCGCGAGCGGCTTCCTCCTCAAGGACACCCCGCCCGAGCAGATCCTCGCGGCGGTGCACCGGGTGCACGCCGGGGAGCCGATGCTCTCGCCGTCCGTGACCCGCACCGTCATGGCGGCCGTGGCGACGGCGGGCGGCTCGGCCCGCGGCGACGCGGCCCGCGCCCGGCTCGAGGCGCTCGGGGAGCGCGAGCGCCAGGTCGCCGTCGCGATCGGCCGCGGGCTGACGAACGCCGAGATCGCGGCCGAGCTCTACCTCTCGGTCGCGACGGTGAAGTCCTACGTCACCGCGCTGCTCGCCAAGCTCGACGCCGCGAACCGGGTCCAGATCGCGATCCGCGTCCACGACGCCGGCCTGCTCTGAGCCTCGTCGGCGGTTGTTGACAGGTTGCCAACAAGCGGGTGATGCTTCGGGGCGAGCCCGGGAGCAGTCGCGACGGAGGGACCCCCGCCATGGCAGTCGACACGCACACAGGCGCCGCGCCCTCGGGAGCGGGTCGCCGGGCGCCGGCGCCGCTCGCCGTCCGCTCGCCGTGGCGCACCCAGGAGCACGACGACCTCGCGGACCTCGCGCGGGCCTTCTTCACCAAGGAGGTCATGCCGCACGAGGAGCGCCTCCTCGCGCAGGGCCACCCCGACCGGGCGGACTACCTCGCGGCGGGCCGCCTCGGGCTGCTCTGCCCGTCGGTGCCCGAGCACCTCGGCGGCGGGGGCGGCACGTTCGCGCACGAGGCTGTCGTCCTCGAGGAGCAGGTCCGCAGCGGTGAGTCGACCCTCGGGCTCGGGGTCCACAACGGGATCATCCCGGGCTACCTGCTCGCGTACGGCACGCCCGAGCAGCAGCAGCGCTGGCTGCCGAAACTGTGCAGCGGCGAGACGGTCGGCGCGATCGCGATGACCGAGCCGGGCGGCGGCTCCGACCTCCAGGCGCTGCGGACGCGTGCCGAGCGGGACGGCGACGACTACGTCGTCACGGGCTCGAAGACGTTCATCACCAACGGGATCCTCGCCGACCTGCTGATCCTCGCGGTGAAGACCGACACGTCCGCCGGGGCCAAGGGCATCTCGCTGCTCGTCTGCGAGCTCGGGGACGACGTCCCGGGCTTCCGGCGGGGCCGCAAGCTCGACAAGCTCGGTCTGCAGGGCAACGACACCGCGGAGCTGTTCTTCGACGGGATGCGGGTGCCGGCGGCGAACCTGCTCGGCCCGGCCGAGGGGCTCGGCTTCGTGCAGATGATGCAGCAGCTGCCGCAGGAGCGGCTCGTCATCGGCGTCACCGCGGTCGCGGCCATGGAGCGCGCGGTCGAGCTGACGGTGGCGTACACGAAGGAGCGCCACGCCTTCGGCAAGCCGCTCTTCGAGCAGCAGAACACCCGGTTCGTGCTCGCCGAGTGCCTCGCTCTCGCGCGCTCCGGGCGGACCTTCGCCGACGACTGCGTCGTCCGGCACCTCGCCGGCGAGCTCGACGTCGCGACCGCGGCGCTGTCGAAGTTCCACCTCACCGACAGCCAGTGCACCGTCGTCGACAAGTGCCTGCAGCTGTTCGGCGGCTACGGCTACACGACCGAGTACCCGATCGCGCGGATGTACGCCGACGCCCGGGTGCAGAAGATCTACGCCGGGTCGAACGAGATCATGAAAGAGCTCGTCGCCCGCGCGCTCTGAGGCTCCAGAACCGTTCCGGAACAGGGAGAAGCGATGACCGAGGCCTACATCTACGACGCGCTGCGGACGCCGCGCGGCAAGGGCCGGGCGACCGGCTCCCTGCACGGGGTCAAGCCCGTGACGCTCGTCGTCGGGCTCATCGACGCGCTGCGCGAGCGCAACCCGGGCCTGGACACCGACCGGCTGGACGACTTCCTGCTCGGGGTCGTGTCCCCTGTCGGCGACCAGGGCGCGGACATCGCCCGGACGGCGGGGATCGCCGCCGGGCTGCCCGACACGGTCGGGGGCGTGCAGCTCAACCGGTTCTGCGCCAGCGGGTTGGAGGCGGTGAACCTCGCCGCCCAGAAGGTCCGCTCGGGCTGGGACCACCTCGTCGTCGCCGGCGGCATCGAGTCGATGTCCCGGGTGCCGATCGGCTCCGACGGCGGCGCCTGGGCGATGGACCCGGAGACGAACTACGACACCTCGTTCGTCCCGCAGGGGATCGGCGCCGACCTCATCGCGACCCTCGAGGGGTTCACCCGCGACGACGTCGACCTCTACGCGCTCGGGTCCCAGGAGCGGGCCGCGAAGGCCTGGGCGGGCGGGCACTTCGCGCGCTCGGTCGTCCCGGTGCGCGACCGCAACGGCCTGGAGATCCTCGCCCACGACGAGCACATGCGGCCCGAGACGACGATCGAGGGCCTGGGCGCCCTGCCGCCCGCGTTCGCCGCGATGGGGGAGATGGGCGGCTTCGACGCCGTCGCGCTCCAGAAGTACCACTGGGTCGAGAAGATCGGGCACATCCACACCGCGGGCAACTCCTCGGGCATCGTCGACGGCGCCGCGCTCGTCCTCGTCGGCAGCGAGCAGGTCGGGGCCGACCTCGGGCTCACCCCGCGGGCCCGCGTCGTCGCGACCGCCGTGAGCGGCGCCGACCCGACGATCATGCTCACCGGCCCGACGCCCGCGAGCCGCAAGGCGCTCGCGACGGCCGGCCTCACGGTCGACGACATCGACCTCTTCGAGATCAACGAGGCGTTCGCGTCCGTCGTCCTGAAGTTCACCAAGGACCTCGGGCTCGACCCGGAGAAGGTCAACGTCAACGGCGGCGCCATCGCCATGGGCCATCCGCTCGGCGCGACGGGCGCGATGCTCGTCGGCACCGTCGTCGACGAGCTCGAGCGCCGCGACGCGCGCCGGGCCCTGGTCACCCTGTGCATCGGCGGCGGCATGGGCGTCGCCACCATCATCGAGAGGGTCTGAGACGTGACGCAGCAGGACAGCCCCACCCACGACAGTCCGGCCGTGCGCTGGGAGCAGGGCGAGGACGGCGTCGTCGTCCTCACCCTCGACGACCCGGGTCAGTCCGCGAACACGATGAACGACACCTACCGCCGGTCGATGGCGGCCACGGTGGCCCGGCTCGAGGCCGAGCGCGGCGGGATCACCGGCGTCGTCGTCACGAGCGCCAAGAAGACCTTCTTCGCCGGCGGCGACCTCAAGCTCATGGTCGGGGCGGGCCCGGCGGACGCCGCCGCGCTCACCGAGAGCGTCGACGGCATGAAGGCCGTGCTGCGCCGCCTCGAGCGGCTCGGGAAGCCGGTCGTCGCCGCCCTCAACGGGTCCGCGCTCGGCGGCGGCCTGGAGATCGCGCTCGCGTGCCACCACCGGGTCGCGCTCGACAACCCGAAGGCCCGGTTCGGCTTCCCCGAGGTGACCCTCGGGCTGCTGCCCGGCGCGGGCGGCGTGACCCGCACGGTGCGGATGTTCGGCATCGCGAACGCGCTCATGTCGGTGCTGCTCGAGGGCAAGCAGCTGCGCCCGGCCCAGGCCAAGGAGGTCGGGCTCGTCGACGAGGTGGTCGCGACGCCCGAGGAGATGATGGCCGCGGCCCGCGCGTGGATCGCGGCCAACCCGGCGCCGTCCCAGCCCTGGGACGTCAAGGGCTTCCGGATCCCCGGCGGGACGCCGTCCACGCCGTCCTTCGCCGCGAACCTGCCCGCGTTCCCGGCGAACCTGCGCAAGCGGCTCAAGGGGGCGCCGATGCCGGCCCCGAAGGCGATCCTCGCCGCGGCCGTCGAGGGCGCCCAGGTCGACGTCGACACCGCGCTCGCCATCGAGACCCGGTACCTCGTCGAGCTGCTCTGCGGCCAGGTGTCGACGAACATGATCAAGGCGTTCTTCTTCTCCATGCAGTCGATCGCCGGCGGTGCGAGCCGGCCGAAGGACGTGCCGCAGCGCCCCGTCCGCAAGGTCGTCGTCCTCGGCGCCGGGATGATGGGCGCCGGGATCGCCTACGTGAGCGCCCAGGCCGGCATCGAGGTCGTGCTCAAGGACGTGACCCCGGAGTCCGCCGCGAAGGGCAAGGCGTACAGCGAGAAGCTCCTCGCCAAGGCGGTGCAGCGCGGCCGGACGACGCAGGAGGCGGCGGACGCCGTCCTCGCCCGGATCCACCCGACCGCCGACATGGCCGACGCCGCCGGCTGCGACCTCGTCGTCGAGGCCGTCTTCGAGGACCCGGCGCTCAAGAAGACCGTGCTCGCCGAGGTCGAGAAGGTCGTCGCCCCGGACGCGCTCATCGCCTCGAACACCTCGACCCTGCCGATCACCGATCTCGCGACGGGCGTCGAGCGGCAGGGCGACTTCATCGGGCTGCACTTCTTCTCGCCCGTCGACAAGATGCCGCTGCTCGAGATCGTCGTCGGGGCGTCCACCGGCGACGAGGCCCTCGCCCGCGCGTTCGACTACGCGCAGCAGATCCGCAAGACGCCGATCGTCGTCAACGACTCGCGCGGCTTCTTCACGAGCCGGGTCATCGGCCGGTTCATGGACGAGGCGGTCGCGATGGTCGCCGAGGGCGTGCACCCGCAGTCGGTCGAGCAGGCGGCGCTGCAGGCCGGCTACCCGACGGGGCCGCTCGCGCTCGCCGACGAGGTGAGCCTGACGCTCATGCAGCACATCCGCACGCAGACCGAGAAGGCCGCTGCGGCAACGGGTTCCGCCGTCGCCGACAGCCCCTCGAAGGCCGTCGTCGACCGGCTCGTCGCGCTCGGCCGGCCCGGCCGCGCCGGTAAGGCCGGCTTCTACGAGTACGGCGAGGACGGCGCGCGGCTGCGGCTGTGGCCGGGGCTCTTCGCCGAGTTCGGTGCGAACGCCGGTGCGCGGACGGCCGACGAGGCGACGAACGGGGTGCCGTTCGGCGACCTCCAGGAGCGGATGCTCTTCGCCGAGGCCGTGGACGCCGTCCGGTGCCTCGACGAGGGCGTCCTCCGCACCAAGGAGGAGGGCGACATCGGGTCCATCCTCGGCATCGGCTTCCCGGCGTGGACCGGTGGCGTCCTGCAGTACGTCGAGGGCTACGCCGGTGGCGTCGCCGGCTTCGTCGCCCGGGCCCGCGAGCTCGAGGCGGCGTACGGCGCGCGGTTCGCCCCGCCCGCGTCGCTCGTCGCCCGGGCGGAGCAGGAGTCCGTGGCGGCAGGTGCTGCGTGACCTCTGACGACGCACCCGGTGCGGGCGGCCCGCCGGCCGGCGGGCCGCTCGCCGGGCTCCGGGTCGTCGAGCTCGCCGGGATCGGTCCGGCGCCGTTCGGCTGCATGGTCCTCGCCGACCTCGGTGCGGACGTCGTCCGGGTCGACCGGGCGGGCGGCACCTTCCTGCCGGACCCGTTCGGGCGCACCCGGCGCCGGACCGAGGTCGACCTCAAGTCGCCGTTCGGGGTGGCCGCCGTCCTCGACCTCGCCGCGGCGGCCGACGTCCTCGTCGACCCGTTCCGGCCCGGCGTCGCCGAGCGGCTCGGCATCGGCCCGCAGGAGTGCCTGGCCCGCAACCCCGGGCTCGTCTACGCCCGGATGACCGGCTGGGGTCAGGACGGCCCGCTCGCCCCTCGGGGCGGGCACGACATCGACTACATCGCCCTCGCGGGGGCGCTGGAGCGGTTGCGCCGCAACGGCTCCGCGCCGCAGGCCCCGATCAACCTCGTCGGCGACTTCGGCGGCGGCGGGATGCTCCTCGTCGTCGGGGTGCTCGCCGCCCTGCACGAGCGCAGCGGCTCCGGCCGCGGCCAGGTCGTCGACGCGGCGATGGTCGACGGTGCGTCGCTGCTCATGACGTTCGTCCACGGCCTGCGCGCCGCCGGCTTCTGGAGCCGGCCGCCGGGGGAGAACCTCCTCGACGGCGGCGTCCCCTGGTACGACACGTACGCGACGTCGGACGGCGGCTGGGTCGCCGTCGGCGCCCTCGAACCGCAGTTCTTCGCGCTGCTCATGACGACGCTCGGGCTCGACGGCGAGGGCCTGACCCAGTCCGACCCGAAGACCTGGCCCGCGATGCGCGCCCGCTTCACCGAGGTCTTCGCGAGCCGCCCCCGCGACGAGTGGGCCGAGGTCTTCGCCGGGAGCGACGCGTGCGTGAGCCCGGTCCTGTCGCCGTGGGAGGCGCCGTCCCACCCGCACCACGTCGCCCGCGAGTCGTTCGTCGACCTCGACGGCGTCGTCCAGCCCGCCCCGGCCCCGCGCTTCGACCGCACCCCGGCCCCGTCCCCCGTGCCGCCGTCCAAGACCCCGCACGTCGAGGCCGCCGACGTCGTCACCGAGTGGACCGCCCGCACACCCTGACGCCGTCGCGCCGCCGCGCCGTCCTGCCGCCCGCGCCGCCCGCCGTTGCGGCGTCCGCCTGCCGAGACACCCGTACCGCAGGACGTCACAAGAGCGCTCCAACGCACAACACGCCGGGTTCGCAGCCCGTTGGTGCGTTCTGCGGTACGGCGCCGCGCCTCAGCCCGCGACCTTCGCCAGGATCGCCGCGACCTCGGCCGGCATCGACGCGAACGGCGAGTGCGAGGACTCGAGCGTGTGCACGGTCCCGGCGCGCGCCGACATCGCCTGCTGGGCCGGGTAGGGGATCGCCTGGTCCTGGGTGCAGGCGACGTAGGTGCTCGGGACCGCGTGCCACGCGGCCGCGCTCTGCGGCGCCATGAACGCCGCGATCGACTGCGGCCGCAGCCGGCCGAGCCAGGCCGCGGCGAGCGCGGGGTCGACGTCCGCGTACGCGACCTGGACGCCGACCGCCGGGTCGACGGTGATCGTCCCGTCCGCCTCGTCGACGACGAACCACGGGGGCGCCTGCCCGCCGACGGCCTGGAAGAGCGACTCCCCGGCATCGAGCATGAAGGCGCAGAGGTAGACCAGGTGCGAGACGTCGGAGCGGCCGGCGGCGGCCTCGCTGATCACGACGCCGCCGTACGAGTGCCCGAGCAGCACCGTCGGGCCGGGGCGGGTGTCGAGCGCGGCCCGGACGACGGCGACGTCGTCCGCGAGCGTCCCGTGCTCGCCGGCGCTCGGCAGGTCGACCGTCGCGACGTCGAGCCCGGCGGCGGCCAGGTGGGGGAGCAGCGGCTCCCAGCACCAGCTGCCGTGCCAGGCGCCGTGGACGAGCAGGACGCTGCGGGTCGGGGTGCCGGCGGACGACGTCATGGGGTGCCTCCCGGTGGACGGGACCGCGCCGCTGCGGCCCTCGGGTCAGCGGAGCGTGCCACGATCTTCTGGCGGGACGCAATAGCCGTGTAGTACGTCGTGCGTGCGGCGGTCGCGCGGCAGAGGTCAGCCCGACGCGATCCGGCGCACGACGAACGTCGCGTGCCCGTGCAGCCGGGTGTTCCAGTTCTGCGCCGTCGTCGTCCCCGGGGTCAGCAGGCACGTCGAGTCGGTGCAGTCGTCGAGCTTCCACGCCGTCCAGGAGATGCGGTACTTCTTCGCCCAGTTCAGCCAGGCCGTCGCGGCGGACTCGCAGACCGCGCCGTCGAGCCCGCCGTCGGCGTTGCTGGCACCCCACTCGGTGATGAACAGCGGCAGCCCCGCGGCTCGGGCCCGGTCGGCCTTGGCGCGCAGGTCGGCGCCGTGCGTGCAGGAGTAGAAGTGCAGCGTGTACATGAGGTTCTTGCCCTTGACCGGTGACGCGGCCGCCTGGTCGACGTCCTGCGACCAGGTCGGTGTCCCGAGGATCACCACGTTGTCCGGGTCGTGCGTGCGGATCGAGGCGAGAACGGCCTGGTGGTAGGGCTTGAGCGTGTCCTTCCAGCTCACCGCGAGCGGCTCGTTGAACGTCTCCCAGAGCACGTTCGGCCGACTCCCGTACTTCTTCGCCATCGCGGCGAAGAACGACTGCGCTGCGGCCCGGTTCGAGGTCGCCTCGTGGGCGTGGTAGTCGACGATGACGTAGACGCCGGTCTTGGTCGCGTTCTCGACGATCCGCTCCACCTGCTTGCGCGCCGTCGCCGGGTCGCTGAGGTAGGCGCCCCCGGGCTCGACGCCCATCGCCGCCCGGACCACCGTGATGCCCCAGCTGTCGCGCATGAACCGCAGCTGGGCGAGGCTCTCGGCGTAGTGGTCGTCGTCCCAGTTCAGCCACATCGAGCTCACCCCGCGGAGCTGCACGACGGTGCCGTCTGCGGGGCCCAACCGGGCGCCGCAGACCATGAGTCGGCCCCACCGCGCGACCGGGGTGCCCTTCGGGGTCGTGCCGGCGGCAGACGCCGTCGACGCGGCCCCGGGCCGTGCCGCCGCGCGCTTCGTCGTCGGTGCGTCGGTTCCGGCCTTCCTGACCGCGCCACCCCTTGTCGGCTTCCCGTTCGCGGCTGCCGTCCCGCTCGGCGGGGCGGCAGCCGTGGGGACGATCGCCGTCGGGTCGCCGGTCGTCGGATCGGTCGCTGCCGGGCCGGGCGCCGCGACCCCGCTCGCAGACGTCGTGCCGGGGCCTGCGGTGGGGCCGTCGGCCCCCCGTGCCCTCGTGACGGCGACCAGCGCGACCCCGGACGCGACGAGCGCGACGGCGACACCGGCCGCCACCGGGACGGCGGTCAGGTGCCGGGCCAGGCCGCGCCGCCGACCGACGCGGCGCGGGCGGGCAGTCTCCGACAGGTCCATGTCCCTCTGTCGCCCGGCAGGGCCGAAAGGTTTGCTCCGGGATCTGCCGAGCTCCTGCGCCGTCCGGGTGACACCCCGGCGGCGGCGCTGCTCACCGACCGCTACAGAGTGCGCCCGGAACGCCCGATAACCCCACCCGACGGGTGAAGGAGGGGCATGAGCGAGGGTGCACGCGTGGACGTCGGACCGACGGTCCCGCAGCTCGAGACCGTGCTCACGCAGGCGTGGCACGCCGCCGCCGAACGGGGCGGCCCCGCCGTCGCGCTCGCCGGCCGGCTCGGCCCCGTCGCGGAGCCGACGGCCGAGCACGAGACCCGGGACGTCCGCGTCGTCTGGGCCAACCCGGCCGCCCTCGAGCTCCTGGGCCTCGGCCCGGGGGAGCTCGACGACGTCCTCCTCCTCGACGCCGCGCCCCGGCACCAGCGCGGCCAGGCGTGGCCGCTCGTCGCCGCGTCGCTCCTGCGCGGCACCGGCGGCCAGGGCATCGGCGTCGTCCGGCGGCCCGACGAGTCGACCCGGCGGGTCCAGGTCCAGGTCGTCCCGCTCCAGGGCGGCTGGCTCGTGACGCTCACGGCGCACGTCGACGACGCGAAGGCCGCGCGGACGGCGGCCGCCGAGGCCGACCACCGCTTCCGGGCGCTCGCCGAGCACGCCCCGGTCGGGATCTTCCTCTCCGAGGCCGGGCTGCGCCTGGGCTACGTCAACGGTCCGTTCGCCGAGCTGCTCGGCACCGACCCGGGCGCCCTCACCGGCACCGCCTGGGTCGACGCGATCCACCCCGACGACCGGACCGAGCTGCTCGAGGCGGTGCACGCCGTCCTCGCCGGCCAGGAGCGTGACCTGCGGGTCCGGCTCGCCGCGCCGGTCACCTCCCGGGTGCCCCAGCCGGACGACGGCCCGGACGACGCCGCACCGGGTACGGCTCCCGCCCGCTCCTCGCAGCGCTGGCTGCACCTGCGCCTGGCGCCGACGACGACCCCGTCGCGGGCCGCCGGCTTCGTCGGCACCGCCGAGGACGTCACGGTCCGCCGGGCCTGGGAGGAGCAGATGTCCTACCAGGCGCACCACGACCCGCTCACCGGGCTGGTCAACCGGCGCCGCCTCGTCGCCGTCCTCACCGAGCTGCTCTCGAGCCGGCGCGGCCACGACCGGGCGTTCGCCGTGCTGTTCTTCGACCTCGACGGCTTCAAGGAGGTCAACGACACGTACGGCCACGAGGCCGGCGACCGGGTGCTCATCGAGGTCGCCCGCCGCATGCAGCGCACGGCCCGCGACCAGGACGTCATCGCCCGGATCGCGGGCGACGAGTTCGTCGTCGTGCTGCGCCACGTCGGCAGCCCCGAGGAGGCGGAGGCCACCGGACGGCGGCACCTCGCCGCGCTCGCGGGCCCGCTCAAGGTCTCCGGCCGCGAGGTGCTCCTGTCGGCGAGCCTCGGGATCGCGATGCCCTCGCCCGCCGACACCCCCGAGACGCTGCTGCGCGCGGCGGACCGGGTCATGTACGACGCCAAGGCCGCCGGCTCGGGCGGGTACCGGATGGCGCGGGCCACCACGGGACGCCCCGACGCGGCCGACGACGACGCCGAAGGGAGCACGTTGTGACCGTCGACGCCGTCGACACCCTCCTCGCGCGCCACGAGCAGCTGCCGGCCCGGGCGCAAGCGGCCGCGCGGGTGCTCCAGCTCTGCGACGACCCCGACACCTCGGCGCAGCAGCTCGCGCGGGCGATCGGCACCGACCCGGTCTTCGCCGCGAAGGTGCTGCGGGTCGCGAACTCCAGCTACTACGGCCTGTCCGGCCGGGTGAGCACCCTGCCCTTCGCGGTCTCGGTCGTCGGCTTCCAGACCGTGCGCAGCCTCGCGGTCGTCGCCGCGGCCGGGCTCGACGACCCGGACGCCACCCCGCACGGCTTCTGGGAGGGCGCGGCGCTCGCCGCCACCGCCGCGGAGGTCTTCGCGCCGCTGCTCGAGGCGGACACCGGCGACGCCTTCTCCCTCGGCCTGCTGCACACCCTCGGTTCGGCGCTGCTCCACCAGCACCGGCCGCTGGGCCTGGTGTGCCTGCCCCAGCCGGACGACGTCGCCGCGCTCGCCGACGCCGAGGTCGCCGCCTACGGGACGACGCACGAGGTCGTCGGGGCCAGGGTGCTGTCGCTGTGGCACTTCCCGGACCGGGTCTGCACGCTCATCGCCCGGCACCACGACGCGCGGCGGCCCGCCGCCGCTCCCCTGGAGCGGACCCTGCACGCGGCCCGCGCGGTCGCCGACACGCTCCTGCGCGAGGTCGCGCCCGACGTCACCGACCCGTCGA
>JACRAB010000124.1 GCA_016213575.1 Actinomycetota bacterium
GCGGGGGCCCGCGTCCTCGTCGACGCCGCGCCGACCCTGCACCTGCGCTCCCGCGTCCCGCAGGAGGTGCTCGCCGCGCTGGCCGCCCGCGAGGTGCGCCACGTCTGGCTCGAGGGCGGCCCGACGCTCGCCGCCGCGTTCCTCGCCGCCGGCGCCGTCGACGAGGTGCTCGCCTACGTCGCGCCCGCCCTGCTCGGCGCCGGCAAGAGCGCCGTCGGCGACCTCGGCGTCCGCAGCATCGCGGACGTCGTCCGGGTCGACGTCCGGCACGTCGCCGTCCTCGACGTCGACGTCCGGATCACGGCAGTCCCCGTCGTCGCGCCACCGTCGACGGCACCGAAGAGCACCACCACGGACGCCGCGGCCGGGACCGCCGTGACGCCGTCCACGCCTCCCCAGGTCCCTGCGGAAGTGAGTGCCTGATGTTCACCGGGATCGTCGAGGAGCTCGGCGAGGTGGTCGGCCTGGAGCCGGGCGCCGAGTCGGCACGGATCACCGTGCGCGGCCCGCTCGTCACGAGCGACGCCTTCCACGGCGCCTCGATCGCCGTCAACGGCATCTGCCTGACCGTCATCGAGCAGCACGGCGACACGTTCACCGCCGACGTCATGCTCGAGACCCTGCGCCGGACGTCGCTCGCGGGCCTGGGCCCGGGCACACCGGTCAACCTCGAGCGGCCCATGCGGGCGGACGGCCGCTTCGGCGGGCACGTCGTCCAGGGGCACGTCGACGGCACCGGCACCGTCGTCGAGCGGGTGCCGGGGGACCGCTGGGAGGTCGTGCGGATCGCCGTCCCCGACAGCCTCGCGCGCTACGTCGTCGAGAAGGGCTCCGTCGCCGTCGACGGCATCTCGCTCACCGTCGCCTCGGTGGACGACGCGTGGGCGCCGCCGCCCGGCACCACCCTCCCGGACGGCGGCCCCGCCACGACGTTCACCGTCTCGCTCATCCCCGAGACGCTCGCCCGGACGACGCTCGGCCGCCGCGCCCCGGGCGAGGTCGTCAACCTCGAGGTCGACGTCCTCGCGAAGTACGTCGAGCGGATGCTCGCGCGCCCAACGGCCACGGAGGTCCCGGCGTGAGCGGCTTCGCGGAGGTCGTCGACACCGCGCTCAACCAGACGCTGACGATCGGCGGCCACGACATCCTCTGGCGCGAGATCGTCGGCAACGCCTTCGGCCTCGCGAGCGCCGTCGGCGGGATGCGCCGCCGGGTCTGGGCCTGGCCGGTGGGCATCGTCGGCAACGTGCTGCTCTTCACGGTGTTCCTCGGGGCAGCGTTCAACACCCCGCAGGGCGAGAACCTGCTCGGCCAGGCCGCGCGGCAGGTCATGTTCGTCATCGTCTCCGCCTACGGCTGGGTCCGGTGGACGCGCAGCCGGCACGACGGCGGCCCGGCGGTGACCCCACGCTGGGCGACGTGGCCCGAGCGCGCCGGGCTCGTCGTCGTCGCCGCGGTGCTCGTCGGCGTCCTCACCCCGGTGTTCAGCGCCCTCGGCTCCTTCCCGCCGGTCTGGGCCGACGCGTGGATCTTCACCGGCTCGCTCCTCGCGACGTACGCGATGGCGCGCGGCTGGGTCGACTTCTGGCTCGTCTGGATCGCCGTGGACGCCGTCGGGGTGCCGCTGCTCCTGCGGGCCCAGCTGTACCCGTCGGCGGTGCTCTACCTCGTCTACGGCGCCTTCGTCGTCTGGGGCTTCTTCGTGTGGGCCAAGGCGTCCCGCCAGGAGCAGACCGTCGCCGACCCGAGCTACCAGGAGGTGGCGTGATGACCGCCGAGCAGACCGTCGGGGAGGCCGCCGCGCGGCGCGAGGCCCCGGACGCCGTCCGGCTCGACCCCGTCGAGGCCGCGATCGCTGCGGTCCGCGACGGGCTGCCGGTCCTCGTCGTCGACGACGAGGACCGTGAGAACGAGGGCGACGTCATCCTCGCCGCGGCGCACGCGACGCCGCGCTGGATCGGCTGGACCGTCCGGCACACCTCGGGCGTGCTCTGCGCGCCGATGCCGGACGACCTCGCCGACACCCTCGCCCTGCCGCCGATGGTCGCCGTCAACGAGGACGCGAAGGGGACGGCGTACACCGTCTCCGTCGACGCCCGGCACGGTGTGACGACCGGGATCAGCGCGGCCGACCGGGCGACGACGCTGCGGGCGCTCGCCGACCCGGCGACGACCGCGGGCGACCTCACCCGCCCCGGGCACGTCTTCCCGCTGCGGGCCCGGCCCGGTGGCGTCCTCGAGCGCCCCGGGCACACCGAGGCCGCCGTCGACCTCTGCCGGCTCGCCGGCCTGGCCCCGGTCGGGGTCATCGCCGAGGTCGTCGACGACGAGGGCGGCACGACCCGGCTGCCCGGGCTGCGCCGCCTCGCCGACGAGTTCGGCCTGCCGCTGGTGAGCATCGCGGACCTCGCCGAGTACCGCCGACGGCACGAGGACGTCGCCCAGCTGCTCACCCGGCTGCCCGCGCGCGAGCCGGGCCGGGCCCGGGTGCAGCGGGACTCCACGACGACGCTCCCGACCCGGTTCGGCACGTTCACCGCGCACGGCTACCGCGACCTGCTCACCGGCGCCGAGCACGTGGCCCTCGTGGCACCGACGTCGGACGGCGCCCCGCTCGTGCGCGTGCACTCCGAGTGCCTCACCGGCGACGGCTTCGGCTCGCTGCGCTGCGACTGCGGCCCGCAGCTCGCCGCGTCGCTGCGCGCGGTCGCCGAGGACGGCGGCGCGGTCGTCTACCTGCGCGGCCACGAGGGCCGCGGGATCGGGCTGCTCGCCAAGCTCACCGCGTACGCGCTGCAGGACCTCGGGCACGACACGGTGTCGGCGAACGTCGAGCAGGGGCTGCCCGTCGACGCCCGCGAGTACGGCGCCGCCGCCGCGATCGTGCGTGATCTGGGCTACAGCGCGGTACGACTTCTGACGAACAACCCGGAGAAGGTCGAGGGCCTGCGCGCCCACGGCGTGGAGGTCCGGGTCCGGGTACCGCTCCTCGTGGGCGCGTCCGAGCACAACCGGGCGTACCTGCGGACCAAGGCAGACCGGATGGGGCACGTGCTCGAACCTGTCGGCGACGAGGCTGGAGGGCTGCGATGAGCGGCGAAGGTGCACCGACGACCCTGGCGGACGGGTCCGCGCTGCGGGTCGCGATCGTCCACGCCTCCTGGCACCCCGAGATCATGGAAGGGCTGGTGGCGGGCGCCCGGCGCGGCCTGGCGGACTGCCAGGTCGACGAGGTCGTCGCCGTCAACGTGCCCGGCACCTTCGAGCTCGCCGTGGCCGCGCAGCGGCTCGCGAGCCACGGGTTCGACGCCGTCGTCGCGCTCGGCGTTGTCGTCCGCGGCGGGACGCCGCACTTCGACTACGTCTGCCAGGCCGCGACCGTCGGGCTCACCGAGGTCAGCGTGAAGACCGGCGTCCCCGTCGGGTTCGGCGTGCTCACGTGCGACTCGGTGGAGCAGGCCTTCGAGCGGTCCGGGCTGCCCGGGTCGAAGGAGGACAAGGGGTACGAGGCGGCCACCGCGGCCGTCACGACCGCCGTCACGCTCTACCGCCTCACCGGCCGCCCGTAGCGGCGCGCCCGGCGTGCCCTAGCCTTGGCGGACGTGAAGACCTTCGAGGCCCTGTTCGCCGAGCTCAGCGAGAAGGCGGTGACCCGCCCGGCCGGCTCCGGCACGGTCGCCGCCCTCGACGCCGGCGTGCACGCGATCGGCAAGAAGATCGTCGAGGAGGCCGCCGAGGTCTGGATGGCCGCCGAGCACGAGGGCCGGGACCGCGCCGCCGAGGAGATCTCGCAGCTGCTCTACCACCTCCAGGTGCTCATGGTCGCGTCCGGGCTCACCCTCGAGGACGTCTACAAGCATCTGTGACGGCGTCGTCGCCCGACCCGTCCCTGCACCCCCGCCGTATCCGGAAGGTCCTGCCATGCTCCGCGTCGCCGTCCCGAACAAGGGTGCCCTCTCCGAGGAGGCCTCGGAGATGCTCCGCGAGGCCGGCTACAAGCAGCGCCGGGACCACCGCGAGCTCGTCCTCGTCGACGCCGCGAACGACGTCGAGTTCTTCTTCCTGCGCCCGCGCGACATCGCGCTCTACGTCGGCGCGGGCACCCTCGACGTCGGCGTGACCGGCCGCGACCTGCTCCTGGACTCCGGGGCGGACGCCGAGGAGGTCGTCCCGCTCGGGTTCGGCGGCTCGACGTTCCGGTTCGCGGCGAAGGCGGGGACGGCGTCCACGCTCGCCGACCTCGAGGGCCGCCGGATCGCGACGAGCTACGCCGGCCTCGTCCAGCGGCACCTCGCCGAGCACGGGGTGACCGCCGGGGTGGTCCGGCTCGACGGCGCGGTCGAGACCGCCGTCCGGCTCGGGGTCGCCGACGTCATCGCCGACGTCGTCGAGACCGGCACGACGTTGCGCGCCGCCGGCCTGGAGATCTTCGGGGAGCCGATCCTGCGCTCCGAGGCGGTCCTCGTCCGCCGCACCGGCGCCGGCCAGGACGACGCCGTCGACGTCCTCGTCCGCCGGCTGCAGGGCGTCCTCGTGGCCCGGCAGTACGTCCTCATGGACTACGACGTCCGCGTCGAGCACGTCGAGAACGCGTGCGCGATCACCCCCGGGCTGGAGTCGCCGACGGTGTCGCCGCTCCACGACAAGGGCTGGGTCGCCGTCCGCGCGATGGTGCCGCGGACGCGGACGAACCAGGTCATGGACGACCTGTACGCCCTCGGCGCCCGGGCCATCCTCGTCACCGGCATCCACGCGTGCCGGCTGTGAGCGCCGGACAGGTCCC
>JACRAB010000121.1 GCA_016213575.1 Actinomycetota bacterium
AGCGCGGCGGGGACGTGCGAACCGGCGGTGGCTGCGGCGGCGCCGTCGCCGTGGCCGGGGAGCGCGACCCCGCGCCCCTGGCGGGCGGCCGGGCTCAGCGGCAGCAGCGTGCGGCGGTCGACCGGGACGTGGGACGCCGGCCGGTCGCCGTGGAGGATCTTCTCCAGGCTCGACGCGAGGTCGGCGTAGGAGTCGAAGCCGAGGACGGCGTCCGCCTCCGGCAGCGACGCCGCGAGCTGCTCGCCGTAGCGCTCGGCGAGGCAGCCGACGGCGACGACGGCCTGGGTGCGGGTCGTCGCGTCGTCCCGGACGTCGGCGGCCTGCAGCAGCGTGTCGATGGAGTCCTTCTTCGCCTGCTCGACGAAGCCGCACGTGTTGACGACCGCGACGTCGGCATCGGCCGCGTCGTCGACGAGCAGCCAGCCCGCCGCCTCGAGCCGGCCCGCGAGCTCCTCGGAGTCGACGTCGTTACGGGCGCACCCGAGGGTGACGAGAGCGACGCTGCGCGGTGCGGACACCAGGTCAGGGTAGCCGCGCCCGGCGGGTGGCCCGCGCTGGCGCCCCCGAACCGCCGGGCGCCGCGCGGGTCACCGTGTGCCGGACCGCTCGTGCGGTCAGTCGTGCGCGCCGTGCCCGTCGTCGAGCAGCGAGCGCATCGAGCGCGTCGGCGGGAGCCAGGCACCGCCCTCGGGCAGGTTGTCGAGCCGGATCCGCGGCAGCGGCGTCATGAACGCGCCGGGGACGTCCTCGAGGTCGACGAACGTGATGAGGTCGGACTCCTGCGCGTACCCCGCGACCTCGGAGAACGACAGGACCGCGACCTCGACGCCGGTCCGGGCCAGCTCCTCGAGCGGCTCGAGGAAGTTGCGGCCGTCGCCGCTCGCGACGACGAGCTTGCGCAGACGGTGCGACTTCGCCCGGTGCGCGATGTGCTCGAGCATGTCGGCGTCGATGTCGTCCTCGGGCCCGAGCTTGGGCCGGGCGAAGACGGCGTAGCCGAACGACCGGATCGCCTCGATCCAGCCGCGCATCGAGACCGCGCCGCCGGCCGGGACGTTCGCGAAGACGCAGCCCTCGACCTCCCGGTCCCCCGCACCGGCGAGCAGCCAGCGCGCGACGGCGTCGAAGCGGGGGCGGCTCGCCGGCGTCGGGCGCCCGCCGATGACGTTCGACAGGGTCATGTCGATGTTCGGCGCGTCCCAGACGAGCAGGTCGAGCTCGAGCAGCTCGGGCACGTCGTCGGCAGCCCCGTCGGTGCCCGGCTGCGTGCCGGGGCCGGTCGGGCCGATGTCAGTCGTCGTCATGTCCGGGCTCCCACAGGTCCTCGACCCGCCCGGCGTCGTCGTCGGGCGGTTCCTCTCCCCGCATGAGAGCCAGTGTGGCGGGTAGGTCGTCCGGTTTCACGAGAACGTCCCGGGCCTTGCTGCCCTCGCTGGGGCCGACGACCCCGCGGGACTCGAGCAGGTCCATGAGCCGGCCGGCCTTGGCGAAGCCGACGCGCAGCTTGCGCTGGAGCATCGACGTCGAGCCGAACTGCGTCGTGACGACGAGCTCGGTGGCCTGCAGCAGCAGGTCGAGGTCGTCGCCGATGTCGTCGTCGACCTGCTTCTTGACGGCGACGACGGCGACGTCCTCGCGGTAGCTCGGCTGGAGCTGGGTCTTCACGTGCTCGACGACCTGGTGGATCTCGGTCTCGGTGACCCAGGCGCCCTGGACGCGCATCGGCTTGCTCGCGCCCATCGGCAGGAACAGCCCGTCGCCCTGGCCGATGAGCTTCTCGGCGCCCGGCTGGTCGAGGACGACGCGCGAGTCGGTGACCGACGACGTCGCGAACGCCATCCGGCTCGGCACGTTCGCCTTGATGAGGCCGGTGACGACGTCGACGGACGGCCGCTGCGTCGCGAGCACGAGGTGGATGCCGGCCGCCCGGGCGAGCTGGGTGATCCGGACGATCGAGTCCTCGACGTCGCGCGGGGCGACCATCATGAGGTCGGCGAGCTCGTCGACGATGACGAGCAGGTACGGGTACGGCGTGAGCTTGCGCTGGCTCGCCGGCGGCAGCTCGACCTTGCCCGCGCGGACCGCCTTGTTGAAGTCGTCGATGTGCTTGTAGCCGAAGTCCGCGAGGTCGTCGTACCGCGCGTCCATCTCCTTGACGACCCAGGCGAGCGCCTCGGCGGCCTTCTTCGGGCTCGTGATGATCGGCGTGATGAGGTGCGGGATGCCCTCGTACGCGGTGAGCTCGACCCGCTTGGGGTCGACGAGGATCATCCGGACCTCGTCCGGCGTCGAGCGCATGAGGATCGACGTGATCATCGAGTTGACGAAGCTCGACTTGCCGGCGCCGGTCGCGCCCGCGACGAGCAGGTGCGGCATCTTCGCGAGGTTCGCGACGACGTAGCCGCCCTCGACGTCCTTGCCGACACCCATGATCATCGGGTGCTCGACCTTGCGGGCCGCCTGGCTGCGCAGCACGTCGCCGAGGGAGACGGTCTCGCGGTCGGCGTTCGGGATCTCGATGCCGATCGCGGACTTGCCGGGGATCGGCGACAGGATCCGGACGTCGGCGCTCGCGACCGCGTAGGCGATGTTCTTGCTCAGCGCCGTGACCCGCTCGACCTTGACCGCCGGCCCGAGCTCGACCTCGTAGCGGGTGACCGTCGGACCGCGCGAGAAGCCGGTGACCTGGGCGTCGATCTCGAACTGGTCGAGGACCGTCGTCAGCGCCTCGACGACCTTGTCGTTCGCGGCGCTGCGGGCCTTCGGGGCGCTGCCCGGGGCGAGGATCTCGGACGGCGGGAGGGTGTACGTGACGTCGCCCGCGAGCAGGAGCTGCTCGACCCGCTGCGGGAGCTGGGTCGTCGGCGGTGCCTCGAGCGGGGTCTTCATGACGACGCCGGGCGCGGCCTCGACCGTCGGGTCGGCGGCGGCACCCGCGGTCGCGGCGGCGCCCGCCCGGGCGGCGGCCTTGGCGGTGCCGGCCGCCGCGTCGGCGGCCGCGTCGAACGGGACGTCGGCGGTCTTGCCGGCCTTCGCCGCGGCGATCGCGTCGTCGAGCCCGGTCGGGCGCTTCTCCCCCGGACGCGCCTTCTTGCCGCCCTTGCCGGGGGCGGTGACGAGCGCCGTCTCGTAGGCCTCGTCGCCGACGTAGCCGTCCTCCTCGGCCTTCTTCTGCCGCCGGCGCAGCGCGTGCCGGGCCGAGGAGATGTCGCTGTCGTCGAGGTCCTCGCCGTCCGGGTGGACGTGCCCGGTGAGCCGGTCGTAGAGGTAGCCGAGGCGGTCCGGGATGGCGTGCACCGGGGTGGCCGTGATGACGAGCAGACCGAAGAACGCGAGGAGGGCGAGGATCGGGACGGCCGCGTAGGTCGTCACCGCGGACTCCAGCGGGGACGACGCGAGGGAGCCGATCATGCCGCCGGCGGCGCGCAGCGCCGTCGCGCCCGACGGCGGCGCCGGCGACGCGGAGGCGAGGTGCACCAGCCCGGTCGCGGCGTCCGCCATGGCGAGCAGGCCGACGGCGACCCGGTTGTTCTCCTGGACCTTCTCCGGGTGCCGCAGCAGCCGGACGCCGAGCCACAGGAGCACGAGCGGCACGGCGAGCCCGACGCGGCCGAAGGTGCCGGCGACGACGGCGTGGACGCCGTCCCCGAACCGGCCGTCGAGGCCCCACCACTCGCGGGCGGCGACGACGATCGAGAGCGCGATGAGGAGGAAGCCGAAGCCGTCCCGGCGGTGCGCCGGGTCGAGCTCGCGGGCCCCGGTGCCGACCGCCCGGGCGGTGCCGCCGACGACGTGCGCGGCGCCCATCCAGACGGCGGTCACGGCCCGGACCGGCCACGGCGGGCCGGTGCGGCGCGGGTACGAGCCGGTCGTGCGGCCCCGGGGCGTCGTCGTCCGGCCGCCGCCGCGGGCGGTGCCGGACGCCGGCCGGCCG
>JACRAB010000125.1 GCA_016213575.1 Actinomycetota bacterium
GTTAAAACGCGGACCTTGCGTGATCAGCTCGGCGACCGGATCGCGGCTTTGGCCGGTGCGGATTTCTCCGGGCCCAGGATCGTGCGCGACAAGATCGAGCGGGAGGCGGAGGCGGTCGCTGCCCCGCGCCGGCACCCCGCGGACGGTGGCAGGACCCGGACATACCGGGACGTGATCGGCCCGGGTCCGCGCGCCGGAACACGGCGGCAACGCGGCGCGCAGTAACGTCACGTCACCGACATACGGGGCCCGTTCCCGTTACCTGCAGGAAACAGACGGGACACTGGCGGGAAACTCCCGGTCCGTAGCGTCCAGGGCGATTCCCACGGGACTCCCCGAAGACGGCGGGCCCCGCGGCTACACCTGCCCGATGCCCGCTCCGCTCCCCAGCCCTGGAGGTTGGATGTTCAGCAATGGCGACGAGGTCCTGAAGTTCATCAAGGACCAGGACGTCAAGTTCGTGGACGTGCGGTTCTGCGACCTCCCCGGGGTCATGCAGCACTTCAACGTCCCGGCCGTCTCCGTCGACGCGGCGTTCTTCACCGACGGCCAGATGTTCGACGGGTCCTCGATCCGCGGCTTCCAGGCCATCAACGAGTCGGACATGAAGCTGATCCCGGACGTCTCGACGGCCTACGTCGACCCGTTCCGCACGGAGAAGACGCTCAACATCAACATGAGCATCGTCGACCCGTACACGGACGAGGCGTACAGCCGCGACCCGCGCCAGGTGGCCCGCAAGGCCGAGGCGTACCTGAAGTCCACGGGCATCGCGGACACCGCGTTCTTCGCCCCGGAGGCCGAGTTCTACGTCTTCGACGACGTCCGCTTCGAGACGAAGCAGAACGCCGGGTACTACCACATCGACTCCATCGAGGGCGCCTGGAACACCGGGCGCATCGAGGAGGGCGGCAACCGCGGCTACAAGACCCGGTACAAGGGCGGCTACTTCCCCGTCCCGCCGGTCGACCACTACGCGGACCTGCGCGACCAGATGAGCCTCGAGCTCGACAAGCTCGGCCTCCAGGTCGAGCGGGCGCACCACGAGGTCGGCACCGCGGGCCAGGCGGAGATCAACTACCGCTTCGACACGCTGCTCAAGTCGGCCGACAAGGTCATGCTCTTCAAGTACGTCATCAAGAACGTGGCGTGGGAGGCCGGCAAGACGGCGACCTTCATGCCGAAGCCGCTCTTCGGTGACAACGGCTCGGGCATGCACTGCCACCAGTCGCTCTGGAAGGACGGCGAGCCGCTCTTCTACGACGAGCGCGGCTACGGCGGCCTGTCGGACATCGCGCGCTGGTACATCGGCGGCCTCCTGCACCACGCCCCGTCGCTGCTCGCCTTCACCAACCCGACGGTGAACAGCTACCGCCGCCTGGTGCCGGGCTACGAGGCGCCGGTCAACCTGGTCTACTCGGCCCGCAACCGCTCCGCCTGCGTGCGGATCCCGGTCACCGGCTCGAACCCGAAGGCCAAGCGCATCGAGTTCCGGGTGCCCGACCCGTCGAGCAACCCGTACCTCGCGTTCGCCGCCCAGCTCATGGCCGGCATCGACGGCATCAAGAACCGGATCGAGCCGCTCGCACCGGTCGACAAGGACCTCTACGAGCTGCCGCCGGAGGAGCACGCCTCGATCCCGCAGGTCCCCGGCTCGCTCGGCGCCGTCCTCGACGCTCTCGAGGCCGACCACAGCTACCTCTCCGAGGGTGGCGTGTTCACCGAGGACCTCATCGACACGTGGATCGACTTCAAGCGTCAGCAGGAGATCCTCCCGATCTCGCTGCGGCCGCACCCCCACGAGTTCGAGCTGTACTACGACATCTGAGATCGAGTCGTCCGAAGGGCCTCTGACCGGGGCAGATCCCCGGTCAGAGGCCCTTCGCGTGCTCGCCGTCGGGCACGCCGCACGCCGGCGTCGCCCGCCGGGTCATGACGCGGCGCGCGCGGCGCAGTAGGGTCCTTGATCTACGCCGCCGAGACGACCACGCGGGTGCGGCGGGAGGTGGTGCGGACGATGACGGATCCGGCAGGCCCCGCCCAGCGGGCCGGCGCCCGGCTCGACGCCGTGGCACGCGGTCTGCGGCACCCCCGCCGGCAGCTGCGCAGGTTCCAGGCCGCACGCCGGCGCCGCCTCCTGGAGGCGAGCCGCCGCCTCGAGGCGAGCCGCCGACCCGACGCGAGCGGGTCGCCGCTGCCCGAGGCCTGCCTGGTCTGCGGGTCGACGAAGACCCGGTCGCAGACCATTCATCGCCCCAAGCGGTCCTACGAGCTGCGGATCTGCTCGCAGTGCGGCTACGTCTCGAACGGCACGAACACGGTGGACTACACGAAGTTCACCTCGGTCGACCGGTTCGAGCTGACGGCGCGGGTCGGCACCGCGGACCGGCCGGGCCGCGAGTTCCAGATGGCCCGGATGGGCGTCCAGGTGCTCGGCCGCAAGGGCTTGCGCGTCAACGTGTTCGGCGCCGGTCGCAGCCAGGACTACCTGCACGTGCGCCGGCTGCCCGGGGTCGAGCGGGCGATCATCAGCGACGTGGTCGACCTCGGGCTCGACGAGGACTTCCTCAACGTCCGGGACGGCACGACCGAGCGGTTCGACCTCGTCGTCGCGTGCGAGGTCGTCGAGCACTTCACCGACCCGACGACCGAGTTCCGCCGGCTCTTCGACCTGCTCACGCCGCAGGGGCTGCTCGTCTGCTCGACGAACATCTACGACGGCGGCAACCTGGAGCGGCAGGAGTACCTCTACCGCCGCGGGCACGTCTCCTACTACGCGCCCCGGACCATCGCCCGGATCGCCCGCGCGTGCGGTGTGCGGTTCGACTTCCGGGTGCCGCAGATGGCCACGAGCACCGGCGGCCCGCGCAAGCGCTACGTGCTCTTCAGCCCGTCGGCGGACGTCATGGACCGCGTCGCCCTCTACTTCGGGCAGCACATGTACGCGCCGTCGGAGGACCCGAACGTCGTCCTCACGCCGAAGACGGCGACGAGCCTGCCGGTCGCAGGCCCGCCGCCGTCCGCGTGAGCGCGGGTCAGAGGATGTAGAGCATCTCCTGGTAGGTCGGCAGCGGCCACAGGTCGTCGGCGACGACGCCTTCGAGGGCGTCCGCGGCGGCCCGGACGGCGGCCATCGCCGGCAGCAGGACGTCCCGGGCGTACGTGGCCTCCGCGAGCGGCTCCTCCCCCGCGTCGGCGGCCAGCGCCGCGCCGAGGGTCGCGAGCGCCGCCCGGAGGTCCCCGAGCGGGCCGGTCACCGTCTCCAGCGAGGTGAGGTCGGCGTCCACCCCGGCCGCCTTGAGCGCACCGACGTTGACGGCGAGCTCGGTCTGGTAGCGGACGGCGGCCGGCAGCACGACGGTCGCACCGATCTCGTGCGTGAGGCGCGCCTCGACGCCGATGGTGAGCGTGTAGTGCTCCAGGCCGATCTCGTAGCGGCTGTGCATCTCGCGGTGGTTGAAGACCTTGTACTTCTCGAAGAGCTCCATCGCCTCCGGGGAGACGAGCTCGGGGAGCGCGTCGAGCGTGGTCCGCAGGTTCGGCAGCCCGCGCTCGGCGGCCTCGACCTGCCACTTCTCCGAGTAGCCGTCGCCGTTGAAGACGACCGCGCCGTGGGTGTTGATGATCTCGGTGAGGACGGCCTGGACGGCGGCGTTGAAGTCGGTGCCGGCGGCGACGGCGGTCTCGAGCTCCGTCGCGATGTGGTCGAGCGCCTCGGCCATGATCGTGTTCAGGGTGACCATCGGGCCGGCGACCGTCTGCATCGAGCCGGGCGCACGGAACTCGAACCTGTTGCCGGTGAAGGCGAACGGGCTCGTCCGGTTGCGGTCGCCCGGGTCGGTCGGCAGCACGGGCAGCGTGTCGACGCCGATCGTCAGGCGGCCCTTGCTCTTGGACGACGTCGCCGGCCCGAGGGCGATCTGCTCGAAGACGCCGGCGAGCTGGTCGCCGAGGAAGATCGAGATGATCGCCGGCGGGGCCTCGTTGGCGCCGAGCCGGTGGTCGTTGCTCGCCGACGCGACGGACGCGCGGAGCAGGCCGGCGTACTTGTGCACGGCCCGGATGACGGCCGCGCAGAACACGAGGAACTGCGCGTTGTCGTGCGGGTTGTCGCCCGGCAGGAGCAGGTTGCCCTCGGTCGCGTTGCCGATGGAGAAGTTCACGTGCTTGCCGGAGCCGTTGACGCCCGCGAAGGGCTTCTCGTGGAAGAGGCACTCCATGCCGTGCTTGCGCGCGATCGACTTGAAGGTCGTCATGAGCAGCTGCTGGTGGTCGGACGCCACGTTCGCGCGCTCGAACATCGGCGCGATCTCGAACTGGCCGGGCGCGACCTCGTTGTGCCGGGTCTTCGCCGGGATGCCGAGCTTGAACAGCGCGCGCTCGGTGTCGAGCATGAAGCCGAGGACCCGCTCGGGGATGGCACCGAAGTAGTGGTCGTCGAACTCCTGGCCCTTCGGCGGCTTGGAGCCGAAGAGGGTGCGCCCGGCGTTGAGCAGGTCGGGGCGGGCCAGCACGAAGTGCCGGTCGACGAGGAAGTACTCCTGCTCCGGGCCGCAGTACGACACGACGCGCGCGGGGGTGTGCCCGAACAGGCGCAGGATCCGCTCCGCGTGGTCGGCCATCGCCTGCTGCGAGCGCAGCAGCGGCGTCTTGTGGTCGAGCGCCTCGCCGGTCATGGAGACGAAGACCGTCGGGATGCACAGGGTGTTGCCGTTCGGGTTCTCGAGCACGTACGCCGGGCTGGTGACGTCCCAGCCGGTGTACCCGCGGGCCTCGAACGTGTTGCGCAGGCCGCCGTTCGGGAAGCTCGAGGCGTCCGGCTCGCCCTGGATGAGGGTCTTGCCGGCGAACTCGGCGATGGCGCCGCCGTCCCCGATCGGCTCGAAGAAGCTGTCGTGCTTCTCCGCGGTGAGGCCGGTCAGCGGGTAGAAGACGTGCGCGTAGTGGGTGGCACCCTTCTCGAGCGCCCAGTCCTTCATCGCCGAGGCGACGGCGTCCGCGACGAGCGGGTCGAGCGGCGCGGAGTGCTCGATCGTCGCGAGGACGGACTTGAAGACCGACTTCGGAAGCCGCTGCTGCATCACGGCGCGGCTGAACACGTTCTCGCCGAAGATCTCGCCCGGCTTCTCCTCGGCCATGAAGCTCACCGCAGGAGGCACGTAGGCCTCGACGTCCTTGATCGCCTGGATCCGAGCGTCGTTCCCACCCATGTGCTGCCACTCCCTGTCGTCGTCCGTGCGGCAGAGGTCTGCCGAAGATCGACGCTAGGTAGTCCCGCTACCCCGAATGTTTCGCGGAGGTCATCGTTGTGGTTCGCGGCGCCGATGCCGTGTGCCGAGCGTCACGGATGCTGCGGCGTCGCGATCGTCGGGACCGACACGATCCGCAGCGCGGCCTCGTCCCGGTCGAGCACCCGGACCAGCCGGACCGTCGGCACCATCTGCGCGAACTGCCGGCCCGCCTCCCAGGTGCGCGCCTCGCCGAGCGGGTCGAGCAGGACGACGCGTGCGCCGTCGACGACGGGGATGTCCGCGGGGACGCCCTCGTTCCAGATCCAGTGCCCCTCGCCGTCCACGAGGTGGAACCGCGCCTGCATCCCGCCGTCGGGACGCAGCGGCCCGTCCGTCGCGGCGGCGACCTCCGCGGCGGACGGCGGCATGCCGGGGATCAGCCGGTCGTCGGTCATGCTCAGCAGCGTCGCCGCGATCAGGGTGTGCAGCTGGAAGTTGTCGCCGATCCCGCCGACGGTGAGCGCCCAGCCGCGCCCGCTCGGCCGGTGCAGGACGAGGATCTGCTCGTCGTCGAGCACCCGGAGCAGGTCGACGAGCCAGTCGAGGTCGTAGCGGACGTCCTGGAGCGCCTCGACAGCGTCCTCGACCTCCTCGCGGCGCGGCAGGCCGGTCCGGACGGCGGCCCGCTGCAGGAACGTCGTGAGGGCCATCGTCCACTGCCCGAGCATGAACCAGGCCGCGGCGAGCCGGCGCAGCCCGTCGTCGGCGGGCTCCTCGCCCGCGAGCCGGGCGACGACGGCCTCGAACGTCGCGGGGTCGTCCA
>JACRAB010000003.1 GCA_016213575.1 Actinomycetota bacterium
CCAGCGCCGGCCCGGCGGGCACGAGGAGCGGCCCGGAGCAGGCGCCGAGCGGGGCCCGGAGCAGGTTGCGGTGCCGGTCCACGGCCTCCGCGTACGCCTCGAGCGTCCGGTCGACGGTGGCCTCCCAGCTGAACCGGCTCGCGTGCAGCACCGCGGCGGCCGCCATCGCGTCCCGGCGCGGCCGGTCGGCGAGCAGGCCGCCGAGCACCCGGGCCCACTCGAGCGGGTCGTGCCCGTCGACGAGGAGCCCGCTCACGCCGTCCGACACGGCAGTGGGCAGCCCGCCGACCGCGGCGGCCACGACCGGGGAGCCGCAGGCCTGCGCCTCGACGGCGACCAGCCCGAACGACTCGTTGTACGACGGCACCGTGACGACGTCGGCGGCCCGGTACCAGTGCGCGAGCACGGCCCGCGGCGCCGGCGGGTGGAACGTCACGACGCCGCCGAGCCCCAGGTCGGCGACGAGCCGCTGGAGCTCCTCGGGGCGGTCGAGGCCGCTGCCGCTCGGACCGCCGACGATCGCGACCTGGAGCGGCCGGGCCACACCGCGCGCGGCCCGCTCGCGGACCAGGTGCGCCGCGGCACGGACGAGCACGTCGGGGGCCTTGAGCGGCTGGATCCGGCCGACGAAGAGCAGCAGGTCGGCGTCCTGCGGGACGCCGAGCCGCCGCCGGGCCGCGGCGCGGCCGTCCGGGCCGCCGGGCGTGAAGACGTCGAGGTCGACCCCCGGCGAGACGACGGAGACGCGCTCGGGGCGGGCGCCGTAGAGCTCGACGAGCTGGCGGGCCTCGTCGTCAGTGTTCGCGACGAGCCCGTCGGCGGCGTCGACGACCTGCTCCTCGCCGATGACGCGGACGGCCGGCTCGGGCCGGTCGCCGTCGGCGAGCATCGCGTTCTTCACCTTGGCCATCGTGTGCATCGTGTGGACGAGCGGGGTGCACCAGCGGTCGGCGGCGAGCCAGCCGACCTGGCCGGAGAGCCAGTAGTGCGAGTGCACGAGGTCGTACCAGCCGGGCTCGCGGCGGGCCTCGACGCGCATGACGCCCGCGGTGAACGCGCAGAGCTGGCCGGGGAGGTCGTCCTTCGACAGACCCTCGAACGGGCCCGCGGTGACGTGCCGGACGAGCACGCCCGGGGCCAGCTCGGTGACCGGCTCGGCGCCGCTCGTCGTGGCCCGGGTGAAGATCTCCACCTCGGTGCCGCGGGCCGCGAGCCGGCGCGCGGTCTCGACGATGTAGACGTTCATCCCGCCGGCGTCGCCCGTGCCGGGCTGCTCGAGCGGGGAGGTGTGCACCGTGAGCATCGCGACCCGGCGCGGCACGCGGTCGCGGCCCGCGCGGCCGGACAGCCCTCTGCCGGGCACGGCGGTCGGGGACACTCGCGGCTCCTTCGTCGGCGGCACGTCACGCGGGGCCACCCGGCCCCTCTCGCCGCAGGGTGCGAACGCACCCGGCGGCCGTTTGCTTCCGCACCGGCTGCTGCACCCGGGCCTGTGCTGCCCCCGGGCCCGGGCATCGGGGCCCGGTTCCTGCCGCCGACGCTAGCGCGGAGCACCGACGGGCACCTCGTCGAACCGGGCCCGGGCCCCGGACGAGTCACCACGATCCGGGGCATCTCCCCCGCCGACGTCGCCGATCTCACCCGCGCGCGCTCCTGTCCGCGCGGCGCTGGGTCCGCCCCTAGGCTTGCCGACGTGGCGCGCGCCGGCAGGCCGACCCGTCCGGTCGGCACGATCACCCGCGGCACCACCAACCCCAACCGGCTGCGCCGCGTCGACCGCTGGCTCGCCGGCCCGCAGGCCTGGCGGCTGCGCCGGGCCGCCGACCCCGTCGTCGTCGACCTCGGCTACGGCGCGACGCCGGTGACCGCGGTCGAGCTGCGGGACCGGCTGCGGGCCGTCCGGGCCGACGTCGAGGTCGTCGGCATCGAGATCGACCCGGCGCGGGTCACGGCCGCGCTGCCGCTCGCGGGCGACGGGCTGTCGTTCGCCCTCGGCGGCTTCGAGGTGCCGCTGCCCGGCGGCCGGCGGCCGGTCGTCGTCCGCGCCTTCAACGTCCTGCGGCAGTACGACGAGGCGGACGTCGCGGGGGCCTGGTCCGCGGTCCGGGAGCGGCTCGCGCCCGGCGGGCTGCTCGTCGACGGCACGTGCGACGAGATCGGACGGCGCTCCACCTGGGTCGCGGTGACCGCGGAGGACGGACCGGTGTCGCTGACCCTGTCGCTGCGCTTCGGCGCCTTCGAGCGCCCGTCGGACGTCGCGGAGCGGCTGCCGAAGGTGCTCATCCACCGCAACGTCCCCGGCGAGCGGGTGCACGACCTGCTCGGGGCGCTCGACACCGGCTGGGCCCGGGCCGCCCACCGCGCGACGTTCGGCGCCCGGCAGCGCTGGATCGAGACGGCCCGGTCGGTGCGGGACGAGGGCTGGCCCGTGCTCGACGGGCCGTCCCGCTGGCGGCTCGGGGAGCTCACGCTGGCCTGGGACGCCGTCCGGCCGGCGTGACCGCTCCCTAGATCTGGTACTCCCCCGGCACCTCGTCGATGAGCTGGTTCATCTCCATCGCGGGCCGCTCGCAGCCGCCGTGCCCGACGACCCGGGCCGGGACGCCGACGGCGGTCGAGCGCGGCGGCACCGGCTTGAGGACGACGCTGCCGGCGCCGATCCGGCTGTACTCGCCGATCTCGGTGTTGCCGAGGACCTTCGCGCCGGCCCCGATCATCACCCCGCGCCGGACCTTCGGGTGCCGGTCGCCGGACTCCTTGCCGGTGCCGCCGAGGGTGACGCCCTGCAGGAGGGAGACGTCGTCCTCGACGACGGCGGTCTCGCCGATGACGACGCCGGTGCCGTGGTCGATCATGACCCCGCAGCCGATCCGGGCCGCGGGGTGGATGTCGACCCCGAACACCTCGGAGATCCGGCTCTGGAAGTGGAACGCGAGCGCGGTGCGGTCCTTGCCCCACAGCCAGTGCGTCACGCGGTACGCCTGGAGCGAGTGGAAGCCCTTGAAGAAGAGGAACGGCTCGACGAGCGTGCGGACCGCCGGGTCCCGGTCGTAGATCGCCGACAGGTCGCGGCGGACGTGCTCGCCGAGCATCGCGTCGTCCTCGAAGGCCTCGTCGAACACCTGGTGCACCTGGAGCGCACCGACGTCGTCGCTCGCGAGCTTGTGCGCCAGGTGGTAGCTGAGCGCCCGCTCCATCCGGTCGTGACCGAGGATCGTGGCGTGGACGAAGCTGGCGAGCATCGGCTCGCCGGCCGCCATCCGGGTGGCGTCGTCCCGCAGCCGGGTCCAGATCGGGTCCCGGACGACGGAGGGGACGACGGAGATCGCGCGGTCGGCCATGCTCCGAGGGTAAGCCGCCCGCCCCCGCCCCGGCGACCCAGTCCCGCGACGGTGCCCGACCGCCCCACCGCATGTGCCGGCGTCAGGGTTCGAGGACGACCTTGCCGCGGACCCGGCCGGAGCCGACCCGGCGGACGGCGTCCGCCGCGCCCGCGAGCGGGTAGGTCGCGTCGAGGACGGGGCGCAGCGCCCCGGCGTCGACGCGCTCGGTGAGCAGGGCGAGCGACCGGGCGTTCGTCACCGACGCCAGCGGTGCGATCCGCTGCCGCACGAACGGGTTGAGGACGAGCCCGCGCAGCTGCCGGCTGAAGCCGCCGAGCGGACCGCCCTTGCCCTCGCCGCCGACGAGGACGAGCGCGCCGTCCGGCGTGAGCAGCCCGCGCAGCCGGCGCAGGGTCCGGTTGCCGGCGGTGTCGACGACGACGTCGAACGACCGGTCCGCCTGCGGCGCAGCGGGTCCGGCGTCGAACGCCGTCCGGTCGACGACCTCGTCGGCACCGAGCGACCGGACGTGGTCGGCCTTGTCCGCGCCACAGACACCGGTCACGTGGGCGCCGGACGCCTTCGCGAGCTGGACGACGAGACCGCCCACCCCGCCGCCCGCACCGAGCACGAGCACCCGCCGGCCCGGGCCGACCGCGCCCTCGCCGGCCGCGCGGACCGCCTGGACGGCCGTCACACCGCTCACCGCGAGCACGGCGGCCTCCGCGAAGGACAGCCCCGAGGGCTTGGCGTGCAACGACTTCGCGGCACCGAGCGCCTTCTCGGCGAACGAGCCGCGGACGACGCCGTAGACCTCCTCGCCGACCCGGAACCCCGTGACCCGCTCACCGACCGCCTCGACGACGCCGGCGGCCTCCATCCCGGGCGTGCGCTGCCGCGGCCGGCGCAGGCCGGTGGCGACCCGCACCGCCTTCGGCAGGCCGGTCACGAGGTGCCAGGCGCCGCGGTCGACGCCGGCGGCGCGGACGGCGACGAGCACGTCGTCCGGGCCGGGCCGTGGGACGGCGACGTCCTCCACGGCGAGCGCCCGGTCGAGCGCCTCACCGTCGGCGTAGGCGTTCTGCACCAGGGCTTTCATCGTTGCGGGGGTGCTCATGAGGGGTCCTCGGGGTAGTGGAAGACGGCGTCGAGCGGGACGCCGAAGGCACGGGCGATCTGGAACGCGACCTCGAGCGACGGGCTGTACCTGCCCTGCTCGATCGCGATGAGGGTCTGCCGGGTGACGCCGATCCGGTCGGCGAGCTGGGCCTGGGTCATCTCGCCGTGGCTGAACCGCAGCGCCCGGATCGAGTTCGTGACCCGCGTCGGCCTCACCACGGCAGGCCCACTCGGTACATGACGACCTTCGCGACGGAGCCGACGACGGCCGAGAGCACGAACCCGAGGTAGATCGCGTTGGCGATCCAGAACGGGTGCTGCTCGGCGAGCGCGAGGAGCATCGCCGTGACGGCGCCGATGACGAGGAAGGCCTGGCCGACCTGGTCCCCGAGACGGCCGATCTCGGCGTCCCGGTCGTCCGTCGTCCGGGGGTCGCGCGGCCGCAGGGCGGCGAGCGCGACCTCGACGGCGACGTTCGCCAGGATCGCTCCGCCGACCGACCACAGCAGCGCCCCGGCGTACGGGACGCCGGGCAGCGACACCCCGTCACCGAGCCGCCCGAGGACGACCACGACGTACGCGGCGTAGGCGAGCACGGCGACGACGAGCATCGTCCACGCGCGCTTCTCGAGGAAGGTCATGACGGTCCTCCGGACGGTGCGACCCTGCGATGTACAGAATCTTTGACATCTCGAAGGTAAAGCAGATCGGACACGAGGTCAAGAATTCTTTACACCACTCGCCAGGATCCCTCGTCCTCTGGTGGGTGAAGCACCCCAAAAGCTTGTTTTGACGTACTTACCCCGCCAGAGGACGGGGAGCAGGCGTCGGGTCAGGCCTCGAGGACGAGCGTGAAGGGCCCGTCGTTGACGAGGTCGACGGCCATGTCGGCGCCGAAGCGGCCGCGGGCGACCTCGAGGCCGAGGTCGGCGACCGCCGCGGCGAAGGCGTCGACGAGCGGTTCGGCGACCGGTCCGGGGGCGGCGTCGACCCACGACGGCCGCCGGCCCTTGCGGGTGTCGCCGTAGAGGGTGAACTGGCTGACGACGAGGACGGCGGCCCCGGCGTCGAGCGCGGACGCCTCGTCGGCGCGGCCGGTGCCCGAGGCGCTGCCGTCGGGGTCGCGCAGGATCCGCAGGTCGCACACCTTGCGGGCCAGGCGCTGCGCGGTCTGTGCGGTGTCGGTGTGGGTCACGCCGACGAGCACCGCGAGCCCGGGCCGGGAGATCTCC
>JACRAB010000131.1 GCA_016213575.1 Actinomycetota bacterium
GATCGTCGCGATCGGGCTGAACTACCGCGAGCACGCCGCCGAGAGCAACCTCGCGATCCCGGAGCACCCGGTCGTCTTCACGAAGTTCCCGTCGTCCCTCGCCGGACCGGGCGCCACCGTCGTCCTGCCGAGCGACGGCGTGGACTGGGAGGTCGAGCTCGTCGTCGTCATCGGCCGCGAGGCGCACAAGGTCCCGGTCGAGAAGGGCTGGGACTTCGTCGCCGGTCTGACCGTCGGCCAGGACCTGTCGTGGCGCGAGGTCCAGGGCCGCGGCCCCGCGCCGCAGTTCGCGATCGGCAAGTCCTACCCCGGGTTCTCCCCCGTCGGACCGGTCGTCGTCACCCCCGACGAGTTCGCCGACAAGGACGACCTCGCGATCAGCTGCGCCCTCGACGGCGAGGTCCTCCAGGACGGCCGCACGAGCGACCTCATCTTCGGCGTGGCCGAGCTCGTCGGCCGGCTCTCGCAGTCCCTGACGCTGTACCCCGGCGACGTGATCTTCACCGGCACCCCGAAGGGCGTCGGCATGGGTCGCACGCCCAAGCGCTTCCTCGTCCCCGGCACCCTCACGAGCAGCATCGAGGGCATCGGCGACCTCTCCGTCACCCTCGTCAACGGCTTCTGAGGAGGCCCCCGATGTCCCTCCACCGCGTCAGCTCGTTCACCTACGCCGTCCCGAACGTCGCCGAGGTGATCGCCTACTACCGCGAGTTCGGCCTCACCGACAACGGCGACGGATCGCTCTCGACCGTCGACGGCGGCCGGCAGCTGTACGTCGAGCAGGGGCCGTACCGCCGCGTCAGCGGCGTGGTCCTGGGCGCCGACGACCCGGACGACCTCGGGCGCGTCGCGGCCTCGCTCGCGCGACTCGGGTTCGACCACACGCTGGACGGCGACCGGCTCGTCACGGCGGACCCGGTCATGAGGACCCGGGTCGAGATCGTCGTCGAGCCGCGCGTCGTCCAGCACGCGACCGAGCGCGCGCCCGTCAACGCCCCGGGCCGCATCGAGCGGGTCAACGAGCGGGCGGCCGGCACCGTCCGTGAGGGCCAGGTGCGGCCACGCCGGCTCGGGCACGTCGCGCTCGTGTCGGGCGAGTCGGAGACCTCGATGACGTTCTTCGTCGACGGCCTCGGGTTCAAGGTCAGCGACTACGCGGGCTCCAAGGCCAGCGCCTTCCTGCGCTGCTCCGCCGACCACCACAACGTCGCCCTGTTCGGCGGCCCGGCGTCGTTCCCCCACCACAGCTCCTGGCAGGTCGACGACGTCGACGAGATCGGCCGCGGCGCGGAGAGCCTGCTCGAAGGCCGGGACGAGCGCCGCGGTTGGGGTTTCGGCCGGCACTACGCCGGCTCGAACTTCTTCTGGTACCTCAAGGACCCGGCCGGCACGTTCAGCGAGTACTACGCCGACATGGACCAGATCACCGAGGACGACCTCTGGAAGCCGGAGGTGTGCGAGGGCAAGAGCGGTCTCTACAGCTGGGGACCCGCTGTCCCCGAAGGCTTCATGGCACCCAGCGACATCGCCGAGCTCATCGCCGCCCAGGCCGGCTGACCCAGGACCAGGAGCAGACCGTGACCGAGACGTTCGACGTCGTCGTCGTGGGCTACGGCCCCGTCGGCCAGTACCTCGCGCTCAAGCTGGGCGCCGCCGGCTACACCGTGGCCTGTGTCGAGAAGTGGCCCCAGCCGTACCCGCTGCCCCGCGCCGTCCACTACGACCACGAGATCGCCCGCCTGTTCAAGACGGTCGGCCTCGACTCGCGGACGAACCCGATCATCGAGCAGTACGACAACGTCTACCGCTGGGTCAACGCCGACAAGGAGGTCCTGCTCGACCTCGACTGGTCCGGCGTCGGACCGTCCGGCTGGCACACGTCGAACTTCTTCTCCCAGCCCGAGCTCGACCGCGAGCTCATCTCCTACATGGAGCAGGTCCCGGGCATCACGCTGCTGCGCGGCTGGGAGGTGCAGGACCTCGAGGAGGACGCGGACGGCGTCACCGTCACCGCGCGCTCGATGCGTCCCGAGGACGCCGGAGCACTGGCCACGAAGACGTTCCGCGGCCGCTACGTCGTCGGCGCCGACGGTGCGAACAGCTTCGTGCGGCGCTGGATGAAGGCCGAGATGCACGACCTCGGCTTCGCCTTCGACTGGCTCATCGTCGACATGCTCCCGAACGAGCCGATGACGTTCGACCCGCCGGCCTGGCAGTGGTGCAACCCGGCCGCGCCGACGACGATCGTGCCCGGCGGCCCGGGACGCCGGCGCTGGGAGTTCATGCGCCTGCCGCACGAGACGATCGAGCAGCTCAACACCGAGGAGACCGCCTGGAAGCGGATGTCCGTCTGGGGCCTCACCCCGGAGAACTCCGTGCTCGAGCGGCACGCGGTCTACACGTTCCGCGCGATGTGGGCGCAGCCCGAGCAGTGGCGCAAGGGCCGGGTCCTCATCGCCGGCGATGCCGCGCACCTCACCCCGCCGTTCGCCGGTCAGGGCATGTGCGCGGGCATCCGGGACGCGCAGAACATCGCGTGGAAGCTGGACGCCGTGCTCTCCGGCCGCGCGGCCGACGACCTGCTCGACTCCTACGGGCCCGAGCGCAGCAACAACATGCAGTACTGGGTCAACTTCGCGGTCGGCCTCGGCGAGGTCATCTGCGTGCTCGACCCGGAGGCGGCCGCCGGTCGCGACGCCGCGATGAAGTCCGCTGTGGCGGACCCGACGCTGGCACCCCCGCCGCCCCCGCCGCCGACGCTGACGGCCGGCACGATCGGGACCCACCCGGTCGCCGGGCACCTGTCGCACCAGTACCGCGTGCAGCGCGACGGGGTCACGGACTACTTCGACCACGTCGTCGGCTACGGCTGGGTGGTCCTCAGCACGGCCGGCTCCCCGGCTGACGCGCTGGGCGCCGAGAACCTCGCCTGGGCGCGGGAGAACGGTGCAGTCCTCGTGAGCATCGGCGCCGACGAGCGGGCCGACCTCGTGGACGTCGACGGCGGCTACGCGGCCTGGCTCGCCGGGCTCGGTGCCGACACCGTCATCGTCCGGCCGGACTTCTACGTGTACGACGCCGGCAGCCTGTCGGGTCTGGACGCGGCGGTCACCGGGCTCCGGGCGACGCTGCACGCCACCTCGTCGACGTCCTCGCCGGTCGTGGCCTGACCATGGCCCTCCTGGAGGCCCGCGGCCTGACCAAGCGGTTCGGGGGCGTCACCGCCCTCGACGGTCTGGACCTCCGGATCGAGGCCGGGGACGTCGTCGGGGTCATGGGCCCCAACGGCGCAGGGAAGAGCACGCTGCTCAAGACCCTGCTCGGGGAGGTCCGGCCCGACTCCGGCGACGTCCTGCTCGACGGCCGCTCCATCCTCGGCTGGACCACCGACCGGGTGGCCCGCGCCGGGGTGGCCCTGGCCAACCAGGTGCCGCGCCCGTTCGGCCGGCTCACCGTCGCGCAGAACGTCCGCGTCGGCAGCCTCGCCCGCGGGGACCGGCTGCGCGACGTCGTCGTCCTCGAGCGGTGCGGCCGGCGGGACCGGGCGGTCCGGC
>JACRAB010000028.1 GCA_016213575.1 Actinomycetota bacterium
CGCCGTCACCCTCCTGCGCCCCGCGGCGGACGCCCCGGCCTCCGCCTCGGGCGCGGGGGCCGCCGCACCCGTCGCCCCCGCGGCCCTGCCCGCCGGCGGCCCGACGACGTCCCTGCCCGTCACGTCGTCCGGTCCCGCGAGCCCCACGACGACGGGGCCGACGACGTCCCTGCCCGTCACGACGAGCGCCCCGCCGACGGGCCCGGCGCCGTCGCCGCGGCCAAGGAGGTCGTCGCCGGCGTGGCCGTCTCCGCCGGCAGCACCGTGAGCGTGCGGGCCGCCGGCTCGGTCGTCGGCGGCTACTTCGCCGTCGACTCGTGCACCGGGCAGAACGAGTTCACGCCGTCCGGTGCGCGGTCGGTGACCGGCAAGGCCGCCTCCTGCTCCCCGCTCTTCGACGCCAACGAGGCGGTGCTGCCGTCCGCCCCGATCGGGGCGCTCCTCGTGCGCATCGGCACCGGGGGCTGGTCGCTCGCCGGCGGGTCGAGGTCCTTCACCGCGGCGTCCGGCGGCACCGTCGCGTTCACGGTCAACGACCTCAAGCGCTCGGACAACAGCGGCGCGTTCTCGGTGACGTACTCGGTGACCGCGCCGGCCTGACCGGCGCTCACGCGGAGCGGTAGACGGCGAGGTAGTCGGCGAGCGCCCGCTGCGCCTCGGCGGGGACCGCGGTGTACTCCAGGCCGGCGTCCGACCCGCCGCTGCCCACCGTGCGGACGACCCGCGCGTCGACCGTCCAGGTCCCGGTGTCGAGCACGAGGTCCAGCCGCACGGTCTGCCCGACCCGCAGCGACGTGCCCGTCGGCTGCCGCAGCCGGGCGCCCTGCTCGCTGATGTCGCTCACCACCGTCTCGTACGCCGTCCCGCCGACGTGGACGACGGCCGGCGTCGTCACCGGCACCCGGTCCGCGGCCCGGCGCTCGAGCCCCTGCGTCAGGCTCGACATCGTCCTGATCCGGTCGATCGCGTCCCGCACGCCCGCGGCGAGCCGCTCGACGGCCTCCTGCTGGCCGGCGGTGAGCGCGGTGACGTCCCCGGACGCCGCGTCGATCCCCGTGACGTTGTCGGCCATGACCTCGATCGCGCGGGCGACCGCGGCGGCCCCGGCCTCGAGCTCCCCGATCGTCGCGGAGATCTCGCCGGTCGACGTCGCGGTGCTCGCGGCGAGCTCCTTGACCTCGCGCGCGACGATCGCGAACGACAGCCCCGCCGTCCCGGCCCGTGCGCTCTCGATCGTCGCGTTGAGCGCGAGCAGGTTCGTCTGGGACGCGATGCCCGCGATGAGGTCGGCGATCCCGCCGACCCGGCGCAGGCTCTGGCCCAGCGACCCGACGACCTCGTCGGCGGTGCCCGCCTGGGCGACGAGGGTCCGGGTCACCTCGCCGGTCCGGGCCACCCGCCGGTCGATGCTCCCGGCGCCCGACCGGACCTCCTCGACCTGCTCGACGACGCGTTCGAGCTCGGCGACGACCGCCTCGGACGTCTCGTCGATGACCGACTGGGCGCGGGCGCGCATCTGCCGGCTCGACTGCTCCTGGCGGCGGTGGCTGTCGCGCAGCTGCTCGGCCCGCTCGGCGTGCGCGCGGTCGATCGCGTCCCGGTGGGCCGCCGTCGCCTCGATCGCCTCGTTGACGGCCTGCGCCATCCGGCCGATCTCGTCGGCCCGCGACACCGGCGCCCGCAGGTCGAGCCGGCCCTCGGCGAGCGACTCGGCGACGAGCGTCACGGCCTCGACGGGGACGGCGATGCCGCCGGCGAGCCGGCGCGCGACGAGCGCGATGACGACGGCCGCGACGGCGACCGCTGCGAGCACGATCGCGACCAGCGCGCCGGTGAACGGCCGCGGGGCGGGCGCGGAGACCTCGAGCCGCCACCGGTTGGCGTTCGTCGCGCCGAGGTCGACGGTCTGCGCCGCCCGGACCGGGCCGGCCCCCGACCACGAGGGGTCCCGCCGGAACGGCGCGTCCGTGATCGCCGCGCGCGACCCGGTGTCCGCGACGACGTCCCCGGTGCCGACGTCGACGACGCGCACCCGCATCCCCGGGGCCGCCGCGCGCGCGAGCTCGGTGCGGACGGCGTCCAGGTTCGCCTCGAAGTGCAGGAGCGCGCGGTTGCGTCCGCCGACGGCGATCGGGGTCGAGTTCGAGACGACCCAGCGGCCGCTGTCCACGGAGACGTAGGGGGCGTTCTGCCAGACGGTGCCCGGCTCGAGGCGCAGCGTCGGCGCGGAGAACGGCGCCGCGGACTCGTCGGGGGACAGGTCGCCGAGCAGGGCCACCCCGCCGCGCACCTGCCGGGCCAGCTCCGGCCCCTCGCCGTCGATGTAGCAGGCCTCGTCGATGAGGGTCGGGTACACCTCGTGCAGCCGCACGAGGGTCGTCTCGATCCGGCCGCGCAGCACCGCCCGGTCCTGCGGGCGGGCGTACCAGTCGGTGAGCGAGGCGTCCGACGCGGCGACGAGCAGGTTGTCCCGCCAGGCGCCGAACAGGCCGGTCACCTGCTGCGCGGACCGTGCGGCCTGCGACCGCACCGCGGCCGCGGCCTGCTGGTCCGCCTCGTGCTGGACCTGGACGGCGAGCAGCAGCACCGCGGCGCACACCGCGGCCAGCGCGACGGCGACGATCCGCACGGTGAGCGCGCGGCGCAGCGAGCGGCGACCCGTGGTGTTCACCCCTTGGTGATCGGTACCGCCGCCGGGACCCTGTACCCGGAGATCGTTTTCGTGCTTCGCCGCGCGGACCGGGCGCAGGACATACGGCTCTGGCCGCACGGCCCCGTCGGGGGTGCGATGGGACCGCGGCCGCCGGGACGCCGCCGGCGCCCCGGACCGAGCGGCGGCCGCGGAGCGGGGCGACCGTCATGCGCAGGATCGCCGTCATGAGCACCGCGGGGCACAGCCTCCACGACACCGCCGAGGAGCCGCTCGCCGCGCTCCCGCGCGAGGAGAGCGCCGACGAGGTCGTCCTCGTGGACAGCGACGAGGCCGGGCCGGAGGCCGCCAGGAGGGTCGCCCTCGCCAACGCCTGCGAGGGACCGTAATGCGATTTCTCGCCGGGCCTGGTGGCCGTGTACCGTAGGCGATCGTCGCCCGGCGTGCCGGGCGGTGCAGCCGGCCCCAATAGCTCAGTCGGCAGAGCGTCTCCATGGTAAGGAGAAGGTCTAGGGTTCGATTCCCTATTGGGGCTCTCGTCGCAAGACCTGGTCCGCCGGGTGCTTGCGATCCCGGCGGAGTAGCTCAGTTGGTAGAGCAAGCGGCTCATAATCGCTGTGTCGTGGGTTCAAGTCCCGCCTCCGCTACCACACGGGTCCGGCCCGCGGTTCGACCGACACCCGGTCGTCGCGTAGGCTTGTCCCTCGCGTGCGCTTCACGACGACCTTCCGCTGATTCTCGCTTGACTCCAGAGAGGCACGACCGTGGCCAGCAAGTCCCAGGATGTCCGCCCCAAGATCACCATGGCCTGCACGGAGTGCAAGGAGCGGAACTACATCACGAAGAAGAACCGCCGCAACGACCCCGACCGCATGGAGCTCGCGAAGTTCTGCCCGCGCTGCACGAAGCACACGGCGCACCGCGAGACCCGCTGACGTTCCGGCACCCCGCACTCCGACGACGGCCGCCCCTCGGGGCGGCCGTCGTGCTTTGCCCGCCGGGTCGATAGGTTGCGCAGGGCCGGACGACGCAGACGGCCGACGACGAGCACGACGACGAGCACGACGAGGAGGCCCCGATGGCTGTGAACCCGGACATCGTGGGGCGGGAGTACCCGCCCGAGTCCGTGTACGAGGTGAGCCGCGAGAAGATCGCCGAGTTCGCCACGGCCATCGGCAGCACCGACCCCGCGCACTTCGACGGCGACGCCGCCCGCGCGCTCGGCCACCCGGACGTCATCGCCCCGCCGACGTTCGCGGTCGTCATCGCCCAGCGCAGCGAGGCCCGGGTCATCCGCGACCCCGAGGCCGGCATCGACTACTCGCGCGTCGTCCACGGCGAGGAGAAGTTCGTCCACCGCCGCCCGATCACCGTCGGGGACGTCCTCGTGACGACCTCGTACGTCGACTCCGTGCGCTCCGCCGGCGGCCACTCGATGGTGTCCACCCGGTCCGAGATCGCGACGCAGGGCGGCGAGCCCGTCAGCACCGTGACGTCCACCATCGTCGTCCGAGGGGGCGAGTGAGATGACCGGCACCCCCGCGACCCGGCCCTCCTTCGACACCGTCGCCGTCGGCGACACCGTCGCCGAGCGGTCCTTCACGCTGCAGCGCCTCGACCTCGTCAAGTACGCGGGCGCCAGCGGGGACTTCAACGTCATCCACTGGAACGAGCGCGTCGCGACGTCCGTCGGGCTGCCGAACGTCATCGCCCACGGCATGCTGACGATGGCGACGGCCGGCCGCCTCGTCACCGACTGGGCGGGCGACCCCGGCGCGGTCGTCGAGTACGGCGTCCGGTTCACGAACATGGTCCCCGTGCCGGACGACGGCGTGGGCGCCACGGTCGTCGTGTCCGGCGTCGTCGCCACCAAGGACGACGACGCCCGCACCGTCCGCGTCGACCTCACGGCGACGTGCGACGGGTCCAAGGTGCTCGGCCGGGCCCAGGCGGTCGTCCGCCTGCCCTGACCGGCCGCACCGCTCGAACGGCCCGATGCGAGGAGCCCCAGCCCGTGCACGACGACGTCCTCGCCGCCGGGGCGGCCGCCGACCTGCGCGCCCGTCGGGCCCGGAACGCCACCTACTGGGTCTTCGGCGTCAACGGCTGCCTGCTCTCGACGTGGGCCTCCCGGCTCCCCGCGATCCGGGACGCCCTCGACCTCAGCCCGAGCGGGATCGGCTTCGTGCTGCTCGCGGTCTCCGTCGGCGCCATGGCCGGGCTGCCGCTGTCCGGCCCGGTCGTGCACCGGCTCGGACCGGCCCGCACGGTCGCGGCGGCGTCCGTCGTCTGCACCCTCGGGGTCCTCGGCGTCGGCCTCGCCCCGACGGTGCTCGTGCTCGTCCCCGTGCTCTTCCTCGTCGGGCTCGGCAACGGCCTGTGGGACGTCGCGATGAACGTCGAGGGCGCCGAGGTGGAGCGCCGCCTCGGCGTCGAGATCATGCCCCGGTTCCACGCCGCGTTCAGCCTCGGCACGGTGGCCGGGGCCGGGCTGGGCGCCGTCATGGCCGGGTTCGACGTCCCCGTCGCGGTGCACCTGCCGTTCGTCGCGGTCGCCGTGCTCGGCGCCGCG
>JACRAB010000130.1 GCA_016213575.1 Actinomycetota bacterium
ACGTCGGCGAGGTCGACGACCTCGAGGGTCATGGCGAGCGCGCCGGCCTGCAGCCGGCTCATGTCGAGGAGGTTCTCGACGAGCCGGCCGAGCCGGGCGAGCGACGAGCCGGCGTCGTCGAGCAGTGTCGCCCGGTCGGCGTCGTCGAGCATGGCGCCGTGCGCGCGCAGGGTCTCGACGGCCGTCGTCGCCGTCGCGAGCGGGGTGCGCAGGTCGTGGCTCACCGCGTCGAGCAGGGCGGTGCGCAGCCGGTCGATCTCGGCGAGCGGCCCGGCCTGGGCCGCCCGCGCGGCGAGCCGTTCCTGGGTCAGGGCGACGGCGGCCTGCGCGGCGAACGCCTCGACGAGCCGGCGGTCCGCGGCGTCCAGCGGGCGCCCGGTGAGCGCGAGCGAGAGGTCGGCGTCCGGGCCGGCGACGGTCACCTCGACGTCGCCGTCCGCGGGGCGGGTCGCCGGCCGGTCGCCGACCGCGGTGACGACCTGCCAGGCCTCGGGGTCGGCGGTGCCGCGGCCGACCCGTTCGAGGAGCGCCACGCCGGTGAGCCCGAACGTCTCCCGGAGCTGGTCGAGCAGGGCCGGCAGCGGCCGGCTGCCGCGCAGCACGCTGCCCGCGAGGGTGGACAGGGTCTCGGCCTCGGCCCGGGCCCGGGCCGCCTCGGTCGTCCGCCGGGCGGCGAGGTCGACGACGGTCGCGACGGCGAGCGCCACGACGAGGAAGACCGACAGGGCGAGCACGTTCTCCCGCTCCGCGATGGTGAACAGCCCGACCGGCGGGGTGAAGAAGTAGTTGAGCAGGCCGAAGGCACCCAGGGCCGCGAGCACGGCCGGCCGCCGGCCGCCGACGAGCGCGACGGCGACGACGGCCGCGAGCATGACGAGGATGTCGCTCGGCAGCGACAGCGTGCCGCCGAGGGCGAGCAGCCCGGCCGTGAGCAGCGGCAGCCCGAGCACGGTGAGCGCGTAGCCGGTGGCCCGGCGCCGGCCGGAGAGGGCGCTGCGCCGTCCCGGGTCCGGCCGCGCCCCGGACGTCGCCTCGTGCGTCACGAGGTGGACGTCGATGGTGCCCGAACGGGCCGTCGTCGTCGCGACCGTCCCGGGCGAGAGCAGGTGCGCGAGGCGGCCGCGGCGGCTGGCCCCGAGGACGAGCTGGGTCGCGTTCACCCCGCGGGCGAAGTCGAGCAGGGCCGTCGGCACGTCCCCGCCGACGACCTGGTGGTAGGTGCCCCCGACGGCCTCGACGAGCAGCCGCTGCCGGGCCAGGTGCGCCGGGTCGGCCCCGGCGAGCCCGTCGTTGCGGGCGACGTGGACGGCGAGCAGGTCCGAACCCTTGCTGCGGTCGGCGATCCGGGCCGCGCGCCGCACGAGCGTTTCGCCCTCGGGACCGCCGGTGAGGGCGACGACGACCCGCTCCCGGGCCTCCCACGTGGTGTCGATGGAGTGCGCGGCGCGGTACCGGTCGAGCTCGTCGTCGACCTTGTCGGCGACCCAGAGCAGCGCGAGCTCGCGCAGCGCCGCGAGGTTCCCCACCCGGAAGTACGTGCCGAGCGCGGCGTCGACCCGGTCGGCCGGGTACACGTTGCCGTGCGCCATCCGGCGCCGCAGCGCCTCGGGCGTCGAGTCGACGAGCTCGATCTGCTCGGCGGCCCGGACGACGGCGTCCGGGACCGTCTCGCGCTGGGCGGCACCGGTGATCTGCCGGACGACGTCGTTGAGCGACTCCAGGTGCTGCACGTTGAGCGTCGTGATGACGGTGATCCCGGCGTCGAGGAGCAGCTCGACGTCCTGCCACCGCTTGGCGTTCCGTGAGCCGGGCACGTTCGTGTGCGCGAGCTCGTCGACGAGCGCGACCTGCGGGCGGCGGGCGAGGACGGCGTCGACGTCCATCTCGGTGAACGTCACCCCGCGGTGCACGAGGGTGCGCCGCGGGACGAGGTCGAGCCCGTCGACGAGCGCCGCGGTCTGCGCCCGCCCGTGGGTCTCGACGAGGGCGACGACGACGTCGGTGCCGCGCTCCGCGCGCCGGTGCCCCTCCTCCAGCATCCGGTACGTCTTGCCGACGCCCGGTGCGGCGCCGAGGTAGACGCGCAGCTCTCCGCTGGTCATGGCAGCAGTCTCCACCTCCGCGCTCCCGCCGCCTCCGAGATCCCGCCGCGTCCGGGATTTCTACGCGATCCCTACGCGGGACGTCGCCCCGGTCACAGCGCCGGAGCCCCGGTCCTGCCTACCGTCGGGATCATGTCCACGACGACGGGCGTGCGCGAGTGGTTCCTCGACGGCATGCCCAAGCGGTCCGGCGAGCCCGCGGGGGGCTCGCCGGCCGGCGCACCCGACGAGCACCGCCGGCCCTGGTGGCAGGTCATGTGCCTCACCGGCGTGGACTACTTCTCGACGCTGGGCTACCAGCCGGGTATCGCGGCGCTCGCCGCCGGTGCCGTCGCGCCGATCGCGACCCTCGTGCTCGTCGCCCTCACCCTGCTCGGCGCGCTGCCGGTCTACCGCCGGGTCGCGACCGAGAGCCCGCACGGCGAGGGCTCGATCGCGATGCTCGAGCGGATCCTGCCGTGGTGGCGCGGCAAGGTCTTCGTCCTGGTGCTCCTCGGGTTCGCGGCGACCGACTTCGTCATCACGATCACGCTCTCCGCCGCGGACGCGACGGCGCACATCCTCGAGAACCCGCTGGTGCCGCACGTGGACCGCAACCTCGCCGTCCCGGTGACGCTCCTGCTCGTCGCGGCGCTCGGCGTGGTCTTCCTGCGCGGATTCCGGGAGGCGATCGGCATCGCCGTCGTCCTCGTCGTGGCCTACCTGTCGCTCAACGCCGTCGTCATCGGCGTGGGCCTGTGGCACGTCGTGGAGAACCCGGAGGTGTTCGGCGCGTGGACCCGGCTGCTCGCCGTCCAGCACCCCGACCCGTTCGCGGTCGTCGTCGTCGCGCTCATCGTCTTCCCGAAGCTGGCCCTGGGCCTGTCCGGGTTCGAGACCGGGGTCGCCGTCATGCCGCAGGTCCGCGGGCTGCCGACGGACACCGAGAAGGACCCGGCCGGCCGGATCGCCGGCACCCACCGGCTGCTCACGACGGCCGCCGTCCTCATGAGCTTCTACCTCGTGCTGTCGTCCGTCGTGACGACGCTGCTCATCCCGGCGGAGCAGTTCGCGGACGGCGGCGCCGCCAACGGCCGAGCGCTGGCCTTCCTCGCGCACGAGTTCCTCGGCCCGGTGTTCGGCACCGTCTACGACGTGAGCACCATCGCGATCCTCTGGTTCGCCGGGGCGTCCGCGATGGCCGGGCTGCTCAACCTCGTGCCGCGCTACCTGCCGCGGTACGGGATGGCGCCGCGCTGGGCCCGCGCGGTCCGCCCGCTCGTGGTGGTGTTCACCGTCGTCGCCTTCTTCATCACGTGGGTCTTCGACGCGGACGTCGACGCGCAGGGCGGTGCCTACGCGACCGGCGTGCTCGTCCTCATGACCTCCGCGTCGGTCGCCGTGACGCTCTCGGCGCGCCGCCGGCGCCGCAGGCTCGCGACCGCGTGCTTCGGGGCCGTCTCGGCGGTCTTCGTCTACACGACGGTGACGAACGTCGTCGAGCGCCCCGACGGCCTGAAGATCGGCGGGCTGTTCATCCTCGCGATCGTCGTCGTGTCGCTGCTGTCCCGGGCCGGCCGGGTCTTCGAGCTGCGCGGCGCCGGGATCACCTTCGACGCCGACGCGACGGCGTTCATCGAGGGCGCGGCGAAGTGTGGCACGCTGCGGTTCGTCGCCCACGACCCGACGGAGCGGACGGCGCAGGTCTACCGCGACGCGACCGTCCGGGTCCGCGCCGACAACGACATCCCGCGCTGGGCGCCGCTCGTGTTCGTCGAGGTCACGGTCGTCGACGCCTCGGACTTCGAGACGTCGCTGGAGGTCCGCGGCGAGGAGCGGTTCGGCCACCGGATCCTCACGGTCCGCAGCTCCGTGGTGGCGAACACCCTCGCCGAGGTGGCGCTCGCCGTCCGCGACCGCACCGGGCTCGTCCCGCACGTCTACTTCCGCTGGACCGAGGGCAACCCCTTCACCAACCTGCTGCGGTTCCTCTTCGTCGGCGCCGGTGAGATCGCCCCGGTCACCCGCGAGGTGCTGCGCGAGGCGGAGCCGGACCCGGCGCGGCGGCCGCGGGTGCACGTCGGCTAGTGCGCCGGGGCGGGACGCACTAGTCAGTCTGTCTTGCTACCCACGCCCTAGGTAGGTAGCCTGTCTAGCCATGTCGGACGTCACGAAGGGTTTCCCCGGCCCGCTGCTGCACGGCTTCCTCGACCTCTGCCTGCTCGGGCTGCTCGTCGCGGAGCGGGACTACGGGTACGGGTTGGGCCAACGTCTCGGCGCGGCCGGGTTCGGCGAGGTCCCCGGCGGCACCCTCTACCCGGCGCTGCTGCGGCTCGAGCGGGGCGGGCTCGTCGAGGTCGCCTGGGAGGCGTCCGACACCGGGCCACGGCGCAAGTACTACGCCGTGACCCCGGCCGGGCGCACGGCCTTCCAGGAGCAGGCCGACCGGTGGGCCGCGTTCAGCCGGAGCGTCGACACCGTTGTGGCACAAGCGGTCCAGGCCTCGCCGAGGCGCTCCCGGTGAGCGCCGCGGTGCGCTGGGAGGGCGACCTCGCCCGGGCGCTCGTCGCGCTCGGTGTCGAGCCTGCGCAGGCCGCGCGGCTCGCGCAGGACAGCGTGGCCGAGGCCCGGGACGCCGCCGCGGCACCTCCGGACCTCTACGGCCCGGCGACCGTCTACGCCCGCACCCTGGCCGGAGCGCTGCGCGGGCCCGGCCAGGACGGCGCGGCGGCGGCATCGGTGCCGGCGGCGTCGCGGGCGGCCGCGCCACGCGGCCCGGTCGTGCTGCGGCTGCGCGGTGTCGGCAAGCGGCACCGGCGCCGCGTCGTCCTCGACGGGGTCGACCTCGAGCTGCGGGCCGGTGAGGTCGCGGCCGTCGTCGGCGCCAACGGCTCGGGCAAGTCGACGCTGCTGCGGATCTGTGCCGGCCTGGCGCGGGCGTCGTCCGGCCGGGTGGAGCGCGTGGGCAGCGTCGGCTACGTGCCGCAGGAGGACGGAGTCGTCGGCCAGCTCACCCCGGCCGAGCACTTCGAGCTGCTCGGGGCCGCGGCCGGGATCGGGGCCGGCCGGGCCCGGTCGACCGGCGAGCACCTCGCGACCCGGCTGTCCTGGCGGCCGGACCCGCGCCTCGTCGCGGAACGGCTCTCCGGCGGTACGCGGCAGAAGCTCAACCTCGTGCTCGGCGAGCTGCACGCGCCGGACCTGCTGCTGCTCGACGAGCCCTACCAGGGGTTCGACCAGGGGTCGTACCTCGACTTCTGGGAGCAGGTCTACGCCTGGCGGGACGCCGGGAAGGCGGTGCTCGTCGTGACCCACCTGCTCCACGAGCTGGACCGCGTCGACCACGTCGTCGACCTCGGCGCCGGGGACCCGCGGTGAGCCGGCCGCTGCGGGCGCTCGGCGTCGTGGCCCGGCTGACGGTGCACGAGGTGCTGCGCCGCCGGACGGTCGTGGCGCTCGTCGTCCTGCTCCCGCTGGCCTTCTACACGGCGCGCCGCGACCTCCAGGGGCAGTCGATCCGGATGCTCGCCCTCGGTCTCGGCTGGGCCGTGTCCACGCTGGCGCTCTTCACCGCCTCGGCGGCGCGGTCCGTCGACCTGCGGCTGCGGCTCACCGGGATCGCCCGGCCGGTGCCGGGGCTGGGCCGGCAGGTCGCGATGACCGGGTGCGGCCTCGTCCTCGCGGCGGGCTACGCCGTGCTCGTCGCCCTCGACCAGGACGTCCGGCGCCCGTGGGCGGTCGTGCTGCTGCTCGTGACGACCGTCCTCGTCGCGGCGCCGCTCGGTGCCGTCGTCGCGACGGTGCTGCCGCGCGAGCTCGAGGGCGCGCTGGCGCGGCTCATCGTGCTGGCGACGCAGATGCTCGCCGACCCGGCGGGGAACCTCGCGAAGCTGCTGCCGTTCTGGTCGACGCGGGAGATCGGCACGTACGCGATCGACGGTACCGACGGCGGCTACCTGACCCGCGGGCTCACCCACTTCGCCGTGACCTGGCTGCTGCTCACGGCCCTGGCCGTGCTCGCGGCGGGCGTCCGGCTGCGCCTCGTGCGGCTGCCCGCGCCGGTCCCGGACGACGTCACGCGAGCGGGCGCAGGTCCGCGGTGAATCCGGTGCCGAAGACCTGGCGCGACCGCAGCCCGGTGCCGGTGCCGGGGTAGCGCAGCAGCCGCCCGGTCGCCGGGTCGACGGCCAGCAGGTCGTTGCGGCCGTCCCGGTCGACGTCGCCGGCCCCGACGAGGTCCCGCATCAGGTCCCAGCCCGAGGTGCCGATCCGGACCCGCGGCCAGAATCCCGCGGTGCTCCCGGACCCCTTGCCGCGGTAGAGGAAGAGCTCGCCCGTGGCGTCCTTGCGTGCCACGAGGTCCGGGTGCCCGTCCCCGTCGAGGTCCCCGACGCCGGCGAGCTCGTCCATCGACGCCCAGGCCAGGCCGACGAGCCGGCGCGCCCCGAGGGACGTCCCCCGGCCGGGCACGAGGTAGAGCCGCCCGGTGGCCTTCTCGATCGCCACGAGGTCGGCGTACCCGTCGCCGTCGAGGTCGCCGACGCCGGTGATCTCACGCATCCCGGCCCAGCGCGGGCCACCGATCCGCACCGGTGCCCGCAGCCCCGTGCCGGTGCCCCGGAAGAGCAGCAGCCGGCCCGTCGCCCGCGAGCGGGCGACGACGTCCGCGTACCCGTCGCGGTCGAGGTCCCCGACCCGGGTCGTCGCGTCGTAGCCGCCCCACCCGGTCGCGAGCGTGCGCCGGACGGCGGCGTGCAGGCCGTCGCCGCGCACGAGCAGGAGCCTGCCGGTGGACCGCTGCACCACGAGGACGTCGGCCTGCCCGTCACGGTCGACGTCCCCCGTGGACGTCGGCGGTGCGAGCCGGTCGCGCACGTACAGCTCGCCCTCGATCGGCTCGTCGTCCCCGGGCTCCCAGACCTTCTTCCACAAGCCCTCCGGGCTGAGGTTGGTCGAGAACGCCGACTGGACCAGCACCGTCCGGCCGTCGGCGCTGATCGAGCGGGACGAGCCGCCGTAGTTCGCGAGCCGCCCCGTCGAGGACGCGGAGACGAGGTCGAGGGCACCGGTCCGCCGGTCCCGGACGAATGCGTGGAAGTACCGGGCTGCGGGCTGCGACCCGGCCGGGCGCAGCGCTGTGTAGATCGCGTCGAGCACGACGAACCGGCCGTCCGCGCTCATCGCCGTCGGCGAGCACTGCTGGGTGGGGTCGACGGAGCGGCAGACCTCGTCGGCGACCCCGGTACGGCGGTCGACCACGGCTCCGCCGACGAGGACCAGCCGCCCGTCGGTGCTCAGCGCGACCGGTGGTCCCACGGCCTGCCCCGAGGCGCCGCCGGTGGCCTCGACCCGCCACGTGCGCGCCGCCGCCAGGTCGCGGACGTACACGCCGTTGGTGCTCGGACCCGCGGGGTCGAGGTCCCTCCGGGCCGAGGCGAAGGCGAGCACGGACCCGTCGGGGCTGAGCACCGGGTGGTAGGCGCCGTCGGCCAGCTGGGCGCCGTCGTCCGCCACGTCCGCGCGCACCGTCGTCCCCGCGGCGAGGTCCCGGACGAAGAGGTCGTAGCTGCCGTTCGTGTCGCCGGGCACGAGCGTGCCGGCGAGCGAGCGGAAGGCGACCCGCCGCCCGTCGGCGCTCACGGCGGCGTCACCCGACTCCGCGTCCGCCTGCGCCCCGGCCCCCGACACGCTCACCCGGGTCGTCGTCCCCGCGACGATGTCGCGCAGGAACACGTCCCACGTGCCGTTCGTGTCCCCCGGGACGAGGTCGGACGCCTCGGACTCGAAGGCGACGTACCGGCCGTCCGCGCTGATCGAGGGCCAGTAGCTGTGGCCCGTGGACGGGGTGCCGCGCGAGGTGCGGCTCACCAGGACCGTCCGACCGGTGCGGCGGTCGAGCCGCAGGACGTCGAGCGTCCCGCTCGTGTCGTCCGGCGCGAGCACGGGGGACCCCGTCATGAACGCGACGTAGCGGCCGTCACCGCTGAGCGCCCCGGCGAAGCAGTCGGAGGTCGTGTGCACCCCGCTCGCGGACACGCACACCGGCACGGTCGACCCGACCGGGCCCGTCCAGGGCGCTGCGACGGCGTCCGTCGCGGGCAGGGAGCCGCCGGCGGCCGCCACAGCCGCGACGAGGACGACGAAGGGGGCCCGGGCACGCCGGGAAGGACGGGACATGGTCGAGCAGCTCCCCGTGCGACGAGCCGATCGAGCCCCCCGGCTCTCGTCACCAGGCTTACCACCGCTGCGAGCACCTCCCCGGGACCTTGCGCCCCCGAGCGGCTATCGTCGCGACCACCCCGCCCCGACCCGTGCCGCTGCTGAGGAGCCCCATGTCCGTCGTCGTCGTCGCCACGATCACCCCGCAGCCCGGTCAGCACGAGGCGGTCCGGGCCGCCCTCCTGGAGGCGATCCCTGCGGTGCACGCCGAGGACGGCTGCGAGCTGTACGCGTTGCACGAGAAGGACGACCGGCTCGTCATGATCGAGCAGTGGTCCAGCGCGGAGGCGCTCGCCGTGCACTCCAAGGGCGCCGCCCTCGCCGAGCTCGGCCCCAGGCTCGCCGGCAAGGTGACCGCCGCCCCGGAGGTCGTCGTCCTCACCGCCGTCCCGGCCGGCGACCCGGTCAAGGGCGTCGTCGTCTCCTGAGGCGCGCCCCTGCCCACCCATGAGGCAGCATGGCCGCATGGGTGAGCCGGTCCGTCGCGTCCTGAGCCGCCCTGCGTACCTGCGCGAGCTCGACGCTTCGCAGGTCGTCGAGGTCGGGGACGTCGGCACGCTCGCCGTGCTCGTGGCGGCGGGCGGCGTCGTGGTGCTGTCCGGGGCGGGCCTGTCGACCGACTCCGGCATCCCGGACTACCGCGGCCCGCAGGGCGCCCTGCGCCGGCACGCCCCGATGACCTTCCAGGACTTCACCGGCAGCCCGGGCGGCCGGCAGCGCTACTGGGCCCGCAGCTTCGTCGGCTGGCGGCACGTGAACAAGGCCGCGCCGAACGACGGGCACCGGGCCGTCGCGGCGCTGGAGCACGCCGGCCTGCTCGACGGCATCGTCACCCAGAACGTCGACGGTCTCCACGAGGAGGCCGGCGCACGCACCGTCGTCGACCTGCACGGCAGCCTCGACCGCGTCGTGTGCCTGCAGTGCGGCGACGTCAGCGACCGCGGCGTCCTCGACGACCGGCTGCGCGCCGCGAACCCGGGCTTCGAGGAGGTCGCCCGCCGGGCGCTCGCGCTACCCGGTGCGGACGGCGAGGTGAACCCGGACGGCGACGTCGCCCTGCCGGACGAGGCGGTCGACGGCTTCGTCGTCGTCGACTGCCTCGTCTGCGGCACCGGGGCGCTCAAGCCCGACGTCGTCTTCTTCGGCGAGACCGTGCCCCGCGACCGCGTGGAGCGCTGCCTGGCCCTCGTGGACGCCGCCCGGCTGCTGCTCGTCCTCGGGTCGTCCCTCACGGTGATGTCCGGCTACCGGTTCGTCCTGCGCGCGGGGGAGCGCGGCGTCCCGGTCGCCATCGTCAACCAGGGCCCGACCCGTGGTGACGCACGGGCCGCCGTCCGGCTCGACGCCCCGCTCGGCCGGGTGCTCCCGGCGCTCGCGGAGCGGGTGCTCACTCCTCGACCCGCCAGGCCTGCCGGACCGTGACCCGCCCGCCGCTCTGGAGCAGCGAGCGCCGGTAGAGCCGTTCGCCGACCCGGACGGTGGCGCCGGCGGCGGCGAGCAGGATCGCGAGCGCCAGCAACGCCTCCGGCCACGACGCGTCGCCCTGGAGCAGCCGGATCGGCATGACGACGGCGGACAGCGGCGGCACGAACGACCCGATCACCTGCCACTGCCCCTCGAGCAGCAGCCCGCCGAAGAGCACGGCCATGACGAGGAACGTCAGCGGCGTCGTCGTCGACTGCAGGTCCTCGGTGCGGCTCGCGAGCGAGCCGGCGACCGCCCAGAGGCAGGCCAGCGAGATGAACCCCGCGAGGAAGAAGACGACGAACCACACGATCGGTCCGGAGACCGCCGTCACGAGGCTGCTGTAGTCGGTGAAGGCGAGGCCGACGAGGCCGACGGCGACGAAGAGCGTCAGCTGCGCGACCGCGAGCACGGTGTTGCCGAGCACCTTGCCGGCGAGCAGGTGCCGCACGGGGATCGCCGTCGCGATGATCTCGACGACCCGGGACTGCTTCTCCTCGACGACGCTGTTCGCCAGCGTCACGCCGAAGGTCAGGGCGGCGATGTAGAAGAGGAACGTGAAGGCGAACGCGAGGGCGTCGACGAGCTCGGCGCGCTGCGCGTCCCCCTCGAGGAAGGCGGTCTCCAGCGTCGCCCCGCGCTCGAGCGCCTCGAGCGTCGTCCCGGCCGCCGAGGCGTTGGCCCGCAAGGCTTCGGCGCGGACCACCTCCTGGGTGACGGCCGTCAGCGAGTCGTTCGGCCCGTCCTTGGTCGTCAGCACCCAGCGGTCGCCGTCCCGGTGCAGCCAGGCGTCCGCGGACTCGTCGAGGACGGCGGCCCGCGCCGCGGCGTCGTCCGGCACCGCGAGCGGGGTGACGACGACGTCCTCGTCGATCGCGGCGGCGCCGTCCCGGACCTGCTGGGCGATCGTCGTCGCGGACGGCGTGACGGCCACGTCGTACGTCGACGTCCGGCCGGCGAGGACGACCTGGAGCACCATGATCCCGGCGATGATCGCCAGCGTGACGACCGTCCCGATGAGGAAGGAGCGGTCGGTCGCCTTGACCATGAGCTCGCGCCGGCGGCCGAGCAGCCAGGCGCCGCCGGTGCCGGTGCGGCCTCCGGCCGTCGCGTCGGGCGGTACGGCGGCGGTGCCGCCGCGGCGGTCGAGGTTCGTGGGCGCGGTCATGCCGCCACCTCCCGGTAGAGCTCGCTGAGGGCGGGGACGACGGCCGCGAACTCGCGGATCCCCCCGCGGGACAAGGCTTCTCGCAGGAGCGGCTGGACGACGTCCGGGTCGAGGACCTCGAGCAGGGCGCTCGCACCGTCGACGTCGACGACGTGCACGCCGCCGACGCCGCGCACCCAGCCGGCGTCGCCGTCGAGCACGAGCCGGAAGCGCTGCGGGGAGCCGCCGCGCAGGTCGTCGGCCGTGCCCTGGGCGACGACGCGGCCGCGGGCCATGATGACGAGCCGGTCGCAGAGCCGGTCGACGAGGTCGAGCTGGTGCGAGGAGAAGAGCACCGGCACCCCGCCGCGGGCCCGCTCCCGGAGCAGGTCGGCCATCGACTCGACCGCCGCCGGGTCGAGCCCGGAGAACGGCTCGTCGAGGACGAGCGCCACCGGGGACGTCATGAGCGCGGCCGTGACCTGGACCCGCTGCTGGTTGCCCAGGCTCAGCTTCTCGACACGGTCCTTGGCGCGGTCCGCGAGCCCGAAGCGCTCGAGCAGCTCCAGCGCCGAGGCCCGGGCCGCGCGCCCGTCCATGCCCGCGAGCCGGGCGAGGTAGACGAGCTGGTCGAGGACGGGCTGCTTCGGGTACAGGCCGCGCTCCTCGGGCATGTAGCCGAACCGGCGCCGGTCCGCCGCGGTGATGTCGCGGCCCTGCCAGAGCACCCGGCCGGCGTGGATGCCGAGGACGCCGGTGATCATCCGCATGGTCGTCGTCTTGCCGGCGCCGTTGCCGCCCACGAAGCCGGTGAGCAGGCCGTCCGGGACGGTGATGCTCACGGCGTCGACGGCGGTCACGTCACCGAAGCGTCGGGTGAGGTCGATGGTCTCGAGCATGGCCCCACCGTAGGCAGCGCGGGCCGGGCGGCGGATCCGTCGGCGGGCTGAGCCGTTACCGGCGCGGCGACCCGGCGGCTCCGCCCTGCGACGGACCGGGCCTCAGCCCGCCGGCTGGATCAGGCCGGACTCGTGCGCCACGACGACGGCCTGGACCCGGTCCCGGACGCCGAGCTTGGCGAGCACGTTCGAGACGTGCGTCTTGACCGTCGCCTCGCCGAGGTAGAGCTCCCCGGCGATCTCGGCGTTCGACCGGCCGCGGCCGAGCAGCACGAGCACCTGCCGCTCCCGGTCCGTGAGCCGGTCGAGCCCGGGGTGCGCGGGGCGCGTGGTCGCGGGGGCCGCCGCGCCGGCGCCGGGCGCCGCGCGGTGCCGCGCGCCGTCCGCGGGGGAGAGCGCGGGGGACAGGGCCGTCATCCGCTCGATGACGCGCAGGGTCACCTCGGGGGCCAGCAGGGCCTGACCGTGACCGGCCGCGCGGACGGCGTCGACGAGCTGCTCGGGGTCGGCGTTCTTGAGCAGGAACCCGCTGGCCCCGGCGCGCAGCGCGTCGAACAGGTAGTCGTCGCGGTCGAACGTCGTGAGGATGACGACCCGGCCGAGGTTCTCGGCGACGATCCGCCGGGTCGCCTCGATCCCGTCCATGACGGGCATCTGGACGTCCATGAGGATGACGTCCGGTGCCGTCGCCCGGGCCCGCTCGACCGCCTGTGCGCCGTCGGCGGCCTCGCCGACGACCTCGAGGTCGTCCTCGACAGAGAGCATGAGCGCGAACCCGGACCTCACGAGCTGCTGGTCGTCGACGAGGAGCACGCGTAGCGCGGCCCCCGCACCGACGCTCACGAGCGGACCTGGGCGGGGACGACGTCCGGCGTCGCCCGCGGGCCCTCGTGCGCGTACGACAGCGGCAGCCGCACCCGCACCCGGTACCCGCCGGTGACCCGGGGCCCGATCTCGGCCTGCCCCCGGTGCGAGGCGACCCGCTCACGGATGCCGAGCTGGCCCAGCCCGCTGCCCGACGTCCCGGCCCGGGGCCGCCCGTCGTCGGTGACCTCGACCTCGGCGTGCCCGCCGCCCGTGCCGGTCTCGCTGACCCGGACGACGACGTTCGCGGTCTGCGCCGTCGAGTGCCGGCGGACGTTCGCGAGCGCCTCCTGCGTCGTCCGGTAGATCGACAGCGCGACCGGTGCGGGCACGCGCGCGGCGGCTCCGGCGGGCTCCTCGACGAGCCGGTAGGACGCCGTGAGGCCGTCGCCGTCGAACGTCGCCACGAGGTCGGCGAGGTCCGTCAGCCCGGGCTCGGGCGCGCGCCGGCCCTCGGCGCCCGCCGGCGGGCCGTCGTCCGGCTCGTCGACGGAGCGCAGCGTGCCGAGCAGCCCGCGCATCTGCGAGACGGCCTCCCGCGACGACTCCTGGACCTGGCCGAGCGCGCGGCTCGCCGCGTCGACGTCCCGGCCGATGACCAGGCGGCCCGCCGCGGCGTGGATCCCGATGACGGAGACGTGGTGCGCGACGACGTCGTGCAGCTCGCGGGCGATCCGAAGCCGCTCCTCGAGCACGGCCCGGCGGCGCAGCGTGTCGCCCTGCGTCCCGAGCAGGGCCGCCTGCTCGGCGAGCCGGGCCCGCTGCCGGGCGCTGCGCCAGCTGACCTGCCCCACGAGGACGGCGCCGCCGAAGTAGACGACGTTGACGAGGGTCGTGATGAGGACGGCCGCCGCGACCGGGGAGACGAGCCCGAACCGCTTCGTGGCGTCCTCCTCGAGGCCTTCGACGATCTGGTCGACACCGCTGCCGAACGCGAAACCCCAAGCGAGCCAGGCGAACATGAAGGTCACGACGACGGTGACGACGACGAGCATCTCGCGCCGGCTGCGGGCCCACGCGACACCGGAGAAGATCGCGCAGAAGTAGACGACCTGCATGCTCAGCTGGCCCATGACCTCGGGCATCGTCACACCGACGACGAACATGTGCGCGGCGGCGAGCACGAGCACCGTGAGCGGCCGGCACCGCCGCCAGACGAGGATCCCCGCGCCGAGCACCACAGCGGCCCACTGCACCCACTCCGGCGCCGTGACGCTCTCCGTCAGCCCCGCGCTGCGCATGAGCTCGAAGGTGACCGCGGAGAACAGCAGGGTCCCGAGCCCGACGACGGCGTCCCAGCCGTCGAGCGCCCCGGGCCGCTCCCAGTCGTCGTCGAGCGCGAAGAAGCGCGTGAGGCGCTCGCGGACGGCGACGGAGGGCGCGGGCATGCGTCCAGCGTACGAACTCCCGCGCGGCGGGGCCTCCGTCGTGGGACGGAGACGACAGCGGGCCGGGTGCTGGCCCTCCTCCGCGCGGATGAGGAGGGCCAGTGCACCAGGTCTCAGAACGTGTCCGAGACGGTGAACGTCACTTTCGCCTTACCGGTGCTGTCCGTCTGCGGGTCGACGACGAGCTGCCAGGTGCCGTCGAAGAACAGGGGTGCGCCGAAGGTCCCCGAAGTGTCACCGGCGGGGATCTCGATGGTCTGCCAGGGGCTCCCGAAAGGGGTCATGAGCGTCAGCTGGGCTGCCGCGAAGCGGGAGCCGGTCACCGTGTAGTGCACGAACTTGTCCGTTCCGTCCGCGGTGACGTCGAACGGCAGCACCACGTTCTGCACCGGCTCCTTGACCTCGACGTTGGTCGTACGTCCCAGCCTGCCCGGCTGCACCTGGTCCGTGGCGGTCCAGACGGTGAAGGTTGCGCGGCCCGTCGCCGGCCCGTCCGCATCGAGGACGAGGCTCCACCGGCCGCCCGTGTCAGCCAGCAGAGGCATCTCGAGGAAGGATGTCGAGCTGATGTTGTCGAACCACGCGAGGGAGCCGTCGGGCCGCAGCAGCCGGGCCTGGACGGTGCCTCCGCTCGACGTCGAGACCGTCGGGAACGCGACGCCGATCCGCTGACCCGCACGGACCTGGAAGCGGAACAGCGGGTTCTGTCCCTTCGTGAAGCTCGACGTAACGCGTGCGCCGACCTCGATCGTCCGGACCGGGTCTCTGACCAGCCCTACGGTGAGGGTCACGGTACCCACGTCGGTCCCGGTGGGGTCGAGCTCCAGTGTCCATGTCCCGGAGGAGGGCAGGATCCCGAGCTCCACGTACGGGACGTCGAGGAACGACGAGTCGTCGGTGATGACCAGCCCGGTCTCCGAGATCATCCGCATCCTGGTGCCGACCGTGCGCGCCGACACCTCGACGAGCACGCGCTGTCCCGCCGTGCCCTTGAAGGTCAGGCGGCGTACGTCACCCGCGCTGTCGAACGTCACGGTCTCCTGCTTGCCGACGGTCAACGCGGATGTGAGGGTGCGAGGTGCAAGGCGCGTGAGGGTGAGCGACCCCGTGGTGTCGCCGAAGGGGTCCACGACGATCGTCCAACTGCCCGCTGCGTCGAGCGGGTCGGCGGCCTCGATCCAGGCCTCGCCACTGCCGCCGTTCGAGACGACACCGCCGGCGAACAGGCTCCCGTCCGGGCGGACGACGAACACCTCGGCCGCCGGGTTCTGCGACGAGACGAAGGCGACGTGGGACACCGTGAGCGCGACCCTGTCGCCGACCGCCCCGTCGAAGGTGTACCGGGCGAGCGCTCCGCGCTCGTCGACGGTCACCGTCGTGGGAACCCCTGCGGCGATCGGCCCCCCGCCTGCAGCGGGCTCACCGACCTTGAGGTGCACGGTCCCCGTGGCGAGACCGTTACCGTCGATGACGATCTTGAGAGTAGGCCCTGAACCGTCTCCCGTGATCTCGAGGAAGGCGGCACCCCCGGGCTGCAGATCGCGTTGGCCGACGCCGCCGTCACCGACCTGGAACGAGAGTCGTGCGGCAGGTTCACCGGAGGGAGAACCGCTGAGCGTCTCGTCGGTCACAGTCGCCACGATCTTCTGCCCGACGGCCAGGGCCACCAGCACGGCCTGGTTCTGACCGACCTCACCGATGGTGAGGTCAGCCTCGAACGGCAGTTGGGCCTCCTGCGTCACCGTCGTGCCACGGACGGCCCGGAGGTCCACGGACAGCCCGGAGCCCGAGGGATCCGTGAGCACGATGTCGAACCGACCGGGGGTGAGACTCGAGAAAGACGTCGACGTCCCGGCCGTACTGCTCAGCGTCGCGTCCGCGTAGCGCTCGCCGAAGGACGACTCGACGGTGACCGGGGAGATGACCACAGAGGGATCACCGTACGAGGCCGGCCCGAAGTACAGCTCGACGGGGCTCTGCGCCTCGACGGCGACGGAGTACCTGACCGAGGTCTGTCCGGGGGGAAGTGACAAGGACGTCGTCGCGCCGAGCGTGACCGGCGTTGCCGCTCCGGGGTCGAGCCGGACCCGAACCCCCATGAAGCCTGTGGTCTCGCCGTCGTTGACCAGCCTGAGAGTCGCGCCCACATCGGGCACGGAGAACTCCGGCACCGTGAACGTCTGACGTCCGGAGCGGACCGTGCCGATGACGACGGCGGGCGAGCCGGGCACGTCGAGTTCCAGGCTCAGAGCCCCGGGCGTGCCGTCAGGGTGCTGGAGCGAGGCGTCGAGGACGTGGACGAGGGTGTCTGCACCGGTCCGCGTCTCCAGGAAGAACGTCGGCTCGTCCTGCGGCTGGCCGATGGAGAGCTGAGTGGCGTCCGGTGCCCCGTACTCGATCACGCCGGTCCCTCGGGGCACCGCGTTGATGCGTACCTGCAGTGATCCGGTGTGGTCGAAGGTCGGGTCGACGACGACGGTCATCGGCTGGTCCGGCGGCACTTGGCCCACGAAGTGCCCCGGTGAGACCTCGGTGAGGTCCGATCCGACCACGTCGAGCAGGTTCACCCGGAGCTTCGGGAGCGTTCCGACGGGGAGTTGCGCGGTGAGGTTCTGCTGTGGGACGAAGACCGAGACCTGGTAGTAGTCCCCCGGCACCGTGAGCCAGGCCCGCTGCCCTGGCTCGGTGAACGCCAGCTCGACGAGCTCGCCGCGCTGGACGGTCTGCACGGTGTCGACCGCGTAGTGAAGGGTGAAGGTCACGGCGCGGGTAGGCGCCGTGACAGAGCAGCCGCAGCTCAACCGAAGTTCGGCAGGCTGTTCCGTCGTCGGGTCGGGATACGGCGTGAACTCGACGATCCGCTCGAGCGGTCGGCTCTCGGAGACAGAGTTGCCACTACGAGCCTCGGGGTTGTTCGCGAAGGACAGGTTCGCGTTCAGGGTGAGCCCGGCGTCCATGGACGACAACGTGATCGTCGGCCGCGCTCCGGCCGGCACAGCCAGCGTGTAGAGGACGACCGACTCCCCGGGCAGGATCGCCGTGGTCGTCACGTCGGCCGCCAGGGCACCGCCGTTGAGCTCCGCCGCCTGCGCAGGGATCGGGACGAGTGCCACCGTGGTCGCGGCGAGGACCGCGCCGAGGAGCAGGGCAAGACGACGGCGCACGTGTCCCCCATCCGTCCGCCGCGGCGTCGCGGCGGAGCGTCCGGCGACGCCCGTGCGTCGCGTGATCGCGCATCCTCCGGCAGTCACGCTCGCGTGACAACAGAACCGGAGATCGCCTAACGCGCTGCAGTTCGGCGGTGGCGTGGAGTGTGGCGGACGCACCGGACAATCCGGCGCACACGGCAGCCGGTAGCCTGGAGGACCTCATCCCCGTCGACGGTCCGGGCGCACCGCGAAGCGCTCCCCGCATGACGCCACCACTGCACAGACCCTCCCGGGACGGAGACCTCGTCCGGTCCCGATGACGGCCACGGCGCGTACCCGCAAAGAGCTGACGAGGTCCCGGCGGGGCCGGCCCCACGGCTGCTGGGACCACCTGTTCGCTGCGGTGCTGTGGCCGCAGCACGGCGCCAACCTGGGCACGCTGCTGCGCACCTGCGACGCCGTCGGTGCCTGCCTCGTCGTCCCGCGGCGCCCGTGGGTCGAGGAGGCCGTCGCCCGCGGGAACACCCTGCGCCACCGCTCGTGCGTCCACCGCTTGCGGGGCGATCCGGTCGGATGGCTTGCCGCCCAACGCGTCGCGGGCTCCCGGGTGGTCGGTGTCGAGCTCGCCGAGCCGTCCGTCCGGCTGGCCGACCTGCCGCCCGCCCGGGAGCGGACCGTCATGGTCCTCGGTCACGAGAGCACGGGCATCCCCCAGGAGGGACTCGACCAGCTCGACCTCGCGGTCGAGATCCCCATGCTGGGCACCGGCCAGAGCCTCAACGTCGCCGTGGCCGGGTCGCTCGTGCTCTACCGCCTCGCCGGGCTCGTGTGAGCGGGACCGAAGGCCGCGTCCGGCCGGCGCCGTGTGGCTACCGTTGTGCAATGCCCGATCGCGACGACAGCGTCCGCCTCGGCCCGGACGAGGCGCTGCTGCGGCTCGTCGAGGGCAACCGCCGGTTCGTGGCCGACGAGGCCGAGCACCCCGACCAGACCGTGTCCCGGCGGGCCTTCCTCGGGGGCAGCCAGCACCCCTTCGCGGCCGTCTTCTCCTGCGCGGACTCCCGCGTCCCTCCGGAGATCGTCTTCGACGCCGGGCTCGGTGACCTGTTCGTCGTCCGGTCCGCCGGGCACGTCCTCGACCACGCGATCCTCGGCACGCTCGAGTTCGGCGTCGACCAGCTGGGCTGCCCGCTGCTCGTCGTGCTCGGGCACACCGGGTGCGGTGCGGTGCGCGCGACGTTCCGGGCCGTGTCCCGGCACGAGGGCGCGTCCGGCACGGACATCGACACCCTCGTCGAGGCGATCACCCCCGCCGTCGTCGACGCCGGGCGGGACGGCGTGGACGACGCGCACCTCGTGGACGCCGCTGTGCGGCACAACGTCGAGCGCGTCGTCGCCGACGTCGTCGCCGCCCCGCTCGTCGCGCCGGCCGTCGCACGCGGCGCGGTGCTCGTCGTCGGTGCCGTGTACGACCTGTCGACCGGCGCCGTCGAGCTCGTCGTCACCCCCGGCGGCGTCCCGCTGCCTGCTGCGCCGGCGGCGTCCTCGCTGGTCAGCCAGCGGATGGCCACCTAGAACTGCTGGCTCCGGGATCCGTTGCCACCATTGAAGGGTGTGTGGCGGCGGACCAGGAGGAGCGTGGTGAGCAGCACGGTCGACAGCACGAGAGCCGTGCCCGGGGGCGCGGCGGACGGCCCGCCGCTGGTCGAGCTCGACGCCCCCGCGGCGGTGCTGCTCGTCGAGCTCGCGTCGCGCAGCGTCGTCCACGCCAACGACGTCGCCGAGCAGCTCGCGCCGGGGGTCGGGCTGCCGGCCGGCATCGACGCCTGGGGCGACGCCGCCGACCTGCGCGACCTCGACGGCGCGGAGCTCACGGACACGGCGCACCCGCTCTCCCTCCTCACCGGCGGGCGTCCCGTCGCGGGCCAGGCGGTGACCGCTGCCCGGCTCTCGAAGCTCGGACGGCGTCGCGCACCGCTGTGGGTCGTCGGCCTGCCGCTCAGCGGTGACCGGCTCGCCGGGTTCGGCCTCGTCGTCCTGCTCCCGCTGCGCCGGCGCGAACAGGCGGCCGAGGTGGTCCGGGCCCTCCGGCCGGGGTCGTCGGCCGCCGACCCGTTGCAGGCGCAGGCCCTGCAGGCGGAGGTGCACCTGCGCGAGCGCGCCCTCGTCGCCACCGGGGTCACGTTCACCATCGCCGACGCGCAGGCCCCCGACAACCCGCTGCTGTGGGTGAACCCGGCGTTCACGACCGTCACGGGCTACACCTCCGAGGAGGTCGTCGGCCGCAACTGCCGCTTCCTCCAGGGGCCGGACACCGACCCGGCGGCACGCGCGCAGCTGCGCGCGGCGCTCGCGACCGGGCAGTCTGTGACGACGACGATCCTCAACTACCGCAAGGACGGCAGCGCCTTCTGGAACCTCGTCGCGATCAACCCCGTGCACGACGACTCCGGCACGCTCACGCACTTCGTCGGCATCCAGTCCGACGTCACCGCGCGCGTCACTGCGGACGCCGAGCGGGACAGGGCGCTCGCCGCGGAGCAGGCCGCCCGGGCGGACGCCGTCCGGGCCCAGGAGCAGCTCGCGCTTCTCGCGGGTGCGAGCGCGAGGCTCGCGTCGACGCTCGACGAGCGGACGTCGCTCGAGCACCTGCTGGCCCTCGCCGTGCCCGGCCTGGCGGACTGGGCCATGGTGACGACCTTCGACGACGCGGGCGGCATCGGTGAGCTCGTCGCGCGGCACCGCGACGGCCGCGAGGACGACGTCAGCGAGCTGACGAAGCGCGCCCGGCACGGTCTCACCGACCGGGCGCCGATGTTCCAGCACTACCGCGGGGCCCGCGGGTGGCGGGTGGACCGCTACGCCACGAGCCCGCAGCGGGCCGGCTACGCCGACGACCCCGAGCTGCTCGCCCTCAGCGAGAGCCTCGGCCTGCAGTCGGTGATGTTCGTGCCTCTGCCCGGCCGCCGGTCCGTCCTGGGGTCGATGGTCCTCGCCCGCGGCGAGGGCCGGGAGTCGTTCACCGACACCGAGCTCGCCGTCGCCGAGGACCTCGGCCGTCGGGCCGGCCTGACCCTGGACAACGCCCGGCTCTACGAGGCCGAGCACCGCATCGCGGAGACCCTGCAGCGCAGCCTCCTGCCCGAGCTGCCGGTCGTCGACGGGCTGGAGTGCGTCGGCCGCTACCGGGCCGGTGCCGAGATCGCCGAGGTCGGCGGGGACTTCTACGACGTCGTCCCGCTCACCGACGGGACCGTCGGCGTCTGCGTCGGCGACGTCGTCGGGCACGACCTCGCGGCGGCAGCGGCGATGGGCCACCTGCGCGGGCTGCTCCGGGCCTGCGCCTGGGACGCCGCGGACGCCGGCCGGGACTGCGCCGACGTCGTGGCCCGCGTCGACCGGATGGTGCAAGGGCTGCACACCGTGCCGATGGCGACGCTCGTGTACGCCACCCTCGCACCGCCGGTGCCGGGCTCGGACGGTGCGTGGACCCTCGCGTACTCCAGCGCCGGTCACCCGCCGATGCTGCTGCGGCACCCCGACGGCCGGGTCGAGACGCTGGACGCCGCGAACGGGCTGCTCCTCGGCGTCGAGGCGTGGAAGCGCTCGGTCGCAACGGTTCCCGTGCCGGCGGGGTCGTTGTTGCTGGCCTACACGGACGGTCTCGTCGAGCGGCGCGACCGGGACATCTCGCACGGCCTCGACCGGGTCCGCGACGTCCTCGCCGCGGCCCGGCCGGCGGAGCCCGGGCGGCTGTGCGACCGGCTGCTCGCGGAGAACCCCACAGACGACGACACGGCGGTGCTGGCGATCCACGTCGGCTGACGCGCATCACCGGCCCGGGTGGTCCACCCGGGCACCGTCACCCCGTGCTGGTCACCTGCGCGGCCGCCCGGTCACTCGGCGGAGCCGCGCTGCTGCGGCATCCGGTTGAGGAGCTTGTGCACCTGGTCCGCGGGGTAGCGGCGGTGGCCGCCGAGCGTGCGGACCGGCTGGAGCAGGCCCGTGCGGGCCCAGCGCGTCACGGTCTTCGGGTCGACGCCGAACATCGCCGCCACCTCGGCCGGCGTGAGGAGGGCTGGAGGTCGGTCCTGCTGCTGGCTCGCCATGACGTGGGTCCTCTCGTCCACCGGCCGTCGCGACGATGTCCGGCTGGGTATCTTGAGGTTAGATGACCTATTTGGGATCTAAACGTGCTTAGCGGTGAAAGGTATATCACAACGGGCGAACGGTCGAGATTCGGCGACAGGTGGTACATCACCACCCAGCAGAGAGTAACTGACCAAGGAGCCGCGGGGCAGCGGCCGACCCGAAAATGTGCGAGACAGCAGCCGTCGCCGGGCCTAGCGTCCTGACGTCGTGGAGCGGCTCGCCGAGGTGCTGGTCCCGGCCCGGCTCGGGCCGGGCTTCCGGCGGCTGCTCGCCTCGTCGTGGACGAGCAACCTCGGGGACGGCGTCGCCGCTGCCGCGGGTCCGCTGCTCGTCGCCTCGCTCGACGCCTCGCCGTCGGTCGTCGCGCTCGCGGCGACCCTGCGCTGGACGCCGCCGCTGCTCTTCGGGCTCGGCGCGGGTGTGCTCTCCGACCGCCTCGACCGCCGCCGGGTGGCCGTCGCGGCGAACTGCGCCCGCCTCGCCGTCCTCGCAGGGCTCGTCGCGGCGCTCGCGACCGGGACGGCGACCGTCGGGCTCGTGCTCGGAGCCCTCGCCCTCGTCGCCACGGCCGAGGTCTTCGCCGACAGCGCGGCCCGCACGCTCACCCCGATGCTCGTCCGGCGCGAGGACCTGCCCCTGGCGAACGCCCGCCTCACGACCGGTTTCATCACCCTCGACCAGCTCGCCGGCCCGCCGATCGGGGCCGCGCTGTTCGCCGCCGGCCGGGTCTGGCCCTTAGTGGGGGAGGCCGTGCTCCTCACCGCCGCGATCGCGCTGCTCGCGCGTGTCGTCGTCCCGCGCGTCCGGCCGGGCGGCGAGGGCGCCGACGAGGCGGTGACGGAAGGCCGCCGCAGCGTGCGCCGTGACGTCGCCGAGGGGTTCGTCTGGACGTGGCGCCATCCCGCCGTCCGCACCCTCGCCCTGACGATCCTCGTCTTCAACGTGACCTTCGGGGCGGCCTGGGCCGTGCTCGTGCTCTACGTCCACGAGCGGCTCGGCCTCGGCGCCGTCGGCTTCGGGATCCTGTCGACGGTGTCGGCGGCCGGCGGGCTGCTCGGGACCGCGCTCTACGGCTGGATCACCCGGCACGTCAGCCTCGCGAACGTCATGCGCGTCGGTCTCGTGCTGGAGACGCTGACCCATCTCGGGCTCGCGCTGACCCGTTCCGCCGTCGTCGCCGCGACGATCCTCTTCGTCTTCGGTGCCCACGCGTTCGTCTGGGGCACGACCTCGACGGCGGTGCGGCAGGCGGCCGTGCCGCTGCGGCTGCAGGGCCGCGTCGACAGCGTCTACACCCTGGCCGTCTTCGGCGGCCTCGTCGCCGGCTCCGCGGTCGGCGGTGCGCTCGGCGAGCGGTTCGGCGTCACGGCGCCGTTCTGGTTCGCGTTCGGCGGCTCGGCGGTCTTCCTCGTGCTCCTGTGGCGTGAGCTCGCGCGGATCGCCCTCAGGTCCGCCCCGGCGGTGCCGACAGGCTGACCATGGACGCCGTGCCGCAGGCCCCCTCGCCCGGGTGGTACCCCGACCCGGTGGCGCCCGGGGTCGTGCGCTGGTTCGACGGCGCCGGCTGGACGCCGCACGTCTCGCCCGCGCCGGCGGGACCGTACGCGCCGGTCCTCACGGCGGCACCGGCAGGGATCGGCGCGACACCGTCGGACCCCGTGCACTGGCTGCTGCCCACGGGGCGCACCTGGCAGTCGATCGTCGCCGGCTACGTCGCCCTCGTCGCCGCGTTCGTGTGGGTCCTCGGACCGGTCGCGCTGCTGCCCGGTGTCGCCGCGCTGCGGGCGAGCGCGGCGGGCCGGGGGCACGGCCGCGGCCGGGCCTGGTTCGCCGTGGTCGTCGGGACGTGCGCGACCCTCGCGGGGCTGGCACTCGTGGCGTCCTGGCTCTGACGGCTGGCATCCTGGCCCGGACGGCGCCGCCGACGACGCCGCACGAGGAGGCGCAGGTGCTGGAGTCGCTGCAGGCCGGGATCACGGGGGACGCGACGATCACGGTGACGCCGGAGATGTCGCCCCCGCACCTGCCGGAGAAGGTCCTCTCGACACCGACGATGGTCCGCCTCATCGAGGAGACCTGCCTGGAGAGCGTGCAGCCGCACCTCGACGCGAACGAGACCTCCGTCGGCACGCACGTGAACTTCAGCCACTCCGCGAAGGTCGTCGCGGGCGAGGCCGTCCGCATCGTCACCGAGGTCACCGAGGTGGACCGCCGCCGGATCGAGTTCGTCACCCGGGTCACCTGCGGCGACCGGGTCGTCTCCGAGGGCACGCACCAGCGGTTCGTCGTCCGCTACTGATCCTCGGGTGCCGACCGTCAGGTGCTGATCGTCGGGCCCGGCGGGGCCCGATGTCCGGCCGCCGGTGGCCCGGTGTTCACCTGGAGCCGCCGTCAGTTCACCGCCCCCGCCTAGCGTCGCGGCGCGGCCCGTCGGGCCGTCGGCAGCGGACGACCGGGTGGAGAGGGTGGGAGTGCGCGTCCTCATGCTCGTCGCGACCCCCGTCGCGAACGACACCCGGGTGCTGCGCGAGGCGACCGCTCTCGTCCGGGCCGGGCATGCCGTCCACGTGGTCGGGTTCGGGGTGCCGCCCGGGTTCGCGCCGCCGGACGGCGTCACGGTCTCCTCCGCGGGGCGCCGCCCGCGCCCCTCCCGCCCGGAGCGCCCCGGGGTCGCGGCCCCGGCGCGGACCGCGCGCCGTGCGCGCCCGCTCTGGTGGCGTGCCGCGCGCTGGCTGCTGCTGCCCGAGCACCGCGCCCGCACGTTCGGCCGCTGGGCCCGCGAGGCCTACGCCGACGCCACGGGCCGCACGTTCGACGTCGTCCACGCGCACGACTTCAACACCCTCGCGCTCGGCGACCGGCTCGCCCGCGAGCGCGGCGTGCCGCTCGTCTACGACAGCCACGAGCTGTGGTTCGGCCGGCCCGTCGTCGGTCGCCCGACACCGCTGCGCGACGCCCGC
>JACRAB010000128.1 GCA_016213575.1 Actinomycetota bacterium
AGCCAGGTCGTCGGCGCCACCGACCGCCGGTGAGCGCTCACCGTCGGCCCGACCTACAACCGCGTCGTCATGGCGTCTGCCGCCACACCGAGCGCTGCGACGACCGCGGAGACACGCTCCTTGCGGTAGCGCACCGTCGGCATCGACGCCGAGATCGCGGCCACCGGTTCGCCGTACGCGTCGACGACGGCCCTTCCGATCGCGGCAAGTCCGCGTTCGGAGCGCTCGAGGTTGACCGCGATCCCGGTGCGCCGCACCGCGCGCAGATCGGCGTGCAGCCGGCGCAGGTCAGGAACGTCGGCAGGCCGGTCGGCGAAGCGGTCGTGGGCGTAGAGGGCGTCGACCCGGTCAGGGCTGAGGGCGGCGAGCAGGACGAGGCCGCCGGTCACGGTGTGCGCGGGGAAGACCATGCCCTCGCGGCTTCCCACGCGTAGGGCCTGGTCGCACTCGACGGAGGCGACGAATCGCACCGTGGTACCGATCCGGACGGACAGGTTGCACGTCTCGCCGAGGGTGTCGACGAGCACGCGCATCGGCTCCAGCGCCGCGGCCCGCAGCCGCGCGGCGTCCGAGGGGGAGCGCGCCGAGAGCTCGAGCACCGGCCCGGCCCGGTACGCCCGGTCCTCGCCCTGGACGGCGAAGTCGCGGTACACGAGCGTCTGGAGCAGCCGGTGCGCCGTCGAGCGGGCGACGCCCAGCCGCTGCGCGGCGGCCGACACCGTGAGCGGCCCCTCGACCTGAAGGACGACGGCGAGCCGGAGCGCATGATCGACGCTGGTCACGGCGTAGGCCGGCGGCTGCTTCATCGGTCCCGACGCGCGGGCCATCCGATCCTCCCTGTCGTGGATTCTGCTGTGCAGAATCCTATGTTCCATCCGGCCGCTCGCGGGTGACGATCGGGGCATGACTCAGACGCCGCCGTTCGCTGTCGTCGCGAAGGAGGGTCCGGACCAGCCGCCGGTGACGACGGAGCTGGAGGACCTGTACCGCGGTTTCGAGAAGGCTCTGCTGATCCCGCTGTGGACCGAGATCGGCGGGCTGATGCCGTTCCAGCCGCAGTCGAAGGCGGCGCCGCACCTGTGGGAGTGGAAGACCCTCCTCGACCTCGCTGGGAAGGCCGGCGAGCTGGTGCCGGTCGGCCGCGGTGGGGAGCGACGGGCGATCGCGCTGGCGAACCCGAGCCTGGGCGGGCGGCCGTACGCGACGCCGACGCTGTGGGCGGCGATCCAGTACCTGATGCCGGGCGAGGACGCCCCGGAGCACCGGCACACCCAGAACGCGTTCCGGTTCGTCGTCGAGGGCGAAGGCGTCTGGACGGTCGTCGAGCGCGACCCGGTCCCGATGCGCCGCGGCGACTTCCTGCCGCAGGCCGGGATGAACTGGCACGCGCACCACAACGGCGCCTCGACGCCGATGGCGTGGATCGACGGCCTCGACATCCCGTTCCAGTACGAGGTCGAGAGCCAGTTCTTCGACTTCGGCCGCGACACGATCTCGGACGCCGAGCACGCGACACCCGAGCGGTCGCGGGCCGAGCGGCTCTGGGGGCACCCGGGGATCGCGCCGGTGTCCCAGCTCGGGTCGACACCGGGCAGCCCGCTGCTGGCCTACCGCTGGGTCGACACCGACGCCGCGCTGGCTGACCAGCTCGACCTCGAGCGGGAGGGCTTCGGCGGGGTCGTCGAGCCCGGCCACGCGCTGGTCCGGTTCACCAACCCGACCAACGGCGGCGACGTCCTGCCGACGATCCGCACCCAGTTCCACCGGGTCACCCCGGGCACGCAGACCGCCCCGCGGCGCGAGACCGGGTCGTCGGTGTACCAGGTGTTCGACGGGTCCGGCCGGGTCACGGTCGGCGACCACGCCTGGTCCGTCACCCGCGGCGACCTGTTCGTCGTCCCGTCCTGGCAGCCGTTCTCCGTGGTCTCCCAGGCGTCGCCGTCCGACTCCGACTCCGGGGCGCTCGACCTGTTCCAGTTCAGCGACGCACCGATCTTCGAACGCCTCAACCTCTTCAAGACCCAGCAGGACTCCGTGGAGGACCTCTCGTGAAGCTCGCCACCGCCCGCCTCCAGTCCTCGACGGGCTCCCGGACGGCGGCCGTCCGCGTCGAGGGCGACACCCTCGTCGAGCTGCCCTTCACCGACGTCGGCGCGCTCCTCGCGACACCGGGCTGGCAGGCCGCCGCGGCGCAGGACGGCCCCACGCACAGCGCGGACGGCGTGAGGTTCGCGCCCGTCGTCCCGCGGCCGTCCAAGGTGGTCTGCGTCGGGCTCAACTACAAGAACCACATCCAGGAGATGGGCCGGGACCTGCCCGAGCACCCGACGCTCTTCGCGAAGTTCGCCGACAGCCTCGTCGGCGCCACCGACGACGTCGTCCGCCCCGCCGAGACGACCGAGTTCGACTGGGAGGTCGAGCTCGCCGTCGTCGTCGGCACCCCCGACGCCACCCCGGTCCGCCGCGCCGACGAGGACACCGCCACCGCAGCCATCGCCGGCTTCACCGTCCTCAACGACGTCACCTGCCGGGACTGGCAGTTCCGCACCCGGGAGTGGCTGCAGGGCAAGAGCTGGGACTCCACCACCCCGCTCGGGCCGTGGCTCGTCACCCCCGACGAGGTCGGCGGCACCCGCCCCGCCCTGAAGGTCACCTGCTCCGTCGACGGCGTCGTCATGCAGTCCGACACCACCGGCGACCTGCTCTTCGACCCCGTCGACCTCGTCCGCTACGTCTCGACGATGATCCGCCTCAACCCCGGCGACGTCATCGCCACCGGCACCCCCGGCGGCGTCGGCCACGCCCGCAAACCCGCCGTCTACCTCACCGGCGGCGAGGTCCTCGTCACCGAGATCGAAGGCATCGGCCGCCTCGAGAACCACGTCGCGAGCGAGACGCAGCCGTGAGCACAGACCTCGGCGCGACGCTGTCGTTCGTCACGACCGGCACGAAGCTCTGCGCGGACGCGGTCGCCGGCCTCGACGAGGCCGGCTTCGCCGCGCCGTCGGCACTGCCGGGCTGGACCCGCAAGCACCTCGTCACCCATCTCGCCGCCAACGCCGAGGCGCTCTTGCGGCTGCTCCACTGGGCGACGACCGGCGAGCGCACTCCGATGTACTCCTCCCCCGAGCAGCGCAACGCCGACATCGAAGCCGGCGCTCAGCGCCCCGGCACCGACCTCGCTCGCTGGTTCACCACGTCCGCCGCCCGGCTCGACGAGGCCCTCACCGCGATGCCCGCCGACGCGTGGGCGGCCGAGGTCGTCACCGCCCAGGGCCGCACCGTCCCGGCGTCCGAGATCCCGTGGATGCGGGCCCGCGAGGTGCTCGTCCACGCCGTCGACCTCGCCACCGGCGTGACGTTCGCCGACCTCCCGGACGCCTTCCTCAGCGCCCTCGGCGACGAGATCCGCGCCAAGCGCGCCGCCGCCGGCGAGCAGGTTGACGGTCTCGTCGGCTCACTCCCCGCCGTCACCGCCCACCTCGCCGGACGCGGCACCTCCGGCGTCACGACCCAGGACGGCGCACCCGCGCGAGCTCCCTCCCCCTGGCTGTGACCCCGGAAGGCAGCTCGCACCGTTGCCGCGGCTCAGCACGAGGTGGCCGCGCCGACGAGCCGCTGCGCGACACCTCGTTGCGAGGTCAGACGCCCAGGTCCAGCGACATCGCGGCCGGCGACAGGCCTCCGAACTCCCCTCGGTCTGGCCCTCGCTAGGCTGACGCGCGTCCAGGTGCGGCCCGCGGACGCTAGCGAGGATCGGTCATGACTGCTGTCACCGTTGCGGAGACGGGCGTCCGCCGGGACCTCGCGATGGTTCTGGACCTGGTCCGCGAGGGCACCGCCCGGACCATCCCCGACCTGGCTCGGGTGTCCGCGCTCGGGCGCAAGGCGCTCACCCAGCGGGTGGACCAGCTGATCTCGTTCGGTCTGCTGGAGGAGGGGCAGCTCGCACCCTCGACCGGGGGCCGCGCACCGCGCGAGATCACTTTCCCGGCCGACCGGGGGCGGGTCCTGGTGTGCGAGCTCGACGCGAAGAGCGTCACCGTCGGCCTGACGGACCTCGCCGGCACCGTGCTGCTCCATGACCGCGAGCTGCTGCTGGCGGATCGCGAGCCGCTCGACCCGATGCCGACCGCGGTGGAGGTCCTCGGCGCCGTGGAACGCCTGTTCGACGGGCTGCTCGCCGAGGCCGCATCCCAGGCCGCCAGGGCCGGCGGGGAAACTCGGCCGGTCTGGGGCATCGGGTTGGGGGTGCTGGGTCCGGTGGACTGGTCCAGCGGCCGTCCGATGGCCATCGGGATGACCGTGCCCGGCTGGGCCGACTACCCGGTGCGGGACCGGTTGGAGGCGCGGTTCGGTGTCCCGGTCTGGGTCGACAACGAGGTCAACCTGATGGCGCTGGGCGAGTTCCGCAGCGGGCGGCACCGCGGCGAGAGCAACCTGCTGTACGTCAAGCTGGGCCTCGGCATCGGGGCCGGCCTGGTCAGCGAGGGGCGGTTGCACCGGGGCACGGACGGCACGGCCGGCGAGCTGGGGCACATCGCCGTGACCGACGACCAGGCGGTCGTCTGTCGCTGCGGCCAGGTCGGCTGCCTGTTCGCCGTCGCGGGCGGGCTGGCCCTGGCGAAGGAAGGCGGGCGGGCGGCGGCAGCGGGCCGCAGCCCGGTGCTGGCGAAGCTGGTCGCTGCAGGACAGCGCATCGACGTCACGGACGTGGCGTCAGCGGCGGCCGACGGCGACCCTGCCTGCATGGAGATCGTCGAGTTCGCCGGCGAGCAGGTGGGACGGGTCCTCGGCATGGTCGTCAACGTGTACAACCCGGGTCTGATCCTCGTCGGTGGTGTGGTCGCGGCGGCCGGTGACGTGCTGCTCGCGGCTGTCCGGCGGGCCGTCTACCGGCATGCGCTGCCGCTGGCCACCAGGAACCTGCGGGTCGAGCTGTCCCCGCGCAGCGACGACATCGGGCTGGTCGGTGCCGCGTTCCTCGTCCTCGACCACGTGTTCTCGCGGGAGTCCCTGCCGGCGTGGATCGACCGCGGGTCACCGGCGGGACTGACGGTCGCCGACCTGGCGCCGTCCCGGCCCCGCTGAGCCCGCTCAGGGCAGGGGTGTGCTGGGCCCGCCCGGCCCCGTCAGCGCGCGGGCAGGCCTCCGGCGAGGACCTCGAGGTCGAGCAGCAAGGCGTCCAGGTCGTAGAGGACGTCCGTCGAGGAGCCGTCGAGCCGGGCCGCCAGGGCCAGCCAGGTGCTTCGAGACGACGTCGCGTAGATCGGTCGGATCGCCGTCTCGCCGGTGGCGTCGTGGCGTACCGCACGGCCGGGTCTCGCCGTCCCGTCGTCCGGCAGCTCGATCCGCCACCGCACCCGGGCTCCGACCAGCTCGAGGACGAGACCTGGGGTCACGGACACGGTCGCGGCCACCGACGTCACCAGGTCCCCGTCGTCCGTGACGAGCATCGAGGAGCCCGGAGCGGACCGGCGCAGGGTCGTCCGGCGGAGCAGTGGGCGGACCACCGCGACCTGGGCGAGCAGCGCCCGCTCGAGGTCCCGCGGGTCACCGACGACGGCGACGGCGTCGAGGAGGGCGATACCCGCGACGTCCGCCAGGAGCCGGTCCCGGCTCGCGCCCCAGGTCGGCGACCCGACGTACGGGGAGTCGACGGCCACCACCACACTGTGCGCCCTCGCCAGGTCCCGCAGGGACCCGACCTGGGCGACAGGCTCCGGGGCGGGACGGTCGACGACCAGGGCACGGACGCCGCTGTCGACGGCGCGCACCGCGCGGTCCACCCAGCCAGGGGCTCCGTCGACGATGCGCACGGAGCCGCTCGCGGCAGCCGCGTAGGTCTCGGGCAGGCCGGCCAGGGTCGCGACCTGGCTGCGGGTGAAGCCGGACGGTGGCGCCTGGACGAGATGTGCGGTCACGCGTTGCCCTCCAGGATCTTCTCCGCGCCGTCCGCGACGGTGACCGCGAAGGCGAGGTCGGCGGCGGCGTCCGCCACGGACTGCAAGGGCGCGGCCCTGCCCTCGACGACGTCGGCGAGGTGCAGCCACTCCTGCCGGTAGCCGTTGGCCGGGCCGGTCCAGCTGCGGCGCAGCCCGCGCGCGTCCGTCAGGGTCGCCGTCGCCGACCCGGCGCGCACGTACGACGGCGGGTAGACGACGTCGAGGGAACCGTTCGGTGCGAACGCCTCGAAGCGCCACCCGGGTCCCCACTCGCCCGGCATGAGCGCCAGGAGCACCCCGGTGCGGCCTTCGGCGGTGAGCACGAGGTGGTACCCCCACGGTGCGACGTATCGTGCGCTGACCACCTCCGGGACGCCGCGGAGGAAGCGACGCAGGTGCGGGACGGTGTGGCTCGCGAGCCCGAGGACGCCCATCCGGACCAGGTCGGCCGCCGTGGGGGCAGGCCCAGCCACTGCGGGCGCCGAGCCCGGCACGGGCGGCTGTTCGGTGGCGAGCCCGGTGAACTCGTCGTTGGAGGGCAGGTAGATCGTCGACCGAGCGAGGGTCGCGGTGTCGGCGAGGTCGCCCCAGGAGGACTGCGCGCAGACCCAGGCGGGGTCGTAGCCGTGCATCGCCCCGACGACGACGGGCACGGACGCCGTGGCCGCGGCGTCGACGATGCGCTGGGCCTCGTCCACCGTCGTCGCGAACGGCTTCTCGCAGAGGACGCCGCGCTTGCCTGCCTCGATCGCGGCCACTGCCTGGTCGGCGTGGACGTCGTGCGGGCTGCAGATGGCGACGACGTCGACGGCCGGGTCCTCGAGCAGCTCGTCCACCGTGCAGGCCCGGGCGCCAGGGCATCGGGCGGCGACCGCGGTGGCGGTCGCCGTGTCGACGTCGGCGACGGCGACGGTCCGCAGACGATCCCCGAGGTCGGCCAGGGTCGGCAGGTGGATCGCTCGGGTCACCGGTCCGGCGCCGATGAAGCCGACGCCCAGCGGCCTGGTCATGCGTCGTCCGCCGACGCCTGCGTGCTGAACGCGGCGTCGAAGCTGGTGCTCGGCGGGTCGAAGAGGTTGGCCCGGACGAAGTCGACGGCTTCCTTGGCACCGCGGAGCCGGTCCATTCCTGCGTCCTCCCACTCGATGCTGATCGGTCCGGTGTAGCCGATCGCGTTGAGCGTGCGGAAGCAGCTCTGCCAGGGCACGTCTCCGTTGCCGGTCGACACGAACGTCCAGCCGCGCCGCGGGTCCCCCCACGGCAGGTGCGACCCCATCCGGCCGTTGCGGCCGTTGCCGGTCGCCATCTTCGTGTCCTTGCAGTCGACGTGGTAGATCCGGTCGGCGAAGTCGACGAGGAAGCCGACCGGGTCGATCTCCTGCCACATCATGTGGCTCGGGTCCCAGTTGAGCCCGAACGCCGCCCGGTGGCCGATCGCCTCCAGGGTGCGCACCGTCGACCAGTAGTCGTACGCGATCTCGGACGGGTGCACCTCGTGGGCGAACCGCACGCCCTCGGAGTCGAAGACGTCCAGGATCGGGTTCCACCGCGTCGCGAAGTCCTCGTACCCGGCGTCGACGACGCTGTCGGGCACCGGCGGGAACATGGCGACGTACTGCCAGATCTTCGACCCGGTGAAGCCGACCACCGTGTCGACGCCCAGCCTGCGCGCCGCGACCGCCGTGAGCTTCAGCTCCTCGGCGGCCCGCTGCCGGACCCCTTCGGCGTCCCCGTCGCCCCACACGCGGTCGGAGAGCATGTCTCGGTGACGGAAGTCGATCGGGTCGTCGCAGACGGCCTGACCTTTGAGGTGGTTGCTGATCGCCCACACCCCCAGGCCGTACCGCTCGAGGGTCGCCTTCTTCTCCGCGACGTAGGCGTCGTCCTCTGCGGCCCGGTAGACGTCCAGATGGTCGCCCCAGCAGGCGATCTCCAGGCCGTCGTACCCCCAGCCGGAGGCCAGCCGGCACATCTCCTCGAAGGGCAGGTCGGCCCACTGGCCCGTGAAGAGCGTCACCGGACGGGACATGAGAACTCCGATCTCCAGACGTGAGAGGTCACGCGACGTCGACCCAGCGCGCGCACGCCGCCGACTCGAGGACCGCGGCGGTGAGCCGGGCCGCGCGCAGCCCGTCCGCAAAGGTGGGCATGCCGGGTGCAGGGCGGCCCGCGACACGGGCGTAGACGTCCGCGACGAGCGCATTGAAGCAGTCCTGGTAACCCTGGGGATGCCCGGCAGGGACGACCGTCATCCGCTGCGCCTCGGCCGAGCGGAGCGAGGCGCCGCGCTGGAGCAGCTCGACGCCGTCCCGCTTGCCCATCCACAAGGTGTCCGGCAGCTCCTGGTCGAACGCGAACGAGGCCTTGGCGGCGTCGAGGGAGAACCAAAGGCGGTTCTTGCGCCCGGCCGTGACCTGACTGACGACGAGTGAGCCGACCGCCCCGTGGTCGGTCTCGAAGACGAGGGTCGCGGCGTCCTCGGTCGCCACCGGGCGCAGCTCGTCGCCGACGACTCGCACCGGGACGGCCGTCTTCAGCCGCGCGGAGAGCGAGGTGATCCGGTGCCCTGTGGCAAACTCCACGAGGTCGCACCAGTGGACGCCGATGTCGGCGAACGCCCGCGAGGCGCCGCCGAGCGCCGGGTCCACCCGCCAGTTCTGGTCGCCGGTGTCGGCGAGCCAGTCCTGCAGGTAGCTCCCGTGGACGAGGTGGACGGCGCCGAGCTCACCGGTCGCGAGCCGGGCGCGCGCCTCGAGAACAGTCGGGTAGTAGCGGTAGACGAACGGCACGGCGCACACCAGACCCGCCCCGGCGGCCCGCTCCACGAGGTCCTGGGCGTCCTCGACGGTCGTCGCGAGCGGCTTCTCGCAGACGACGTGCTTGCCCTCGGTGATCGCGGCGCGGACCAGGTCCGCGTGGGTGTGGTTCGGGGTGCAGACGTGGACGACGTCCACCGTCGGCGACGCGATGAGCGCCTGCGCCGAGGGCGCGGCCCAGGCAGCTCCGAGCTCCGCGGCGCCGGCCTCTCCCCGTGCGACGGTCGAGGAGGCCACCGCGGCGACGGTTCCCCCGGCGCTGCGCACCGCCCGCGCATGCACCTGTCCCATGAACCCGGCGCCGATGATGCCGGACCGCAGCCCGGCCGGCCTCGCGGCAGCGACCGCACCGAAGGTGCGCCGGGCCGCCACCTCCGACTCTGCTGCTGGCTCGCTCATCGTTCTCCCTGTGTGGATCGCGTGCGGGCGCGGGTGCCGCGCGGGCCGAGGTCATCAGCCCAGTTCGTCGTCGGCCCAGTTCGTCGTCAGCCCAGTTCTCTGACGGCGATCGCCCGCCATCGACATCGCGCGCCGCTGCCCCATCGGGCCTGCCCGAAGACCGGGTCGTTGTCATGGACCTCGAGCGCGATGTGCCCGGCCTGCCCGAGGTGTCCGGCGACGGCGTCCGCGTCGTAGTGCGGGTGCTCCATCGTGGCCAGATCGACCTCGGCGACCAGGACCCCGTTGACCCACGTCGTGATCGTCGGGCTGGCTCCCACGCAGCGGATCCGCAGGTGGTTCCACCCTTCGCAGTCCCAGCGGGCGAGGAACTCGCCCGGGTCGCCGCGGCGGTGCAGCAGCGCGGGCTTGTCCGGCGTCATCGACTCCAGGCTCGTCGCGGGATCCTCGACGACGAGACCGGTGAGCCGTCCCTCGTCGTCGTGCGTGGCGTCGAGGACGTACGGCACGGCGTGGAACCCGCCTGTCCCGTTGCCGAAGAAGCCCCCGATCGACCCGGACTTGCGATGGTCGACGAGCACCTGGAACCCGGCCCAGGAGTCCCGCCTCCGGCGCAGCATGACGCCGGTGTCGGCCGGCCAGTCATGCCTCATCTCCAGCTCGAGCTCGAAGTCCCCGAACTGCCGCTCGGTGACGAGGTAGCCGCCGTAGCCGGGGTGGTCCGGGTCCTGGAAGCCCTCGATCGCTCCGTCGACGACCTCCCAGCGGGCCGGGTGCGCAGCCGCCATCGCCTCGTAGTCGTCTGGGAGCGTCCCGATCAGGTCCCGAACGGTCGGACCGTCAGGCCACAGCCGGTCGTACGTCCGGGGGACGGCGAACCAGCCGTCGAGCGATGTGCCGTCGAACAGGCTGACGAAACCCTCTGGCGGAGCCGGCGGGACCGATGGACTCGACGGCATCCGCTATCCCATGACCTTGCTGACGAAGGCGAGCGACTGGGCCAGGGCGTCGAAGACGTCGCCGTCGTAGTCGTCGAGCTCGAGGACGCCGAGCTCGAGCGACGTCGCAGCGGCGATGACGCCCGGTACGTCCATGGCCCCCTGGCCGGCCGGCAGCTGCGCCTTCATGTCGAGATTCTTCGGGCCGTCCTTGATGTGGATGGCGACGACCCGGCTGCCGAGGCGTTCGAGCAGGCCGGCCGGGTCGGCGCCGCCGACCGCGGCCCAGTAGGTGTCCACTTCGAGGACGACCCCGGGGTCGAGGAGGCCGGCGAAGAACTCCAGGGCCGAGGTGCCCTCGACGGTGTTCTGCAGCTCCCACCAGTGGTTGTGGTAGCCGACCCGGATCCCGTGCTCGGCGGCTCGCTCGGCGGCGCGGTTGAGCTTCTGCGCGGTGTCGCGGATCGAGTCTGCGTCCTTCCAGTGCTCTTCGGGGATGTACGGGTCGATCACCGTGGTGACCCCGAGCCGACTCGCGGCGGCGAACACCTCGTCCTGGTCGCTCGACAGCAGCGGCACGTGCCCGCTGGGAGCGGTGAGGCCGGTAGTGGCGAGGGCGTCGGCGAGATCGTCGGCGAGAGCGACGAAGTTGTAGGGCTCGACCTGGCTGAAGCCGATGTCCGCGAGCCGCGTGACGGCGCCACGGAGGTCGGCGTCCAGTGCGTGCCGGACGGTGTAGAGCTGGACCGAGATGGACATGCCGCTCCTTGCTGGAGGGTCAGCGCCCGGCGAGCGATCCGCCGATGCCGCCGACGCTGAAGTACTTGTTGAGCCCCACGAAGACGATGACCGGCGGCAGCATCATCACCACGGCCAGGGCCATGACCGATCCCCAGTCGGTCGCGTTCTGCTGGAAGAACGACTGGACGCCGATCGGCAGCGTGAACTTGACGTCGGAGCGGAGGAAGACCAGGGCGACGAGATAGTCGTTCCAGGAGAGCAGGAACGCGAAGATCGCCGTGGACAGGACGCCCGGGAGGCTGTTGCGCAGGACGACGCGCAGGAAGGACCCGAAGACCGACAGCCCGTCGATCCAGGCCGCCTCCTCCAGGCTCACCGGGATGGAGTCGAAGTAGGCGGCCATCATCCAGGTGGCCACCGCCATCGTGGCGGCGACGTAGACGATCGTCAGCCCGGTCAAGCTGTCTGCGAGGCCGAAGTTGGCGAAGAGGATGAACAGCGGGACGACGGAGGTGATGATCGGCAGCGACTGCAGGACGAACAGCAGCAGCGAGTAGCTCGAGACGACCCTGCTCCGGCCCCGGGAGAGCACGTAGCCGGCCGGCGCCGCGACGGCGACGGAGACGAGCACGGTCACCCCCGTGGTGATGAGGCTGTTGCTGATCCAGGTAGTGGCCAGGGTGTCCCGGAACACCTTCGTGAAGTTCTCGAAGGTCACGCCCGTGGTCGTGCTCGTGGAGCTCGGCAGCAGCGAGAGCAGGGCGACCACGCCGATCGGGACGAGCGTCACGACGGTGATGACGAGGACCAGGAGGAAGCGCCACCACCGGCCGCGGTCCTCCCGGGCACGGATCTGGTTGGCCGTGGGCGACTTCAGGACGGCGCTCATTCGACGTGGGCCCTTCGGATCTGCCGGTAGAGGATCACGGAGACGACGACCAGGGTGAGGGTCATCAGGAACGCCACGGCCACGCCGGGTCCGGTCTGGAAGTCCTGGAACACCGAGCGGTAGGCGTACACGACGAGCGACGTGGTGGCGTCCACCGGGCCGCCCGTGGTCAGCAGGTAGATGGTCGGGAAGTCGTTGACGCAGAACACCGTCATGAGGATCCAGCTGATGTAGGTGGGGCGTGCGATCAGCGGGAGGGTGATCTGGGTGAACTGCTGCCAGCTGGAGGCTCCGTCGATGCTGGCCGCCTCGTACAGGGTGTCGTCGACGGCGGCGAGCGCGCCGGCGGACATCATCATCATGAAGGGGAAGCTGACCCAGACCTTGAAGACGCACACCAAGACGGCGGCGAGCTTCGGGTCGGCGAGGAACAGCGGGCTGCCCAGGCCTAGAGCCTCGAAGATCCGCGGCACCGGACTGTCTGCGGTGGCGACGAGCCAGTTCCAGGCCGTCGAGGACACGACGATCGGGACGACCCAGGGCAGCAGCAGGAGCACCTTGAAGATGCCGCGCCCGGGGATGCGCGTGCGCAGCAGCAGGGCGAACGCCAGGCCGACCGCCCAGGAGCCGAAGACCCCGACGAGGGTGAAGATCAGGGTGAAGCGCGCGGCGCGCCAGAACGCCCCCGAGGCGAGGACCGTCGAGAAGTTGTCCAACCCGACGAAGCTCCCCGCGTCGATGAGCGAGCCGTCGTGCGTGGCCTGGACCGCTGCGTAGACGAGCGGGTAGCCGTTGATGAGGATCAGAAGCACGACCGACGGGACGAGCATGCCGAGGAAGGTGCGCCTCGTCTGCGCCTTGAGGGTGCTGGTGCGGCGGCGGGCCCCGCCGTGCCCGCCGGGGGAGATCCCCCGGCGGGCCCGGGACAGGCCACCGGTCAGGGTGGTCATCGTCGGGGTGTCCGTCCGGTCACTTGACGGCGGCCTTGAGGCCGGTCGCGAAGTCGTTGAGGATCGTCTTCGCGTCGGTCTTGCCGGTCAGGATGCTCTGGGCGAACTTGTTGAGCGCCTGGCCGCCGTCGAGCACCGCGGTGTTCGCCGTGCTCGCCGTCCCGCGAGCCGCGAAGGTCTTCGCAATCGGGGAGTAGTCCTTGACGATCTGGACCGCGTTCGGGTCCTTGGTGAACTCAGGGAGCTCGGTGATCGACTTGAACACCGGCAGGCCGCCGACGAGCGCCTGCTGCCAGTAGCCCTTGAGCTGCTGCAGGTAGTAGATGACGAACGCCTCGGACGACGCCTGGTCCGGAGTGTTCTTGTACATCATGATGTTGTTGACGAACTGCAGCGCGGTCTTGTCGCCGTTCGGCCCGGTCAGCGGCGGCGCGGCGACGATGTCACCGCTCGTGTCACCGACCCGCTGCGGCAGGTAGGCGCCGAACATTCCGTAGCCCGTCTTGCTGTTCTTCCACTGCGCGTCCATGTTGTCTGTGGTGAAGCCGACCGCGCCCGGGTCGATCGCGCCCGCGGACACCATCTCGAGCATGAACTCGACGGCCTCCTGGTTGCGGTCGTTGACAACATCGATGTCGCCCTCCGGCGTCCAGACGCCGCCGCCGTTGTTGATGAGCATCGACACGGCCCAGTGGTTGCCGAGGAAGTTGCCCGCGCCGGAACCGGTGCAGAAGCCGATCACGCCGATCTTCTTGAGCGCCTTGCCTGCCTCGAGCAGGGAGGGCCAGTCGGTCGGCACGGCGACGCCTGCCTTCTCCAGCAGCGACTTGCGGTACCAGTACACGCGCATGTCGGTCTGCCACGGCAGCGCGACGTAACCGTCCTTGGTCTTGAATCCCTCGAGCACACCCGGGAGCAGATCGTCGAACATGCCGTTCGTCTTCATCGTTGCGACGACGTCGTCGGCCATCGCGATGGCGCCCTGCTCGGCGAACTGGTACGCCTGAAAGCCGCCGCCGGTCGACACCGCAGGGCCGGTCTTCGACGCGATCGCCGACGCGAAGGTCTGGTAGAAGTTGTTCCACTGGATGCCTTGCCACGCCGCCTTGAGGTTCTTGCCCTCCGGCACATAGGCCTCGGTGACCTTCTTGGAGGCGTCGGAGTACGCCTGGGCGCCCCACGGCATGTCCCAGAACTTGATGGCACCGCTCGCCGCCGCACCTCCGCTGGACCCAGAGCTGGACGACGTCGATGACCCGCAGGAGGCGAGCAGCGGGACTGCCGCGGCGCCCGCAGCAGCACCCAGGAATCCTCGGCGGGTGAACGGGGTGGAGGTCATGGTCGGAGCCTTCCTCGTGAGGGTGTGACGAGCTGGAGCGTCAGACGGGAGAGCACGGCATCAGGACGGGCCTGCTGCCGTGAAACCGATGTGCATCAGATCGGGTCGCCACCGGAAAGGCCCTGTGGGCGATGACCAACGGCTCGGACGCCGTCCGCGGCAGGCGGTCTTCCGTGCCGGGCCGACGGGTCACGGCGGGGTTCGCGGAAGACCGACGTCGACGGCCGGGGAGAGCACGGCCGAGGGTCGTGGGCGGTGACCGCCGCACCAGGATCTGGCCCATGATCACCTCCGGCCGTCGACATTGGTCGTCCCGAGCGGCATGAACTTATGCGCGTGATGCACGTAAGTCAACACTTGTTGCATAGAAGTTATCGCGCATGGAAGATAAGGATGTGACGCGCATCCATGGCCCCGAGCACTGGGCAGCCGGCCCCGCGGCGGCGGGGCGGCCGGGTGCACTCACGCTGGCTCACCCGCAGCCCTCGCTCCTCGATCCGCGAGTGGCCAGCCTGTCCGCGGTACTGGACCTCGTCCGCACGGGTCGGGCGGTCACCCGCAGCCAGCTCGAGGTCCTCACCGGGCTCGGCCGCAAGCTGGTCTCCCTGCGCATCAGCGAACTCGCCGAGGTGGGGCTGGTCGACGAGAGCGGCAGAGGACCGTCCACGGGGGGAAGGGCACCGCGACGTCTGCGTTTCGTCGCCGAAGCGGGGCACGTTCTGGTCGCACACTTCGGTGCGACCGCCGCCGGGTTGGCGGTCGCCGACCTGTCCGGTCGGATCGTGGCCCAGACGCGGGTCGCCCACAGCATCGGTGAAGGACCTGCCGCCGCCCTCGAGGTCGCGTTCGACGCGTGGGACGGGCTCCTCGACGCCCGGCAGGTCCGAGCTCCGGTGTGGGGCATCGGCATCGCTGTCCCGGGGCCGGTGGAGTTCTCCACGGCCCGGCTCGTGTCCCCGCCGATCATGCCCGGCTGGCACGAGTTCCCCATCCGGCAGCAGGTCCAGGAACGGTACGACGCGCCGGTGTGGGTGGACAACGACGTGAACGCGATGGCGCTGGGGGAACTGCGCGTCGGCGAGGCCGCAGGCGTCCAGGACTTCCTCTACGTCAAGGTCGGCACGGGGATCGGTGCCGGCGTCGTCTCCCGCGGAGGGCTGCACCGCGGAGGACAGGGCGTCGCCGGCGATGTCGGGCACATCGCGATCCGCGAGCACGTCGGCATCGTGTGCCGCTGCGGCAAGACCGACTGCCTCGAGGCCGTGGCCGGCGGGGGTGCATTGCTGGCAGCCGCCGGGCGCGCGGCGCGGGACGGCGCCAGTCCGGTTCTGGCCGAACGACTCGCGAGCACCGGTGAGCTCACCGTGGAGGACCTGCGGTTCGCGGCCGAGCACGGGGACACCGTCGGCCTCGCCCTGCTCACCCGCTCGGGACGCCTGGTCGGCGAGATGCTCGCCGCCATCGTCAACTTCTTCAACCCGTCCCTGATCGTCGTCGGCGGCCAGGTCGCCGAGGCCGCCGACGTCCTGCTCGCAGGCGTCCGTCAGTCCGTCTACGAGCGCTCCCTGCCCCTGGCCACGAGGGATCTGCGCATCGTGCGGTCGCTGCACAGCCAAGTCGCCGGCGTGACCGGTTCGGCCTTCACGGTCATCGACGAGCTCTTCTCCCCCGGCGTGCTCGACCGCTGGCTCGGCGACGGCAGCCCGGCAGGGCGGCCCGAGCTGTCGGCCACCGCGTGACGCCGCAGACCCACGAGGAGACCCGATGACCTCCGATCCGCAGTGGCCGCTCGGCCTGCCGCGCGCGCTGGCGCCCGGGCAACGGACACAGGTCCTGGTGGCCGATGTCGCCACCGGCTCGGCGCACGTCGTCCACACCGAGGAGTCGCTGCTGCTCGAGGCGCCGAACTGGGCGCCCGACGCAGACGCGTTGCTGCTCAACGGGGGCGGGCACCTGTGGCGGCTCGGTCTCGACGGCGCAGGCTCCCTGGACCGCATCCGTTTCGAAGGACTCCCACCGATCAACAACGACCACGTCGTCGACGCGGCCCGCGGGTTGGTGTACCTGTCCGCGAACGACGGACACATCTACTCGGGTCCGCTCGCGGGCGGGCGCGTCCGCCGGGTCACGCACGACAACACCCGGTACCACTTCCTGCACGGCGTGAGCCCGGACGGCGGGACGCTCGCCTTCGTGGAGCTGCCCGTCGGGGACTTCTCGGCCGCCGGGCGGCTGGCGCTCGTCGCGGCCGGCGGCGGCGCGACCCGATACCCCGCGGCAGGTGAAGGGCACCTCGACGGCCCCGAGTACTCCCCTGACGGAGCCTGGCTCTACGTCAACACCGAGCACTTCGGCCGTCGCGCCGGGCACGCCCAGCTCGCCCGGATCCCGGCCGCCGGTGGCCGCCCAGAGCATCTCGTCCCGTCCGAGACGGTCGACTGGTTCCCGCACCTGTCACCGGACGGCCGGCACGCCACCTACGTGGCGTTCCCGCCGGGAACGCTCGGCCACCCGGCCGACCTGCAGGTCGAGGTCCGGCTCGTGGCGACCACCGACTGGAGCCGGGTGCTGGCCCGGTTCGCCGTCTTCGGGGGCCAGGGGACGTTGAACGTCAACAGCTGGTCCCCGGACGGCCGGCAGTTCGCCTTCGTCGCGTATCCGATGCCCGATGCCGTCGACGCAGGCCCGTCGGCACCGTGACGACAGGCGCACCCCGGCACCCGACGGACGCCCGTCGGCTACCACTCGACCACCGAACGACCAGGAGGCCGCCATGCCGGAAGACCTGACCTCGGGGCTGCTCACCGACACCGAGGTGACGCAGCGCGTCGAGTCCTTGCTCGAACAAATGTCACTGGCGGAGAAGGCCGGACAGCTGACGCAGTTCTTCTACTTCAACAACCTCCCGCCGTCCCAGGACATCGAGGAGACGCTGCGCGTCGACTTCTCCCAGCAGCCGGCGATGGTCGAGGCAGAACTCGCGAAGGGCCACGTGGGTTCCCTGCTGTTCGTCACAGACCCGGCCGAGACCAACCGGCTGCAGCGGCTGACGATCGAGGGCAACCGGCTGGGGATCCCGGCGATCTTCGGCTTCGACGTCATCCACGGGCTGCGCACCATCCTGCCGGTGCCGATCGCGCTGGCCGCGTCCTGGGACCCGGACGTGATCGAACGCGGACAGGCGGTCGCCGCCCGCGAGGCGCGGGCGGTCGGGATCCACTGGACGTTCGCCCCGATGGTCGACATCGCCCGCGACCCGCGCTGGGGGCGCATCGTCGAGGGCGCCGGGGAGGACCCGTATCTCGGCGCCGCGGTCGCGGCCGCCCAGGTCAAGGGGTTCCAGGGCGACTCCCTCGCCTCCGCGGAGCGGGTCATCGCGGGCCCGAAGCACTTCGCAGGGTACGGCGCCGCTCTCGGGGGACGGGACTACGACGAGGTCAACCTGTCCGACTCCGAGCTGTGGAACGTGTACCTGCCGCCGTTCAAGGCCGCGGTGGACGCCGGCGCGGGGAACATCATGACCGCCTACATGGACCTCAACGGGATCCCGGCGACCGGCAACGCCTGGCTGCTGAACGAGGTGCTCCGCGGGGAGTGGGGCTTCGAGGGGTTCGTCGTCAGCGACGCGCAGGCGGTCCACAACCTGCGCACCCACGGCTTCGCCGCCGACCTCGCCCAGGCCGGAGCGCGCGGAGTCGGCGCGGGCTGCGACCTCGAGATGGCGATCGGTGACCCGGCCTTCGCCCACCTGCCCGCAGCCGTCGAGGCGGGCATGCTCGATGAGCGGGTACTCGACACCGCCGTCCGACGGATCCTCGCGGCCAAGATCCGGCTCGGGCTGTTCGAGCAGCCCTACGTCGACGAGGACCGGGCCCGCGCCGTGCTCGCCGACCCCGCCCACCGTGAGGTGGCACGGGCAGCGGCGCAACGATCCGCCGTCCTGCTCCGCAACGACGGTGGGTTGCTCCCGCTCACCGGGGCGGAGAGCATCGCGGTGATCGGCCCGTTGGCCGACTCCCGACGGGACACGATCGGCCCGTGGGTTTTCGACTACGACTCCACCGAGACCGTCACCGTCCTTCAAGGAATCCGCGACCACCTGGGCGACCACGCCCCGGTCACGTACGCGCCGGGGATCCGCTCCGCGCAACGCACGTTCCCATCCATGTTCGACATGTGGGGCGACAACTACCCCGTCGACCCCGAGGGCTTCGACGACGCGGCCGAGCTCGACCGTGCCGTCGCCCTCGCACGTGACGCGGACGTCGCCGTCGTCGTCCTCGGCGAGTGGCAGAACATGATCGGTGAGGCCGCGTCACGGTCCGACCTGGGGTTCCCGGGTGACCAGCTCGCGCTGCTGCAGGCGGTCTGCGCCACCGGGACCCCGGTCGTCCTGCTCGTGATGAACGGGCGCCCGCTGGACCTGCGCTGGGCGGCCGAGCACGTGCCCGCGATCCTCGACATCTGGTACCCGGGCAGCCAGGGCGGCGCCGCGGTGGCCGATCTGGTCTTCGGCGACGTCTCCCCCGGCGGGAAGCTTCCGTTCAGCTGGCCGCGGACCGTCGGCCAGGTCCCGATGACCTACAGCCACACCGTGTCCCACGAGCCGGTCAACCAGGCCCGCCGGTACTGGGACGAGGCGAGCACACCGCTGTTCCCGTTCGGCCACGGACTGTCCTACAGCAGCTTCGACTACAGCGACCTGTCCACCGACCTCCAAGGCATCACCACCCCGGTCCTGGCGGCCGGCGGGACGGTGACGGTCACCGTCACGGTCACGAACACCGGCCCGACCCAGGCTGACGAGGTCGCCCAGCTGTACATCCACCAGCGCCACGGGACGGCGTCCCGGCCCGTCCGTGAGCTGAAGGGGTTCCAGCGGATCAGCCTGGCCCCGGGCGAGTCCCGGCAGGCGACCTTCCGGCTCGGACGCGACGAGCTGACCTACTGGAACGCCGCCGCACGCGACTGGGTCGTCGACGGCACCACCGTCGACGTCTACCTGGGCGGCGACTCCACCGCCGAGCTCACCACCAGCTTCACGGTGACGACAGCACAGGACTGACACCCACCCTTCGCAGGTCGACGCCACCGACGCGGAAACGAGACGGACCATGAGCGAGAGCAGCAGCACCCATCGCGCCGACGGGCCGGTAGGCGTCGGCCTGATCGGGGCCGGCATGATCAGCGACACCTACCTGGAGAACCTCACCGGCTTCCCCGACGTCCGCGTCCTCGTCGTCGGCGACCTCGACGCCGACCGGGCGCGCGAGCAGGCGGGCAAGCACGGGGTGGCCGGATGGGGCACCGCGGAGGACGTGCTCGCCCACCCGGACGTCGAACTCGTCGTCAACCTGACCGTGCCCGCCGTGCACGCGCAGGTCAGCTCGGCCGCCCTGTCGGCAGGCAAGCACGTCTGGTCGGAGAAGCCGATCGCCGTGGACCGCGCCACCGCGTCCGCGCTCGTCGAGCAGGCCAGGGCCGCCCGACTGCTCGTCGGCGTGGCACCCGACACCGTCCTGGGGCCGGGCCTGCAGACAGCCCGCCGGCTCATCGCGCGCGGCGACATCGGGCGGCCGTTGTCCGCGCAGACGGTCATCCAGTACCCAGGCCCGCAGCTGTTCCACCCCAACCCGGCGTTCCTGTTCGCGGCCGGGGCGGGCCCCCTGTACGACGTGGGCCCCTACTACCTGACAGCCCTGGCGCATCTCTTCGGCTCCTACCAACGGGTTGCTGCGGTCGGCATCTCCGGCCGGGACACCCGCACGATCGAGGTCGGCGACCTCGCCGGCACCGAGTTCCCCGTGTCGGTGCCGACCCACGTCGCTGCCATCTCCCAGTTCAGCGACGGCGGGATGGCGCAGAGCCTGTTCAGCTTCGACTCCCCGCTCGTTCGAGCGGGCAGCATCGAGATCACCGGCACCGAGGGCACCATGCTCGTCCCCGACCCCAACGTCTTCACCGGTGACATCAAGATCACCCGAGCGCCGTCGATGGCGACACTCACCGATGAGCCGCAGTGGGTCACCATCCCGGCAGAAGGAGTCGTCGCCGGACGCGGGATCGGAGCGCTCGACATGGCCAGGCGCATCAGGAATGGAGGAGACGTGGTCGCCTCGGCCGACCTCGGTCTCCACATCCTCGACGTCATGATCGCCATGGACGAGTCGATGCAGGCAGGGCAGATGATCGACATCACCTCGAGCGTCGCGCCCGTCCCGCCCGTGAGCGAGACCTGGAACCCCTTCGAGACGACGATCGGATGACGATCGAGTGAGGACGCTGCGTGCGGAGCGGCCGTGACGGGCCACGGGCCGGTCGGCCGATCGCCCGGAGGGTCGCTGCGTCGCGCCTGGGCATTCCCGTTCTCCCGCAACGCCACGATCGCCGCGTTCTTGTCCGGACTGGCGATGTCGGCCGCGGCACCGCAGTTCGGCCTCTTCG